>CANQCS010000003.1 GCA_947589745.1 uncultured Oscillospiraceae bacterium
GGACGTGATGATCATTGGCGAAAAAGAGAGCGTCTCCATTATGGAAGCGCCCAAACAGCTGATTATCCTGTAATCCCGCGTAATCATCCAAGACTGCCTTGGGGGCTCCGCCCCCGGGGCGGTTTTTTTGCACCCTGACGGTGCCCCGCTCCCCTGGTGACTTTTCCCTCGCAGGAAAAGTCACCAAAAGTGCGCTCAAGAAAACCGAGGTTTTCTTGAGGATCTTTCCTCATTATTTTATTTGTTTTGCGCTCCACCTTTGGTTGGTTTGGTCTAAACCGTTCTTGCTCCCGTGTATGAGGCGTTGCGGCTGTTGTGAGTATGTCCTCAAGGAGAGTGAAGCGCTGGTGCACGGACACATTGGGTGCGTTGGTCGGTTTGTCCGTTGACCTACTACTGGTTGCTCCGTTCCACTACGCAATTGAAGGATTTCCGTATACGGCTCTGGACCGACTGCGTCCTGCTCCGTTCCACTACGCAAAAGAGAAATGTTTCGTATACGGCCCGACAAGAAACATTGATAATTGCGTAGTGGAACGGAGCAACCAGTAGTATCGACTACGGCAAAAACAAACCGGCACCCCCGATGAATGCCTTCTCTGGCCGCTAGTTCAACCATCCCGACTGTCCTTAACCGTCATCCCCGAGGGATCCTTAAGGGGGCGAAAGCCCCCTTAAGCGCACTTTTGGGTACTTTTCCTGCGAGGGAAAAGTACCCCAGGGGCGCACCCCGCCCGGGGGTGCCTACCATCCCGGTGGGGGCCGGAGGCCCCCTGCCCCCCATCCAAGATAAAGCAATTTCCCTATTGACAAATCAGAATAAATGTTCTATTATAGAAATATCAGAACATTCGTTTTTGAAAGAGAAAGAAGTGTTCGCCATGGATGTCATGGAAAAACTGACGATCCTTACGGACGCGGCGAAGTACGACGCGGCCTGTACCTCCAGCGGGGCCCGGCGGGGGCACCGCAACGGCTACATCGGGAACACGTCCTCCTCCATTGTGGGGTGCTGCCACACCTTCTCCGGCGACGGGCGGTGCGTGACGCTGCTGAAGGTGCTGATGACCAACTGGTGCGTCTACGACTGCAAGTACTGCGTCAACCGCTGCTCCAACGACACCCGGCGGGCGGCGTTCACGCCAGAGGAGCTGGCGGACCTGACCATCCAGTTCTACCGCCGCAACTACATCGAGGGCCTGTTCCTGTCCTCCGGGGTCCTGGTGAGCCCGGACTACACCACGGAGCGGATGATCCGCTGCCTGGAGCTCCTGCGGGACCGCTATCGGTTCAACGGGTACATCCACGCCAAGACCATCCCCGGCACGTCGCCGGAGCTGGTGACCCGGCTGGGGCTGCTGGCGGACCGGCTCAGCGTGAACATCGAGCTGCCCTCGGAGCAGGGCCTCACCGCCCTGGCCCCCAACAAGACCCGGAAGGCCATCTTCCGCCCCATGGGCCTCATCACCAGCACGCTGCGGGAGAACAAGGAGGAGCTGGTGAAGTACCGCCACGCCCCCCAGTTCGCCCCTGCGGGACAGAGCACCCAGATGATCGTGGGGGCCACTGCGGACACGGACCGGCACATCCTGGCGCTGACCCAGTCGCTGTACGACCGCTACCGGCTGAAGCGGGTGTTCTACTCGGCCTATGTTCCGGTGGTGGAGAATAGCCTGCTGCCGTCGCTGGACAGCAAGCCGCCGCTGCTGCGGGAGCACCGGCTGTACCAGGCGGACTGGCTGCTGCGGTTCTACGGCTTCCGGGCGGAGGAGCTGCTGGACGACGACGCGCCGAATTTTGACCCCCGGCTGGACCCCAAATGCTGCTGGGCGCTGCGGCACCCGGCGTTCTTCCCGGTGGAGGTGAACACCGCCAGCCGGGAGGAGCTGCTGCGGGTGCCTGGGATGGGAACGGTGTCGGTGGACCGGATCCTATACGCCCGCCGGGCGCGGCGTCTGGAGCCGGAGGACTTGAAAAAGCTGGGGGTCGTCATGAAGCGGGCGCAGTATTTCATCGTCTGTAAAGGCAAAACAGCTTACGGGTTGAAGCTCTCTCAGGACGGCATTTTGCGGAACCTACTGGCAGTAGAGAAGGCTTCTCTGCCGGTAGCGGAGATGGAACAGCTATCGCTGTTCTGAGGGGGTGTGGGGGCTCCGCCCTCCACCGGGATTGATCTGCACCCCCGATGGGTGCGCCCCTGGGTTACTTTTCCCTTGCAGGAAAAGTAACCAAAAGTGCATTTAAGAAAACCGAGGTTTTCTTAAAAATTTTTCCTCATTTTTGTTTTGCGCTCCACCTTTGGTCTGTCCTGTCTAAACTGTTCTTGCTCCCGTGTATAGGGATGTTGCGGCTACAAGGAGTATGTCCTCAAGGAGAGTGAAGCGCTGGTGCGGGGACTCATTGGGTGCGTTGGTCGGTTTCCGTAGTCCAACTGCATTCTGCTCCGCTCCACTACGCACAGGACAGATTTCTGTCTACGGACTCGACAAGCACCGCGCCCTCAATTGCGTAGTAGAACGGAGCAACCAGCAGTAAGACTACGGAAAAACAAAGCCGCACCACCGATGAATGCTTTCCCTGACTACTAGTTTCACCATCCATCTACCCTTAACAAAAATTAGTTAGAGGTCCAGCCCTACGGGCTGGCGCCCTTTTGGGTACTTTTCCCGCGTGGGAAAAGTACCCCAGGGTGCTGGCAAGCACTGAAAGAAAGATTAAGAGGTGGTAGGGGCCGGAGGCCCCTACGGACAGCATTGTGGGGCTACGCTCCCACGCCCCCGGAGGGAGAAAAATGATTTACCGCTATGATGGCACCCTGGAAGGGTTCCTCTGCTGCGTCTTTGACAGCTATGTCTACAAAGAGATACCGCTCCAGTTCCAGGACCAGGACCACCTGGTCCAATCCCTGTTCCCCGCCCGGTGGGTGGGGACCGACCTCCGCCATGCCCAGCGGGTGCTGTCGAGCCTGGCCAGGATCGACCCCTACGCCCAGGAGCTGGTGGTCAAGGGCTTTCTGACCTGCGCCCCGGACAGGGACATGATTCTCTACCGCTTCATCCGCGCCCTCTACGACGTGGGCCGTCCCCTGCTCCGGCAGCTCAGCGACGACGCCGTGCTGCCCCTGCTGAAGGCCGTCCGCCACCTGGACGGCGAGGTCCAGCTGCTCCGGGGCTTCGTGCGGTTCTCCGAGTTCGAGGGGATGCTGGCCGGGGAGATCAAGCCCAAAAACCGGGTGCTTCCCCTGCTCCGCCCCCACTTCTGCGACCGGATGTACAATGAAGTGTTTTTACTTTACGACCGCTGCCATAAGGAGGCTTTGGTCCACAAGCCGGGCCAGTGGGCCATCCTGCCCATGGAGGATTTCAAAATGGCCGCGCCGTCGGCGGAGGAAGCCCAGTACCGGCGGCTCTGGAAGCGGTTTTATGACACGGTGGAGATTCGTGAGCGGCACAACGCCAAGCTCCGCCAGACCCATATGCCGAAACGGTATTGGGACACCATGACGGAATTTTTGCCGGATGTGCCTTCGGCACAGCCGGAGGCGGGGCTTCCTGGCCCTAGGGACTGTGCAGGGGGCTCCGCCCCCTATAGGTCTGGGTAGGGAACTCTGGTCCCTGCTGTCCCCTGGGTACTTTTCCCGTGCCGGAAAAGTGCCCAAAAGGGCATTTAAGAAAACCAAGGTTTTCTTAAAAATCTTTCCTCATTTTTTATTTTTGTTTTGCGCTCCACCTTTGGCTGGTTTGGTCTAAACCGGGCCGGGTCCTGTGTATGAGGCGAAGCGGCTACAGCGAGTATGTCCTCAAGGAGAGCGAAGCGCTGGTGCAGGGGTCCATTGGGTGCGTTGGTCGTTTTGTGCTTGTCCGACTGCTGGTTGCTCCGTTCCACTACGCAAAAGACAAATGTTTCGACACGCACCCGAATAGCACCGCGCCATCAATTGCGTAGTGGAACGGAGCAACCAGCAGTAAGAATACGGAAAACCAACACCGCAGTCCCGATGAATGCTTTCTCTGGCTCCTACCCAACCCCCATCTGCCCTTAACCGTCCTCCCCAGGGATTCTTAAGGGGCCCCAGCCCCTTAAGCAACTTTTTGGTTACTTTTTGTTTGCACAAAAAGTAACCCAGGGTGCGCAACGGAGTTGCGGCTAGTAAAAAGGTGGTAGGGGCCGGAGGCCCCTACTGATTGGCACTGTGGGGCTGCCGCCCCCTACCCCCCTGTTTCTAAAAATTCTGCTTGAAAAACCCCTTCGGACCCTTGCCCAGGGAGACGAAATGTGTTATACTTTTGAACAGTCCACCCTGTAGGAGGTAACCGATGACACAGTCTGCTTACGAGACGCTGAAGCTGGAGAACCAGCTCTGCTTTCCTTTATACGCCTGTTCCAGAGAAGTAATCAAAAAGTATCGACCCTATCTGGACGAGCTGTCCCTGACGTACACCCAGTACATCGCCATGATGGTATTCTGGGAGCACGGGCGCATTAGCGCCAAGGAACTGGGGGAGCGGCTGTTCCTGGACTCGGGCACTTTGACTCCTGTGCTGAAGAGCCTGGAGGCCAAAGGCTATGTCCGGCGCTACCACAGCAACGAGGACGAACGGGTGCTGATGGGGGAGCTGACTCCGGAAGGCATGGCGCTTCGGGAGCGGGCGCTCCGGGTCCCGGAGCAGATGGGCGCCTCCGTGCCTCTGGACTCCGCTGAGTTCGGGGAACTGTACCGCTTGCTCTACAAGCTTCTGGGGGCCATGGCCTGACCCCTTTCAGCGGTACCGGCACGGCGCTCCCTCCCCTGCGGGGAACGGAAACGCCGTGCCGGTATTTTGTCTCTGTTGGAAAGGAGGCGGGGCGGATGATCGACAAGCGGACCATCTGCTGCTTTACGGGCCACCGGCCCGAGAAGCTGCCTTGGGGCACCGACGAGTCGGACCCCCGCTGCGCGGCGCTGAAGCGCAGGCTGGACGACGTGATCCGCACGGCCTACGACGAAGGGATGCGCCACTTCATCTGTGGCATGGCCCGGGGCAGCGACCTCTACTGTGCGGAGCTGGTCCTGGCGCTGCGGCAGGAGAAGGGCGACGTGGTCTTGGAGGCGGCTATCCCCTGCCTGAGCCAGGCCAGCGGCTGGCCACGGGAGGACCGGGCCCGCTGGCAGGCCATCCTGGACGCCTGCGACCTGGAGACCGTGGTCCAGGAGCAGTACACCCCCGGATGTATGCAGCGGCGGAACCGATACATGGTCGATCATTGTGCCCTCGTCATCGCCGTCTACGACGGCACCGCCGGGGGCACGCGGCAGACATTGCAATATGCCATGAAAAAAGGGGTTCCTTTTATCGATATTAACCCAGTGTAAGGGGGCTCCGCCCCCACCGGGGCATGGTAGGGACCTTCGGTCCCTGCTGTCCCCTGGTGACTTTTCCCTCGCAGGAAAAGTCACCAAAAGTGCGCTTAAGGGGGCTCGCGCCCCCTTAAGAATCCCTGCCGTTTGGGAAGGACGTTAAGGACACTTTTCCGGTAGAAGATACCCAGAGAAAGCATTCATCGGGGGTGCTTTCTCTTTTTTTCCGTATTCCGACTGCTGGTTGCTCCGTTCCACTACGCAATTGAAGATCTTTCTTGTCGGGTAGGGAGTTAGGGGCCTTCCCGTCTCATCAGAGGGGAACCGTATTCATCAACTCCATCATCTATGAACCCAAGAGACAGCCAGAATCTTCGGGAATCTTCCTTCACGTAATTCAGCGCATAATAGAGCGCGCCGTCCCTTCTGGTATACGCAAGAAGCGCTTGAAAGCACTCATGCCCGGTTCCGTTTCCTCTATACTCCGGGAAGACCCAGAAATCAAGAATAAAGCACTTCCCATCTTCGCTCTGATACGTACAATACTGTGAGGCCCCGATACGGATAGCATCACGGACAAAATAGACCATGTGCAGCTTATCCTGCTCCCGCAGCATATGGCCCTTTAACACATCACGATATTCAGGGCTCTGAAAATATATCTTTTCTTCCTCCTCTGTTATCATGCCGTCATCCACTAAATATTGAAACTGAATGCTCCAAAAGTCATTGATCTGTTCCACAGGAATCTCTTGGATCGTTACCACGCATTTCCCTCCATAAAAGTAAATTTCCCGCTATATTGAAATATAGATCCATGATATCATATCCCAGAAACAACTTCAAGCCATTCGTTCCGTTCAGAACCCCCATTCCCTCCCCCATTGGGCACCGCGCCACCCCTTGCGTAGTGGAACGGAGCAGACCGCAGTAGGTCAACAAAAACGACCAGCGCACCCAATGTCCGGTTCCGCCGCCCCAAGCGGCGGAACTTGCGCCGCAGCAGGATCTCCTTGGGGACATACTAAAGTAGCCGCTTCTCCCAGCTGCACGGGACCCGGCACGGTTTAGACAAAACCAACCACAGGACAAGCGCAAACCTAAACAAAAAATAAGGAAAGATTCTCAAGAAAACCATTCCTGGTTTTCTTGAGCACGCTTTTGCCTACTTTTCCCGTGGGGGAAAAGTAGGCCAGGGGTGCACCCGCCCGGGGGTGCGCATCAGCCCCGGTGGGGGCCGGAGGTCCCCATCCCCCCAGGGGCAAAAAGAGCCGGCCGCGGGCCTTCCCCGCAGCCGGCCTTTTTGCCAAAATTCTATCCCCCGTAGGTGGATAAGAACATCTCCGCCATGTCTTGGGCTGCGTCCGCGTGGACGAACATCCCCACGTAGTCTCCGGCGGAGACTACCACCCCTTTCGCCCAGGCGTCACTGGCGCCTAAATAGTACGCCCCGCCGTCGGCCTGGCTGTCCAGCCGGGCCTGGAGAATGTCCTTGACCGCCTGGACCTGGGCGGCGTCCGCCCCGTCCGACAGCTTCACCAGCGCCACCGCCACGGTGGAAAAGCTGATGACTGGCTCCATCACCATCACGTCCTCTACCCCGGCCGCCGAGGCCAGCCCCGGATAGGTCGCCTCCAGGACCTCCCCTTCTACCGCGCCCAGGGACTCCAGCACGTCGTAGCTGCCGGAGAGGGTGGTGTAAAATTCGCTGACAGACGGCGCAGAGGCCGGCTTCGCCTCACCGGCGCTGCCGGTATCATCGGTGCCGCCTGTCTCACCCGTCTCACCGCTGCCGCTGGCGGGGATATCGGCCTCTGCCTCCCAATTGCACCGGACGATACAGGTGAAATCATACTGCCCGCTCTCGCACTCCAGATGCAGCGTCACATTGGCGGTCCCCGGCGCCACGGCGGTGACGGTACCCTCCTGATCCACCGTGACGACCGTCTCGTCCTCGCTGGCATAGGCAGCCGCGTAGGCGCCCGTCACCATGGTGGGCAGCAGGTCGAACGTCTCCCCCTGGTGGAACAGCGTCACGTCCGTGTGGGTGATCCCCGGCTCCACCGTCTGGTCCGGGGCCTGCCCATCCTCGCCGCTGTCCTCCGTTTCGGAGGTGCTACCGTCCTCTTCGCCGTCCTTATCCTCTCCGCTGCCGGGGACGGGGAACGCCGGACGGCCGCTCAGGTCAGGAGCCTCTCCGCCGCCGGTCTCCGGCTCCTCCAGGGCCTGACCGTCCTCCTGCCCGTTCTCGCCGGGCTGGGCGGTCTGATCGTCCTGTGTGTTCTGGCCGTCCTGCGTGTTCTGGTTATCCGTCTGCACCTGGTCCTGGGTGCCGTTGTTTCCTCCGGCATCGTTGGCACCGTTCTTCCCGCCGCAGGCGGCGAGGCTTATCATTATGGCCATGACCATCAGCAGAGCCAGCAGTTTTTTCTTCATTTTCGTTCCCCCATGTCGTCTTATTCTGACAAGGTATTATCCTTGTCAGATCTTATTATTGCGCGATATACACGGCGTCGGCGTCCTTGACGAAGTTCTCCACGCTGTAGCACAGCAGGATCTTGTCCGCGCCGATGCTCTCCGCGTAGCCCGCCACGCCGGTTCGGTAGTACCGCAGGTCCAGTAGGTGGATCTCCGCGAACTGGTCCGCCAGGAACGGAGCCAGACTGTCGCTGTAGCTGTCCCGGACCACCAGCAGCGTCTCGTCCGTGGCGGCGTCCGGGTTCCGAACGATATACAGCGGGGCGTTGCCGCCCATGAAGGAGGCGTATTTATCCTTCTCCCCCAGGAAGCTGTCCACATACAGCCCGTGGGGCTCCTCCTTGTACACGTCCTCCACCGTGACGCCCTCGCCGTCCCGGTAGCGCTCGATGGTCTCCGGCCCGATCCAGTGGACGCCGGAGGTGGAGTAGAGGGTGCCGTAGAACTGGTCCGAGGCCACGGTGGCCTCCCCCAGGGGCTCCGGCTCGAACCCCATGGCCTCCGCCACGGCGGTGTAGCCATAGTAGGCCCCCAGGCTGGTCCAATGGTGGTCGGTGGCGTAGTAGATGCGCTGGTCCTTGTGGGCGTCCAGGGCGGCGTACATATCCACCTGCTCCGCGCCGGTGGCCTTGGCCTCGTCCAGATAGGTCCGCTGGTCGAAGCGGGACACGCCTGCCGGGAGCTTGTCCCCCCAGATCTCCGCCGCCGTGGGGATGAGGCCCAGGTAGACAGGGATCTCCGTCTTCTCCGCCAGCCGCCGGACATAGTCCAGGTTACTGTTGGCCCGGCTGGTGTCGGTGATCTTGGAAATCAGCACGTCGCCGCAGAGATACACGTCGTGGAACTCCCGCTTGCCCAGCAGCCACTCGTACCGGGTCTTGAGCCCCATCCAGCCGTCCCGCAGGGGGAACTGGTCCGCCAGATAGTCCTCGATATCGCTGGTGAACTCCCCCTCCCGGAGGGCCCGCCAGCTGAAGGACGGGAACTGGCTCAGGTTCCGGTTCTCCACCGGGGAGAAGGTCCGGTCCGGCAGCACCAGATGCAGCACGCCGAACAGGGCCAAGAAACCGCAAAACACGGTGACCGTCGCCCACTGGGAAACTCTCTTCTTCATGCCGCGCACCCCCTAAAACCGGAAATACAGGAACGGGTTGTAGCTGGCGTCCACCAGGGAGGCGGTACACAGTACCAGCGCCCCCAGCACCAGCAGCGGCTCCAGCACGCCCTGGACCCCCTCCCCCAGCTTCGCCCACAGCTTTTTCGCCAGGGGCGTGGAGGCGACACAGAGGATGACCAGCATGGGCAGATAGCTCCGCAGGTAGTAGCCGGTCTCGGCGCTCCAGAGCCGCCCGCCGCCGAACATGGTCAGCAGGTAGCTCCCCAGCCGGGACAGGTCCCCAATCTCGAAGATGGCCCAGCCCACCAGGACCACGGCCATGGCGTAGATATGCCGCAGGGCGTTCGGCAGCTTCTCCAGCCACTTGCCCAGGAACATCCGCTCCGCCAGCATCCACACTGCGTAGTAGGGCCCCCAGAACAGGAAGTTCCACCCGGCCCCGTGCCAGATGCCGGTCAGCAGCCAGACGATGAGGATGTTCCGGACCCACTTCCACTTGGGCACCCGGTTGCCGCCCAGGGGGAAGTACACATACTCCCGGAACCAGGTAGTCAGGGAGATGTGCCAGCGCTTCCAGAACTCCACGATGGACTTGGACAGATAGGGGTAGTTGAAGTTCTCCAGGAAGTCGAAGCCGAACAGCTTCCCCAGGCCGATGGCCATGTCGCTGTACCCGGAGAAGTCGAAGTAAATCTGGAAAGCGTAGGCCCCGATGCCCAGCCACGCCAGGGAGACTGTCAGCTCCTGGGAAGCCAGGGCCGCGTCCCACAGCTGGCCGATGGCGTTGGCCAGCAGCACCTTCTTGGCCAGGCCAACGGTGAAGCGGCGGACGCCGGCGGCGAACTTCTCCACCGTCTCTCTCCGGCTCTCCAGCTGGTCCGCCACGGACTTGTAGCGGATGATGGGACCGGCGATGAGCTGGGGGAACAGTGTCACGTAGGTGCCGAAGGTGATGATGTTCCTCTGGGCCGGGGCGTCCTTCCGGTAGACGTCGATGGTGTAGCTCATGGTCTGGAAGGTGTAGAAGCTGACGCCGATGGGCAGCGGCAGCCCCAGCACCGGCAGGCCCAGCCCGGTGATGGCGTTGATGTTGGTCATCAGGAAGTCCCAGTATTTGAAGAACACCAGGATGGCCAGATTGCAGATCACCGAGGACGCCACCACGGCCCGGGCCCGCCGGTCGTTGTCCCGCCACCGCTCCACCAGCATCCCGTGGGTGTAGTCGATGGCGATGGAGGCGAACATGATGAGGATATACACCGGCTCGCCCCAGCCGTAGAAGAACAGGCTGAACACCAGCAGCACCAGGTTCCGCAGCTTCAGCGGCGCCAGCCGGTACACCAGCATACACGCCACCAGATAGAAGAACAGGAACGGAAGGCTGGAGAAGATCACAGGCGCTCCCTCCTTTTTGCTTATACTATTCTCCCATTAGAAGTATACTTTGTCACCGTGTGGGAAATGTAGGTATTGCAGCGCTTTGAGAGCGATATTAAAGTTCTTTTTGATACTTTTTCTTTCAAGAAAAAGTATTATCTATGCGGACGGGGCGGCCCCGCTGGGAGCCGCCCCGTCACCGCTTGATCTCAAAACAGGGCCTCGAAGGTGGGGACAGCGTCCTCCATGCCCTCACCGGCCACGATCAGGGCCACCACATTGCCGTGGCTGATCACCTTGGCGGCCTCCCAGGCATCCAGGGTGCCGGGGTACATCATGCTGTCGCTGAGCTGGCTGTCGATGCGGGCCTGGAAGATGTCCGCGATTGTCTTCGCGCCGGCGGCATCCGCCGCCTCGGCCAGGGCGAACTCGAAGGCCTGGCCGGTGATAGCGGGCATCCGGACCACCAGCTGCTTGGTCTCCACGTCCTTCAGGCCGGGATAGTAGCTCTCCAGCATACCGGCGTCCTCGGTCATGTCCATCATCATGGGCGTGTTGCCCTCGCCCAGGGAGGCCATATAGTCGTCGTAATACTTCTGCAGATCCGGGGCCTGGGCGCCGCCGCCGTCCCCACTGCCGCCGCTCCCGCCGCAGGCGGTCAGCAGCATCGCCAGCACCAACAGCGGCGCCAGCCATTTCGCAAGCTTCTTCATGTCGTTTCCCTCCAAATGTTTTTGTGAAAGGGTCCCTCTGTGAGGTCCCGTCCCTTAGACGGGGCCCATGGAAAAAGGTTCCCAGGTTCCGCCGGTTTTATGAAAAAAATTTGCAACGACCGGAGCCCTATACTATTCTCCCATTAGAAGTATATTTCGTTACCGTGTGGGAAATGTAGGTATTGCTACGCTTTGAGAGCGATGTTAAAGTTCTTTTTGATACTTTTTCTTGCAAGAAAAAGTATTACAGCTTGGTCAGATGCTCCTTCGCGGAGCGGAGCATGAGCCGCTTGGTGCCCACATCGGTGAAGGCGATCTCGATGAGGGCGTCGTTGCCCATGGGCTTCACCGACAGCACCATGCCCTCCCCAAAAGTCCGGTGGCGGACGCTGTCGCCGCTGCTGAGCTCCGGCAGGGGCGCGGCCTTGGCGGCGGAGGCGGTGTAGCCGCTGTTCCACACCTTGGCGGGGCGGCGGGACGGGGCGGGACGGGGCGCGACCGCGCTCTCCGGGCGGGGGGCGGCGGAGCCGCTCCTGCTGAAGACCGCGCCGGACAGGCCGGGGTCGTGGGCCCAGGCGGCGGCGCTCCGGGCGGCGTCCTCCCTGCCCTGCCAGAGGATGGACTCCTCCGGCAGCTCCTCCAGGAACCGGGAGGGCTGGTTGGTGCTGGTGCGGCCGTAGAGCATCCGCTGCCGGGCGGCCACCATGGTCAGCCGCTCCTTGGCCCGGGTCATGGCCACGTAGCACAGGCGGCGCTCCTCCTCCATCTCGGCCTCCTCGCCGATGGAGCGGATGCCGGGGAAGACGCCCTCCTCCATGCCCACCACGAACACGTTGGGGAACTCCAGCCCCTTGGCGCTGTGGATGGTCATGAGGGACACGCAGTCCCCGTCCTTGGGGGCGTCGTCCAGGTCGGTGTAGAGGGCCACGCTGTCCAGGAACCCGGCCAGGGACGGGTCCTCCGGGGCAGTGTCCAAAAAGCCCACGATGCTGGACCGGAGCTCCTTCACGTTCTCCAGGCGGCCCCGGCTCTCCATGTCGTTCTTCTCCTCCAGGGCCTTCGTATAGCCGGACTTCTCGCACACGGCGTCGTAGAAGTCGGGCAGCTCCATCTCCCCCGCCATGGCCGCCAGCTCGTGGATCAGGCTGGTGAAGGCCACCAGCCGCACGGAGGCGGACCGGATGGCGGGGTAGGACGCGGAGTGCTCCATCACGTCAAAGAGGCTCCTGCCCTCCTGGGCGGCGATCTGGGCGGCCTTCTCCAAGGTGGTGGGGCCGATGCCCCGGGCGGGGACGTTGACCACCCGCCGCAGCCGCAGCTCGTCGGCGGGGTTGGCCACCACGCAGAGGTAGGACAGCATGTCCTTGACCTCGGCTCGGTCGAAGAACTTCATGCCGCCGTAGACCTTGTAGGGCACGCCGTTGCGCTTGAGGGCCATTTCAATGGCGTTGGACTGGGCGTTCATGCGGTAGAGCACCGCGTTGTCCCGCCAGTGGCCGCCCCGGCTGATGGACTCCATCACCTTCCCGGCCACGAAGCTGGCCTCGTCGCTCTCGCTGGTGACGGTGCGGACCTGCACCTTCTCCCCCTTGCCGCTGTCGGTCCAGAGGTTCTTGCCCTTGCGGCCCACGTTGTTCTTGATAACGCCGTTGGCGGCGTCCAGGATGTTCTGGGTGGAGCGGTAGTTCTGCTCCAGGCGGATGGTGCGGCAGTGGTCGTACTGCCGCTCGAAGCTGAGGATATTCTCCAGGTCGGCCCCCCGGAAGCGGTAGATGGACTGGTCGTCGTCGCCCACCACGCACAGGTTGTCCCGCCCTCCTGCCAGGAGCCGGGAGAGCTGGTACTGGAGGTGGTTGGTGTCCTGGTACTCGTCCACCAGGACGTAGCGAAACTTGCGCTGGTAGTAGGCGCGGACCTCCTCGTCCCCCTGGAGGAGGTGGACGGTATAGCGGATGATGTCGTCGAAGTCCACGGCGTTGGCCTCCAGCAGGCGGCGCTGGTAGCCGGAGTAGATCTCCGCGATGCGGGGCATCCGCCAGTCCCGGGAGGTCTTGCAGTCCTGGGCGAACTGGTCCGGGCTGCGGTCCTTCTCCTTGGCCCGGCTGATGACGGCCAGCACGGACCGGGGCTGGAACTCCTTCTCGTTGAGGCCCATGTCCTTGATGATATCCCGAATGACCCGCTTGCTGTCCTCGGTGTCATAGATGGTGAAGCGGCTGTCCAGGCCCAGGCCCATCCGCTCCACGTCCCGCCGCAGGATGCGGACGCAGGCGCTGTGGAAGGTGGCGGCCCAGATATCCCGGGCGGCGGGGCCGCACATCCGCTCCAGCCGCTCCTTCAACTCCCCGGCGGCCTTGTTGGTGAAGGTGATGGCGATGACGGACCAGGGGGCAGCGGGCTCCACGGCGCAGAGCCCGATGGCCCGTTTCCAGTCCTCCAGGGAGGGCTGTTTGGGGAAGCTCTCCAGAAAGGCCAGGTCGTCCTCGTTCACGCAGTCCGGGACCTCGTCGGTGTCGCTGCCCCGGCCGAAGGTCAGGAGGTTGTCCACCCGGTGGATGAGGACGGTGGTCTTGCCGCTGCCGGCGCCGGCTAGCAGCAGCAGCGGGCCCTCGGTGGCCAGCACCGCCTCCAGCTGTCGCGGATTCAATTTGCGGTACCGCTGGGCGATCACCGCCCGCCGGGCGGCTGCGAACTTGGTGCGAAATTCCTGTGTCATAGGGGGTCTCTCTCTCCTCTTCATAGCATACGAACACCCTTACATTATAAAGGATTTTTGCGGTTTGGTCAAGGGGATAGACGCGGTACGGACACGTTCTGTGGGGATATGTTCCGCCTCCGGCGGACCGCAATCCCCTATAAAAAGCGGAACGCGCCGGAGGATCTGTGTCTCCGGCGCGCCCATCCTGATCGTCACTGCCCCTCTTTGCTCCGGCGGTACTGCCCCAGGATGCCGTCATACCGCCGCCCCACGGCCCGGAAGTAGATCTCGTATCCCGCCATCATCACCAGAAAGATTCCCAGGAAGATCCCCAGGAACACCGCCCAGTGTCCGGCGTCCATGGGGAACCACCCGACGCCCCAGGCGGTCCCCGCGATCACCGGCAGGAACAGCCCGCAGAACAGCGCCAGCCGGCCGGTGTACCGCAGCTTTTTGATGACCAGCTCCGTGAAGCACAGCCCCTGGAGCAGCGACCCCGCCGCGCACAGCAGCAGCAGCGACCACAGCACCGCCGCCTCCACCGCCGTCTCCCCCAGGGCCAGGCAGACGCACAGATACAGCACCGCGCTCCCGGTGAACATCAGGCTGGCCTGGGTCTTCCACTCCATGACGAACCGCATCGCACCTCTCATTTTCCAAAGCTCCTTTCCCATTTTTTCAGCTTCTCCCGGATGGCCTCGGCGTACTGCCGGGACACGGGCAGCTTCTCGCCGCTGTCCACCGTCAGCAGCAGGCGTCCGCCCATCTCCGGGCGGATGGACCGGACCCGGCGGAAGTTGACGATGGCGGACCGGCTGATCCGTAGGAAGTCCAGTTCCCCCAGGCTGTCCTCCAGCTCGTAGAGCCGCAAGGCGCACTCATAGACGCCCTGCTCGGTATAGAGGAAGGTCCTCTTGTCCGCGGTGTCGATGTAGAGGACCTCCTTGGCGTCCAGCAGGCGGCGTTCCCCGTTGGCGGTCCCCACCAGCTTCCGCTGGTGGACCCGGAGCATGGCGACCAGCCGGAGGATATCCTCATCTGCCTGGGGGCAGTTGATGATGACCTCCGTCTCGCCGAAGGCCGGGTCCTGGTTCAGGGTAATTTTCAATTCCTTGACTCCCCCCTTTCTGTTTCTCATTGTATCTGACGATAGGATGAGAAACAAGCCGATTATTCTCTTTGGGCGGTTTTTGCTACCGAAAGGGATGAATCGGGGCGTGACAAAACAGGGCGTTTGTGCTACACTGGGGGTGTGGGGGCTCCGCCCCCACCGGGATTGATTGGCACCCCCAGACGGGGTGCGCCCCTGGGTTACTTTTCCCTTGCAGGAAAAGTAACCAAAAGTGCACTCAAGAAAACCGAGGTTTTCTTGAGAATCTTTCCTCATTATTTTTTTGTTTTGCGCTCGCCCTGTGGCTGGTTTGGTCTAAACTGTTCTTGCTCCCGTGTAATGAGGCGTTGCGGCTACAGTGAGTATGTTCCCAAGGAGAGTGAAGCGCTGGTGCGGGGGCTCATTGGGTGCGTTGGTTGGTTTTGTGCTTGTCCGACTGCTGGTTGCTCCGTTCCACTACGCAATTGGCAGATTTCCGTTTACGGCTCGAAACGAAACATGTATCAATTGCGTAGTGGAACGGAGCAACCAGCAGTAAGAATACGGAAAAACAAACCAGCACCCCCGATGAAAGCCTTCTCTGGCTCCTACCCAACACCCATCTGCCCTTAACGTCCCCCCAAAACGGCAGGGATTCTTAAGGGGGCGCGAGCCCCCTTAAGCGCACTTTTGGTGACTTTTCCTGCGAGGGAAAAGTCACCAGGGGTGAGCAGGGGCCGAAAGGCCCCTCCCAATCCCGGTGGGGGCGGAGCCCCCATGCACCCAGCCATCGACGACGAAAGAGAAAGGACCTCCCCTATGGAAAAAAATTATCTCCTCCTGCACACCTGCTGCGCTCCGTGCAGCATCTACTGTGTGGATACCCTCCGCACGGAGGGCATCGAACCCACCGCCTTTTGGTTCAATCCCAACATCCACCCCTATCAGGAGTACAAGGCCCGTAGGGACACTTTGGTGGACTACGCCGCCTCCATCGGCATGGAGCTCCTTCGGCGGGAGGACTACGGCCTCAGGGATTTCGTCCGGGCTGTGGCCGGTGACATCGACCACCGCTGCGGCCACTGCTACCGCGTCCGACTGGAGGAGACCGCCCGCTTCGCCGCCGAGCACGGCTACGAGGCCTTCTCCACCACCCTCCTCATCAGCCCCTACCAGAACCACGACCTGCTCCGGGCGGTGGGCGAGGAGATGGCCGCGCAGTACGGCGTGCCCTTCCTGTACAGGGACTTCCGCCCCGGATTCCGGGCCGGACAGGCCAAGGCCCGGGAGCTGGGCCTCTATATGCAGAAGTATTGCGGCTGCGTCTTCTCCGAGGAGGACCGGTACGCCAAGCAGATCAAACGGGACAGGGAGAAGTCTGTCTGATATTGTCGAACGAATGTTTCACGTGAAACAGCCGGAAAACGGCCCCGCCGGGGGAACGGCGGGGCTGATACTTTTTCTTGAAAGAAAAAGTATCAAAAAGAACTTTATCCACGCTCTCAAAGCGTTGCGATTCCTACATTTTCCGCACGGTAACGAAGTGCACTTTTCATGAGAGATTAGTATGAAAAATTTTTCGGTCTCCCGCGACCTGGAGCGAAAAAATGCGTCTTTATGGGTGAACATGTTCAAAGATAAGGAGGGGCCGCAGCATGGAGGACCGCGAGATCGTCGCCCTGTTCTGGGCCAGAGCCGAAGCCGCCATCGCGGAGGTGTCCGCCAAGTACGGCGGCTACTGCCGCACCATCGCCATGAACATCCTCCGCTCCCACGAGGACGCGGAGGAGTGCCTCAGCGACACCTGGCTGGGGGCCTGGAACGCCATGCCGCCCCAGCGGCCCGCTGTCCTCCCTCCCCTGCTGGGCCGTATCGCCCGGAACGCCGCCCTCACCATCTGGCGGCGGGACCACGCCCAGAAGCGGGACGGCGGGGTCGCGCTGGTGCTGGACGAGCTGGGCGAGTGCGTGGGCGGCGAGAGCTTGGAGGACGAGCTGGAGCACAGGCGGCTGGGAGAGGCGGTGGCGGCGTTTCTGGATACGCTGCCCCGAGACCAGCGGCGGGTGTTCCTGCGGCGGTACTGGTACTGCGACAGCGTGGAAAGTATCGCCGCCCGGTATGGCTTCGGGCTGTCCAAGGTGAAGTCCATGCTGCTGCGGACCCGGCGGAAGCTGAGAGACTATCTGACAAAGGAGGGATTCTCCCTATGACGAGAGAGGACTTATTCAGAGCCGTGGGCGAAGCCCGGGACGGGCAGGTCCTGGACGCGGACGCCCCGGCGGTCAAAAAAGTGGTACACTGGAGACGATACGCCGCCCTGGCGGCCTGCCTGGCGCTGGTGCTGGCGGGGGGCCTGGCCTTTGAGCGGTGGCTGCACACCGGCCACGACGCCCCCGGTGAATTCACGGTGTCCACCGGCGACGGAGAAACGGACGCCGGGGCCGCCGGCCAGAGCGATCTGGACGGCCAGTGGCACAGCCCCGGCGACGCCCCCGCCTCCCCGATATACTCCGGGAGCGCGGTGGAGATCGGCGAGCTGGCCCCTGAGAGCATAGGGGATCGGACCGGGTCTGCCGAGAGCTCCGAGGCCTGTCTTGCGTGGCTGGAGCCCGAGGAGATCTTCGCCAGAGACACCGCTGTGTTCCGGGGCATGGTCCGGGGGATGCGGTATTTCCGGGCGGACCATGTGGGGACCGGGGACGCCGCCCGGTACTTCACCGTGGCCTCGGTGGAGGTGCTGGAGTGCTATCGGGGCGATATGGACCCGGGGGAGATCTACAATGTCCTGATCCCCTCTGTGAGGGGGATCGCGGAGAGCTCCATCGACGGTCCCCTGGCGGACCTGGAGGTGGGCAGCGAGGCCATCCTCATGCCCTATTGGTCTACCCTCGACGCCGGAGCCGGAGAGGGCGACGGCTTTTTCTCCTTCGCCGACGTGTCCGAGCTATGGTTCTCCGAGGGGGTCCGGTTCGCGTTCCTGCAAACGGAGGACGGGGTGGAGTACGCGCGGGACATCTACGACATCCCCGCCGCCGGGGATGCGGTGACCCTGGACGATGTGGCGGCCTATGTCCGGTCCATGCTGGACGGACAGGCGGGCAGCGGCGCGGAATAGGAGCAAATAGAACGCCCGCCCGGGACTTCTCTGTTCCGGGCGGGCGCTTTTGCTCGTTGTCTGTTTCAGGACTGACGGCGATCCATTCAGGTCATGTTGGTGCGGGTCAGGATGCCGAACTCGGTGCTCATGGCGAAAAGAGTCATGGCAGCGGTGCTGACCACCAGCAGCGGGCTGGCGACCGTCACGCCCAGGTAACAGGCCACCATAGCGACGAGGATGCAGACATAGGACAGGATACCGCAGGCGGAAGAATTATGTTTCATGATCGTGACCTCCTTTCTGTTCCGAAAAAGAGCCGTCCTCCGTGTGAGGGCTCTTTGCTCTTTCTGCTCATAGGATACAGCAGGGACGGCATGAAGTAAAGCGACGGATCGTTGACCCGGCATTCAGTAAAGCTGAAAGCAAAGGGCGCGACTGGCTTGACAACAGGACCGGTCCGGCGTATGCTATCCCCATGACTGTTCCCATGGAAGGTGAGGTGCTGTTATGGAGAGCGCGCGGTGCAGGGCGTTCCTGGCGGCGGTGGAGACGGGCAGTCTCTCCCGGGCGGCGGAGCGGCTGGGCTACACCCCCTCCGGGGTGAGCTAGCTGGTGGCCGCCCTGGAGCAGGAGCTGGGATTCCCGCTGCTGGTGCGGAGCAACCGGGGCGTCCGTCCCACGGCGGACGGTGCGCAGCTGCTGCCGGCGGTGCGGGACTATCTGCTCCAAGAGGAGCGGCTCTATCAGGAGGCGGCGGAGACCAGGGGCCTCATGCGGGGCACGGTCACCGTGGCCGCCTACACCAGCGTCACCGCCAACTGGCTGCCGGAGGTCATCCGGGCCTTCCGGGGGGACTATCCCAATGTGGAAGTCGATTTGCTGGGCGGGTTCCGGCGGCTGGCGGTGCAGTACCTGGAGGAGAAGCGGGCGGACCTGGCCATCTTCAGCTACCAGGAGCCCATGCCCTACGACTGGATCCCCTTGGCGGAGGTCCCCATGGTGGCCGTGCTGCCCAAGGACCACCCCCTGGCCGGGGCGGCGGTCTATCCCCTGGCCCGCTGCAGCCAGGAGACGTTCATCATGCCGGACCAGGGCCATGAGGACGACGTGGTGGTCCTATTTGAGAAAAACGGGATCAGGCCCGGCAGACACTACTTCACCCCGGAGACCTTCACCGCTCTGACCCTCATCGAGCAGGGGCTGGGCATGAGTGTCATGAACGAGCTGGTCACCAGGAAATGGGTCTGCGACGTGGTCAAGCTGCCGCTGGACCCGCCGGCCTCCATCACCATGGGGGTGGCCATTCCCTCCCTGGACCGCGCCTCCCCGGCGGTGAAGCGGTTCGTGAAGTACGCCGTCCGGCTCCTGACCAAAAAGCAGGAGGGGCCGTGATATACGGATATCCCTCCTGAAGCGGAAGAAACACCCGCCCGGAACCTGGATGGTTCCGGGCGGGCTGCTCTTACTTTTTCTTCTTATGGTCCTTATGCTCTTTGTTCCCGAAGTGGACCTCGATCTTCACGCCGCCGAAGAGCTTCTTGATGCCCTTGGGCTTCTCCGGCTCGGGGACGAAGGGCCGGTGGCTGGTCTGGGCCATGAAGACCTCCTGGCTGGCGCTGGGGGCCAGGGTGTTCACCTTCCGGCGGTAGGAGCCGTCCGGCAGCAGCGAGCTGGCCTTCACGTTGTCCTCCAGCTGGGTGTGGAGAATCCACATCAGCTGCCGCCGCACGTCCCTGTCGTAGATGGGGCAGGCGATCTCCACCCGGCGGTCCAGGTTCCGGGTCATCAGGTCCGCCGAGGCGATGAAGACCTTGGCGTCCTCCCCCCTGCCGAAGCAGTAGATGCGGCCGTGCTCCAGATACCGGCCCACGATGCTGGTGACCCGCACGTTGTCGGTCTCCCCGGCGATGCCGGGGCGGAGGCAGCAGATGCCCCGCAGGATCAGCTGGACCTGGACCCCGGCCCGGGAGGCCTCCGCCAGCTTGTCCATGACCTCCCGCTCGGTCATGGAGTTGGCCTTGATGCAGATGTAGCCCTCGCTGCCCTTGGCGGTCTCCGCCTCAATGAGCTCCATGAGCCGGGGCTTCAGCCCCGCCGGGGCCACCAGCAGGTGCTTGTACTCCCCCTCCAGGTTGCCCACCAGCATGTTCTGGAAGAACACCGTGCCGTCCAGGCCGATGTCCTCGTTCATGGTCATCAGGCTCAGGTCCGTATACATTGCGTTGGTCTGCTCGTTGTAGTTGCCGGTGCCGATCTGGGTGATGTAGCGGAGCTTGTCGCCCTGGCGGAGGGTGATGAGGCAGATCTTGCTGTGGCACTTGTAGCCGTCGAAGCCATAGATCACCTGGCAGCCCGCGTCCTCCAGGAGCCGGGACCAGGAGATGTTGTTGGCCTCGTCGAACCGGGCCCGGAGCTCCATCAGCACCGTCACCTGCTTGCCGTTCTCCGCCGCCTTGCAGAGGATGTGAGCGATCTTGGAGGAGGTGGCCAGGCGGTAGATGGTGATGCGGATGCTCAGCACGTCGGGCCGCTCGGCGGCCTCGCTGAGGAGCCGCAGGAACGGGTCCACGCTGTCAAAGGGGAAGAACAGCAGGTGGTCCCGCCGGGAGAGCTGGTCGATGAGGCTGGCGTGGGGGTCCAGGTCCTCCGGCCACCGGGGCTTGTAGGGCGTGAACAGCAGCGGCGCGGTTCGGTCCGAGGGCAGGGAGCGGATGAGGTCGTAGACATAGTGCATGTTGAGGGGCGTCTGGTCCACGTAGACCTGGCGGCTGTCCACCCGGATGCGGGCCTTCAGCAGCTTGATCAGCTCCCCGCTGGGCTTGCGGCTCAGCTCCAGGCGCACCACCGACTGGCTGGCCCGCTTCTTGAGGAGCTGGCTCATGCGGCTGAGGATGTCCTCCCCGCCCCGCTCCAGGATCTCCGCATCGGGGCCCAGCTCGGCGCTGCGGGTGGCGCAGAGGACGCAGCTGGACTCCACCTTGAACCCGGCAAACAGGTCGTCCACCCAGTGGCGGACGATATTCTCCATGCGCACGAACCGCCCCGGGTCCCCCGGCATGGGGAGAAAGGCGGGCAGGCTGGCCGGCACCGGCACCAGGCCCATGGAGGGTCCGGCCTTCTCCTTCTCCCGGTCCTTGTCCTTGCTCTTGTTCTTGTTTTT
Source organism: uncultured Oscillospiraceae bacterium (assembly GCA_947589745.1). GTDB lineage: Bacteria > Bacillota > Clostridia > Oscillospirales > Oscillospiraceae > Pelethomonas. The sequence goes on from CANQCS010000003.1 coordinate 21,069, forward strand.
GTCCTTGTCCTTCTTGGGCTTGGCCCGGAGCAGGGCCACCACATAGAGGGCCTTGCCCTCCAGATGGGGGAACGGGTGGTGGTTGTCCACGATCTGAGGGGACAGCACCGGGCGGATGCGGGCCTTGTAGTAGGTGGAGACGTACTTCTTCTCCTCCGGCGTCAGCTCGTCCATGGCCAGGTCGCAGATGCCCTCCCGGCGCAGCAGGGCCGCCACGTCGGCGTAGAGGCCCTTTTTGATCTCGATGAGGCCGGGGATGACGCTGTACACCTGCTGGAGCTGCTCCATGGGGGTCTCGCCGGTCTTGTTGTCGATGTCGTCCGGGGACACCAGGGACAGGTCGAACAGGTTCCCCACCCGGACCATGAAGAACTCGTCCAGGTTGCTGGTAAAGATGGAGATGAACTTCAGCCGCTCCAGCAGGGGCACCGTGTCGTCCCCCGCCTCTTCCAGCACCCGCCGGTTGAACCGCAGCCAGCTCAGCTCCCGGTTCTGGGTATAGGTATAGCGCCCCTTGTCCGCGATGTCAGGCATCGTGCGCTCCCCCTTTACTAATTATTCCGGCTGGGACGCCCTGCGGCGCCCCAGCCGTGTTGTTTTCCGTATCATACCATTTTATGCCCGTTTTGACAAGCGCTTTTCCCAAAAATCACAGTCTACTTTCCAGCCGCCCGATCTCCTGCTCCGTCACCTGGTCGACTCCGGCGAAGTCCACGTTGGGCCGGTACACCGCCTCCAGCCGGTCGTGGGCGGCCTTGGCCTCCTGGAGGGCGGTGAGGGCCTCCTCCCGCAGCGCCTCCTCCATCCGGCGCAGGAACCGCAGACGGGCCTTGCACCGCTTGACGTGGGCCGGAGCGATCATGGCGTCCAGCCGCACCCGCCGGTAGGCGGGGCCGGTGTAGGCCATGCCCTCCCGGCTGGTGACGAAGGCCAGCTCCAGCTCCGGCAGCAGCAGATGGTGGAGCCGGTCCGGGTGCTCCGGGTCCGGGCAGAGGATGGCGCGATAGCCCTTGGCCGCCGCTGCGGCGCGGATACGCTCCAGCATGGGCGCGGCGAAGCCAAAGCTGTCCTGGAGCTGGTACACCCGGGGACAGAGGGCGGTGACGCTGTCGAAGCGCCAGACGGGGCCCTCACAGGTGAGGCTCCCCAGGAAGCGGCGCCGGTCCCCGCCTCCGCTGCCCCGGCCCTTCAGCTCCCGGCTGATGATGCCGCCGGTGCGGCGGAGGAGCTTTGCACTGTCCAGGCTCTCGGCCATGACGGCGGCGGCGCTGTCGGAGATCTGCCGGGCCGCGGCCATGGCCCGGTAGGCCCGGCGGTAGGCCTCGGAACCGGCCTTGCTGTGGCGGACGATCTGGTCCCGGGCGGCCTTGGCGGCGGCCAGGTCGTAGAAGCGGCCCAGGTCCAAGTAGCGGTCCACGGCGGCGGGGTAGCGGGGCTCTACCACGTGGGGCGCGGTTCCGTTAGGACACTTACTTCCTTTTGAAAAAGAAAGTAAGCAAAGAAAACTTTAACCTATTTTTCTGTAAAATAACAGGATATATTGCGGAAATACGGAAAAATTCAGAACTTCCAGAAGATTTTGATTTCCTGCTCCCCCGTGTCGGGATTTCGCTCACCCACCTCGATTTTCTCCACCAACATGACCACCAACTCTCTGGGGATCTCTTCCAATCTCAGCAGCTCCCGCGCCCGGTCCATGAGCTCCTCCCGCCGCCTGGGTTTGGACCGCTCGGACAGCTCCCGGTCCACCTCGGCCAACCGGGTCTCCAGCCGGGATTTCTCCTCCAGGAAGGAGCGGTTCAAGTCGGTGAACTGCCCCTCGGTGAGCAGACCGGACACCTTGTCCAGATAGAGGCTCTTCAGCGCTTGGCTGCGCTTCTCCAACTGGGCGGCCAGGGCCGCTCGCTCCTGCTCCAGAGCCTCCCGCCGGTCATCCTTCTGCGCAGAGAGGTCCAGGCTCTCCGGATCAAAATAGCTCTGAACATAGTGGCGGATGCGCTGGGACACCAGCTCAGTCAATTTGTCCAGGCGGATGGAGTGGCGGGTACACTGCTTCTCCCGGCCGCTGTCGGCATATCGCTTGCACCGCAGATAGGAGATCCGCTTTTCTCCCCTCTGACCGCTGCTGGTCCGGCTCATGGTGCTGCCGCAGTCCATGCACTTCACCAGTCCCGCCAGCAGGTGCGTCTCGCCGGTGCCGTCGCTCCGGGAGCGCAGAGCTAGGCCCCGCTGGACGGCGTCAAAGGTTTCCCGGCCGATGATGGCCTCATGGGTGCCCTCCACCCGGAACCACCGGTCCGGCGGCACATCCACGATCATCTTGGACTTGTAGCTCACCTTTTTTCTTCTGCCCTGGATCATCACGCCGGTGTACATCTCATTCCGCAGGATGCGTTGGACAGTGACCTTGTTCCACAGACCGAAGTCGTTTTTCCGGGGGTGGTTGTTGTGCCATCCCCGCTCCTCCTTGTAGCGGGTGGGGTTGGGAACGCCCCGGTCGTTGAGCATGGCGGCGATGCGCTGCCGCCCGAAGCCAGCCAGGGACCAGCGATAGATCTGCCGCACTACCTCGGCGGCCTGGGGGTCCACAATGATCCGGTTTTTGTCCGCCGGGTCCTTCCGATAGCCGTAGATGGGGAACGCTCCGATGTATTTTCCCTCCTGCCGTTTCATGTCCAGCACCATGCAGACATTCTCCGACAGGTCCTCAAGGTACCACTCGTTGACCAGGCCGTTGATCTGGCGGGCCTTCTTGTTGCCCTTCACCTCGGTGTCGGCGTTGTCGGCCACCGCGATGAAACGGATGCCCCACAGGGGGAACAGGCCGTGGATATACTTCTCCACCAGCTCTATGTCCCGGGTGAACCTGGACTGGCTCTTGCAGAGGACGATTTGGAACTTCTTCTCCTTCGCTGCCTGGAGCATCCGGTTGAAGGCGGGCCGCTGGCTGTCCGCGCCGGAGTAGTCCTCGTCGCAGTATGTCTCGTAGATGTCCCAGCCGTGGTCCACCGCGTACTGGAACAGCAGGGCTTTCTGGTTCTGAATGCTCTCCGATTCCGGCTGATGTTTGTCCTCATCCTCCTTGCTCAGCCTGGTATAAATCGCGCAAAGTATGTTGTTACACCTCCTTCGGGGCGTAACTGCTCCCTGTCAGTTTACCATAGGAGCAGCCGCTTGACAAGTTTTTGTTCACGCTGTCGGTGTTCTTTCCAGCTCGTTTGTAAGCCAGATCTCGACCGCCTGCCGGAGCTTTTCCTCGTCGCAGGTCGTATCTCCGGCGGGCTGCTCCGTTACGACGAAAACGGTGGATTTCAATTCGTACCCCTCCCCTCCCCACAGGCTATGCGCGTGACTCGGGAGGCATGAATGTGGAGCAAAGCACTCCGCCGCAGACAGGCGGGAGTCCAAACGGAACGAAAAGCTGACAGCATTAGCAGCCGCGGAGGACTGGGAGGGGGTTCTGGCTGAACTGGACCTCCATGACAGGAACAAGGAGCGGCGGTACAGGGCGCACCGGGCGGATCTGGATATCACGCTCACGGAGCGAATGGCCGAGGAGGGCGATACATACCGGCAGAAGGACTTGATGCGGTTGAGTCGGCAGGAGGATCTGGACGAGTATATCTTCTCCAAGGACCCGGAAGACCTGCCGCAGCTGGCGGGCGACTATCCCGTATGCGAGGCGCTGAAGGAGCTGACGCCCATCCAGCGGAAGGTGCTGTGGGCCAATGTGGTGCGGGGATACTCCACCGCAGACATCGCGGAGGCGCTGGGGTACTCCGTCCGGAATGTGACCAAGCACCGGCAGAAAGCCCTGGAAAAGGTGCGGCTTCTGGTGACAGGGCACAAAAGCCTGTAAAACAAAAAAGCCCGGGCCGCGTCTTGCTGTCCCGGATGAAAGATGGTATAGTGGTTACAAGAATTACATCTGGAGGGATAGCAGTGGATTGGAACGCCATGTTCCCAAATCTCAGCGTGATGTGGACCCGCTGGTCAGAGTATACCGTGGTGACAGACCGGGGCGGCGCCGAGTATCTCGTGCCCGCTCCTGGCGCGTCGGCTGTATCTTATGACTGCGCCCATGAGTCGTGAATCCTGGTAGCGGACGCACTGGATCTGGGGCGGCAGCTGTTGCTGAACAGCGCCGAAAAACCGGCCCTGTGCGCCGTTTTCGCGGCCCGTCACGGCCTCCTGGGGCTAGGGGCGGAAGAGATACCCTCTACCCGGACGACCCCGATTTGCCCCCGTTTTGCCGCCCGTTGAACGGGCCGGACTACGGCGAGGACCTGTGGCTGTTCCAGGTCCACTTTATGGAATTGTACCAGCATTTCACCATTGCCAAGGGGATGCACCCGGTGTGGGACAACCCCCGGCCGGCGGACCTGTCCGGTCTCTTGAACTACCGGCTCACCAGCGGCCGGACACCGCAGCTGGTGTGGGAGCTGCGAAGTATGCTGTCGGTAATCCGGCTGACCTACGCGCGGCTGATTTCCGAGCCCGCAGGACCGCTGAAGGTGTGCAAGAACTGCGGGAAGGTGTACTACAACAGCCACGCCAAGAGCGAGTTTTGCAGTACGCGGTGCAGGAATTATTATAATGTGAGGGTATTCCGAGAGAGGGAAAAGGGAATTGAAACAAGGAGATGATTCAAGATGGTGAGTAATTTTGATTTTTTGAAATCTAGTTTTCCTGTTCTATCTCAATTTGGGAACGCTGCTGAAGCCTATTTATACAGCGATTCCAATTCCTGCCTAATGAAACTCGGGATGATTGGCGAAACCATCGTCAACCTCATGTTTAGCTATGACCGCATCCCCTTTCCGGCCGATAATACAGCGGTGAAACGGATTGACACGCTCCAGCGTGAGGGACTTTTAACCCTGGATTTAGTGGACATCCTTCACGCCCTTCGCAAAGCCCGCAACAAAGCAGTTCATGAGAACTATGAATCCATTTCGGATGGCAAGGCCCTCTTGGAGATGGCTCACAGCCTCTGTCAGTGGTTTATGCAGACCTACGGTGATTGGAGCTATGTCAGTCAACCGTTCGTTCTGCCGCCGAAACAGTCGGAGCCTGAGTCAGTTGATACAACCACCGAAGACGTCCTGGAAAAGCAGCTGATGCAAGACGCGGAGCAGAGTGCCGCAAACGCGCAGCAGATTTCCAAGGAATCCCGCCGCAAGCAGGCCGGCAAAGCCGCCAGTCAGCGCCAGAAATCGGAAGCGGAAACCCGCTACCTGATCGACCAGCAGCTCCGGCAGGTTGGCTGGGAGGCGGACACAGTGAACCTGCGCTATTCCTCGGGCACACGACCCGCCAAAGGCCGCAATCTGGCTATTGCGGAGTGGCCTACCGATTCTACCGTCGGAAACCATGGCCGGGCGGACTACGCGCTGTTTGCCGGGCTGAAGCTGGTGGGGATCATCGAAGCCAAGGCGGAGCATAAAGACATTCCCTCTGTTTTGGACTACCAGGGCAAGGAGTACCCCCAAAACATCCGGGCGGAGGACGCCGTCTATCAGATCGGGACCTGGGGCGCTTATAAAGTCCCTTTCACATTTGCCACCAACGGTAGGCCCTATCTGGAGCAGTACAAAACAAAGTCTGGCATCTGGTTTCTGGATCTCCGAGAACCCACCAATATCCCCCAGGCCCTGCGAGGTTGGATGAGCCCCGACGGCATATTGGAACTGCTGGAAAAAGACATTCAGGCCGGGAACCTGGCACTGAAAAATACGCCCTATGATTTGCTACGGGATAAGGACGGTCTGAACCTCCGGGAGTACCAGATTCGGGCAATCCAGGCGGCGGAAACGGCCATTGTCAATGGCAGCCGCACCGCTCTGCTGGCCATGGCCACCGGCACCGGAAAAACAAGAACAGTGCGGGGCATGATCTACCGCTTCCTGAAAACCGGCCGATTCAAGCGAATCCTGTTCCTTGTGGACCGCACCGCACTGGGGGAGCAGGCCCAGGATGTCTTCAAGGAGGTCAAGCTGGAGGACCTGATGACGCTGGACGATATCTACAGCATCCAAGGGCTGGACGACACTTCCATTGAGAAGGAGACCCGCATCCATGTGGCCACCGTCCAGGGAATGGTCCGGCGCATCCTGTACAATGACGGGGAAACCATGCCCGCCGTCACCGACTACGACCTGATTATCGTGGATGAGGCCCACCGGGGCTACATTCTGGATAAGGAGATGGGCGACACCGACCTGCTCTACCGGGACCAGCGGGATTACCAGGGCAAGTACCGCAGCGTAATTGAGTATTTCGACGCGGTGAAGATCGCCCTCACTGCCACCCCGGCCCTCCAGACCACCCAGATTTTCGGGGAACCGGTGTTCAAGTACACCTACCGGGAGGCGGTCATCGAGGGCTATCTGGTGGACCACGACGCGCCCCACGACCTTCACACCCGGCTGCGGGATGAGGGCATCCACTATCAGTCCGGCGACACCGTGACCCTCTATGACCCCGTCACCGGGGAACTGATCAACAGTGAACTACTGGAAGACGAGCTGGACTTTGATGTGGAGCAGTTCAACAAAAAGGTCATCACCCGCCCCTTCAACGAGACGGTTCTGGCGGAAATTGCACAGTTTATCGACCCGGAGAACCCGGAGGAGCAGGGCAAAACCCTGATCTATGCCGTAGATGACAACCACGCCGACATGATCGTGGATATTCTGAAGAATCTCTACAAGGACTACGGCGTGGACAACGACGCCATCATGAAAATCACGGGCAGCGTGGGCGGCGGCAATCCGAAGAAAGTCCATGAGGCCATCAAACGGTTCAAAAATGAGCGGTTCCCCAGCATTGCTGTCACGGTGGACCTGCTGACCACCGGCATTGACGTGCCGGAGATCACCAATTTGGTTTTCCTGCGCCGGGTGAAGTCCCGCATCCTCTTTGAGCAGATGCTTGGCCGGGCCACCCGTCTGTGTCCCAAGATCAAGAAGACCCATTTTGAGATCTACGACCCCGTGGGCGTCTATGAATCGCTGGATCCTGTCAACACCATGAAGCCGGTGACAGTGAACCCCTCCGCCACCTATGCCCAGCTGCTGGAGGGGCTGGAGGCACTGGAGGACAAGGCGAAGGTTGGCTATCAGATCGACCAGATCGTGGCAAAGCTTCAGCGGCAGAAGCGGCGGCTGGACGAAAACGCCCTGGAGCACTTCATCAGCTTGTCCGGCGGGCTGGACCCCACCCAGTACATCGAGGAGATCGAGGGCCTGACGGTCCAGGCGGCCAAGAGCCGTATCCTGCATGACCGGCCCCTCTTTACCCTGCTCCAGAACGTCTCGCCCAGCGGGAGCCGGACAGTCGTGATCTCCGACGCCCCCGACGAGCTGGTCAGCCACACCCGGGGCTACGGCGCCGGCAGCCGGCCGGAGGACTATCTGGACGCCTTCGCGGACTATGTAAAGACAAATCTCAATGAGATCACGGCCTTAAACATCGTCTGTACCCGGCCCCGGGAGCTGACCCGGCAGAGCCTGCGGGACCTGCGGCTGACTCTGGACCGGGAGGGCTTTACCACGCAGCAGCTCAACACCGCCATTTCTGAGCTGACCAATGAGGAGATGGCCGCCGATATCATCGGCCTGATCCGGCGCTACGCCATTGGCTCCACCCTCATCAGCCACGAGGCCCGTATCCGCCGGGCGGTGGACAAGCTGAAAAAGGCTCACAGGTTCACCCAGCAGGAACTAACCTGGATCGGCCGCATGGAGAAATATCTGCTGGAGGAATCGGTGCTCAACGTGTCTGTCTTTGAGGAGGACAGCCGCTTCAAGAGCGCCGGCAGATTTACAAAAATCAACAAGGTGTTCCAGGGCCAGTTGGAGAATGTCGTGCTGGAACTGAACGAATACCTGTATGACGATGGAGGTAGAATCGCATGAATCCTAATAATTTTTGGAGGGATTTTCTTAGCAATGCCTTTTCAGCCATGGTAAATCAGGCGCTTATACGGCAATCACACGGCTCTGCTCCTCTCCCACAAGACCAAAAGGAGGCGGAAGAAAAAATTTTGCAGGCGATACATGACCTGTTTGAGAATAAAGCGAAGATTCAAGGACCCTATCAATCCCAGGTTTTCGATGAGGTAATATTGAAGATTGCAACCGAAATAGGCTGGAATACCTTCGGAGGTGTAAGATGACCACCCAGGAAATCGTCTCCAAGCTGTGGAATTTGTGCAACGTCCTGCGGGACGACGGCATCACCTATCACCAATACGTCACCGAGCTGACCTACATCCTGTTCCTGAAAATGGCCAAGGAGACCGGCGCGGAGAGCCAGATTCCTGAGAACTACCGCTGGGACAAGCTCACCTCCAAGAGCGGCGTGGAGCTGAAGCGGTTCTACAAGGAGCTTTTGAACCACCTGGGTGAGAACTGCACGGGCCGGGTCCGGGAGATCTACCAGGGCGCCGCCTCCAACATCGAGGAGCCCAAGAATCTGGAGAAGATCATCACCTCCATCGATGGCCTGGACTGGTACTCCGCCAAGGAGGAGGGGCTGGGCGGGCTCTATGAGGGCCTGTTGGAGAAGAACGCCAACGAGAAAAAATCCGGGGCCGGGCAGTACTTCACTCCCCGGGTGCTCATCGACGTGATGACCCGGCTCATGAAGCCCCAGCCCAAGGAGCGTTGCAACGACCCCGCCTGCGGCACCTTCGGTTTCATGATTGCCGCCCACCGCTATGTGAAAGAACACACTGACGATTTCTACGATTTGGACCACGATACCGCGGAATTTGAGAAGGAGGAGGCATTCACCGGCTGCGAGCTGGTCCACGACGCCCACCGGCTGGCCCTGATGAACGCCATGCTCCACGACATCGACGGCCAGATCCTGCTGGGGGACACCCTGTCCAACTTCGGCAAGCAGATGCACGACTTCGATCTGGTCCTCACCAACCCGCCCTTTGGCACCAAGAAGGGCGGTGAGCGCGCCACCCGGGACGACTTCACCTTCCCCACCAGCAACAAACAGCTCAACTTTCTCCAGCACATCTACCGCAGCCTGAAAGCCAACGGCAGGGCCCGGGCCGCCGTGGTGCTGCCGGACAACGTCCTCTTTGCCGACGGCGACGGCGAGAAGATCCGCCGGGACCTGATGGACAAGTGCGACCTCCACACCGTCCTCCGCCTGCCCACCGGCATCTTCTACGCCCAGGGGGTCAAGACCAACGTGCTGTTCTTCACCCGGGGCCGGACCGACAAGGGCAACACCAAAGAGGTCTGGTTCTACGACCTCCGCACCAATATGCCCTCCTTCGGCAAGACAACCCCGCTGAAAAAGGAGCACTTCGCCGGCTTCGAGGCCGCCTTCGAGGCCCCCGACCGCCGGGCGGTGCGCGACGAGCGGTGGAGCGTCTTCACCCGGGAGGAGATCGAGGCCAGGGGCAACAGCCTGGACCTGGGGCTGATCCGGGACGACTCCGTGCTGGACTACAGCGACCTCCCCGACCCGGCGGACAGCGCCGAGGAGGCCGTGGCCCAGCTGGAGGAGGCCGTGGACCTACTGATGAGCGTGGTCAAAGAGCTGCGGGCCCTGGAGGTGGAGGACTGATGGCAAAAGGAAAGAAAAAAGAGGCCGCCCTCACCCCGGAGGAGCGCCTGCGGGCGGCGCTGGTGCCGGAGGGAGAGCAGTCGTATAAGGTGCCGGAGAATTGGTGCTGGGTGCGGTTCAAAGAGATTTCAACAATACGAACTGGAAAAAAAGATGCTAATTATGGAAATTCAAACGGAATTTATCCGTTCTTTACTTGTGCATCTGACCCAATTCGTTGCGATGGGTATTCTTTTGACTGTAATGCCATTCTTCTTGCTGGAAACGGCGATATTAGCAATATTTCTCGCTATAACGGAAAGTTTGAAGCATACCAGCGCACATACGTGGTTGAAGTAAATACTCAATTCGATATAGATTATATATTCTACTTTTTCAAGTTCCGATGGTTAGATTTCAATAAGGACAAGATGTTCGGAACCGCTATTCCCTATATACGTTTGGGGAATCTACAGGAGTTTCCTGTCCCTCTTCCTCCTCAAAGCGAACAGCACCGAATTGTCACCCGTATTGAAAGCCTGTTTGCCAAACTGGACGAGGCCAAGGAAAAGGCCCAGGCGGTGGTGGATGGATTTGAGACACGGCGGGCGGCGATTTTGCATCGGGCGTTTACTGGGGAACTGACGGCGAGGTGGAGGAAAGAACATAATTCGGGGATGGAGAATTGGAGACAGCTACGATTTGACAAGGTAGCCAATATAAAATGCAATTTAGTAGACCCGATGGAGTATCAAGATTTTCCACATATCGCGCCTGATAACATCGAAAAGAGAAGCGGTCGATTATTAGACTATCACACAATCGCAGAAGATAACGTGACGAGTGGGAAGCACAGATTTTATCCAGGTCAAATCCTTTACTCCAAGATTCGTCCATACCTTTCAAAAGTTGTAGTTGCTGAGTTTGATGGTCTATGTAGTGCAGATATGTACCCCATAGAGGCAAAGGAAAATACTAGGTATTTATGGTACTACATGTTGTCAGATGATTTTTGGGAGCAGGCATCGTCAGCTGGTTCACGCTCAGTGCTTCCCAAAATAAACCAAAAAGAATTGTCCATACTTTTAGTCAGCATGACAAGCATACCTGAGCAACAGGAAATCGTCCGCATCCTCGACTCCCTCCTCGCCAAAGAACAGCGCGCCAAGGAGGCCTCCGAGGGGGTGCTGGAGCGGATCGAGCTCATCAAGAAGGCCATCCTCGCCCGGGCCTTCCGGGGGGAGCTGGGGACCAATGAGCCGGAGGAGGAGAGCGCGCGGGAGATGCTGGGGCGGACATTGGATGTCATTTAGTTGTCAGTCTCATATCCTCTCATCCGCTGCGCTGAACTGCGACGCCGTTTCAACGCTGATTCTTACGTAATTTGTTGGCAAAAACCTCTTGCTATTTTGGCAGCAGTGTGGTATACTACAGCTTGAGAGGAGAGAGATGATATGGTAGATTATAACTTCGACTTCTCCTTTGCTCGCTCTGGTACGCCTGTCGTCACCTTGAGTGCCACCGGTATAGCTTTCAATGCAGGTGCCCGCAGTTTGCTGGGCTTTCCGCAAAAGATTGATATTGGTTACGACACTCAGGCAAAAGTGATCGGTGTACGTGCCCATTCAGGAGGTGCCGGAACACCCGAGCCATATGAATTTGAGCCGCGTGAAAAAGACGGATGGGTACGCATCAATGCAAAAGATTTTTCGAGATATCTAGAGCAACAAACAGGTATAAAGTTTCGCAAAAAGGCAACGCAATTTTTGCCGGAGTTTGATAGCGAAACTGGTATGCTCATCGTCATTCTTGATGAGGAGCACTTAAAATAAATAATGCAAATCAGAAAATTGAAAAAGAGCAACACTCTGCGGCTGGTACCCGCAGAAATGCTGCTCTCCTGTGCTTGACGTAAGATCAGCCAAAACCGACTGATACATAACGCCGTTCCTCTGCACGGTTTTATTGTATCACGTTTTGGCCAGTCTTGCAAGCCCGCATATTTTGTGTCTCACAATGTATGCAGGCACAAGATAGGCCTTTTTCTGTTTGTAAATACAAAAGCTGTAATTACAGCAGAAAGGTGGTACGCCATGATGTACGCCACAAGAATCAAAATGAAACCAGGTTGCTACTACTCTCAAAGCCTTCTGGAGATTGATGAAATCTACATTGACGGCTGCGGCTATTTCAAGAAGGCCCTCCTTCATGACTATCTGCAGGAGAACCCGGGGACCATCAAGGTCAACATCGCCCCCTATCCCAATGTGATCCCTGCTGTCAGTTCCCGGAACGAGAAGTACGTGCGGTCCTCTCCCGATAGTTATCGGCATGATGACCTTCTCGACTTGCCTCGTGAATAAAGGGGGAAGTATAATATGGGAAAGAATCAGCATGTTACTCCCCACCCCGGCGGCGAATGGCAAGTGAAAGGCTCTGGTAATTCCAAGGCCACTAAAGTCACCTCCACACAGGCGCAGGCGATAAAAGTTGGCCGGAAAATTGCCAACAATCAAAAATCTGAGCTTTTGATTCACGGAACAGATGGAAAAATCCGTGCGAAGGACTCACACGGTAACGATCCACATCCGCCCAAGGGATAAGATAACCAAGGCCACTGCATCATGGGTACCAGGCATGATGCAGTGGTCGCCCTATTAAGGCCAAATTTCGCCAATAACACGGCAGCATTTTGCGGGAAAAACAGTAGCGGTTGACAGCTCCCAGACTGCGCGGAAAATATGGGTCGGGCGGCCCCGTCTGGAGCCGCCCGATTCATAGCAAGTCATAGTCCATCAGCTTGCCGGTATACCCAAGCATTTTTGCACGACGATCTCATTTCTCATAAATAAGGAATAGAAAAATGAAAAATTAGATTTTCCCAGTTTGAATAATAGCCCAGGAATGCCGTGTACCCCATCTGAACCGGCCTTATCTCCACACCTGCCCTTCCCTCTGTCCCTGCTCATACCGCTCCCGCAGCTGCACAAGGACCTCTTCCGGGATGGAGTCCATGAAGTCCTGATACTCCCGCAGCTGTTGGATCAAGTCCAGCCCCTCCCGGTGCTCCTGGTCTCGCTCCCATTTGGCCCGCTCCGCCTCGCCCCGGAGGACAGTCTCGTTCTCCCGCAGGATGCGGAACTGCTCGTCGTAGGGCTTCAGCTTGGCCTCAAAGGCGTTGATCTTTGGGTACCACTGCGCCAGAAGCTCCAAGATTTTTCTCTCTGTTTTGGCCCATTCAGCACGCCGATATTCTGGATCTCCTTCCGAATCGCCTTCATCTCGTCGGTGAGCCGGTGAGATTGCTTGTAGAGCCAGGTGGGGATGTGTTTCCGGCGGGTGACGGCCGCCGCCTGTCCCCGCTCCAGCCCCGGGAATTCCTCCGCCATATGGTCGTGGAATTTGTCCTGCCACTCCACCAGCTTGGCCCTATCCCCTATGACTTCTTTAGCGGACAGCCTATGATCCGCCGTCAGCGGCACAAAGCACAGGTGCATATGGGGATTGCGCTCGTCCATGTGGACTACGGCGGAGAAGATGTTCCTCTCCCCCACCTCCTTCTGTAGAAATTCCAGCGCCCGCTCGAAGTAGCGGCGCACCTTGTCCTCCGGCAGCGCGGCCAGGAACTCCGGCGAGGCGGTGACAATGGTGTCGATGAATTTCACGCTGTCCTTGCGGACCTTGCATTTCGGATTCTTTTTCTGCGCCCGCTCAATGCGGAATTGGATCTCCGCATAGTACTTCATCCGCGGCTGGACCAGATGGTAGTTCTGCTCCGAGTGGGACGGGTCCACATCCGGATTGCTGGCGTACCGCTCCTTTTTCCGCTCGTGGTGCTTCTCCAGGGCGGAAGCCGGACCGCCCTTGCGTTTCTCAAATCGTAAAATCGCGTATGGCATAGTAAAAACTCCTTCCGTAACAAGATAGGCGCGCGGTAGACGATGGATTTTTCACATACCGCCCCGCCGCAGCGGAGCCCGCCGCTGGACACCTGTCCGAAAACAACAGCCGGTGCGGCGGCCTCCCGCCCGCAAAAACGCCCGGCCCCCATGATGCGGGCCGGGCGTCTTGCGTGCGTGCGTCGAGGCGGTATAACGCACTAGACCTTGCCGCCCGGGGCGGCAAGGTCGTGCGGCCGGGGACACCCCGGCACCCCGCCTGCGGCTTTGCCTCCGCCCCGATGGGGCGGGGCTTCGCCGCCGTGTTTGCCGCCGCTGAAGCGCCGGCAAACACACGCCCACGGGGCGGGACGAGAGATGGAGGACGGGGGCTAAGGGCAAAAAAACAGCGCCCGCGCTTTGCGCGGACGCCCAAAAGATGGATTCAGTTGTTCAGCAGGAAATCTGTCAGCTTGATGATTTTGATGCCGTCCTGGGTGACAGGGTTGTCACAGCTTCCCGCGATGACCGCTTTCTCGTAATTGTCCCGGATCATCCGCAGAGGGGACAATTCCCGCTCCCGGGTGCCCGGGTCATTCATGGACTCGGTGACCTGGATGTATCGCTTCTCCGTCGCCGTGGCGGCGATGAAGTCCACCTCCCGATTGCCAACCTTGCCGATGGCCACGTCATACCCCCGGCGGAGCAGCTCAAAGTACACCACATTCTCGATGATGTGTCCCGTGTCCATGTCCCGGAATCCCAGCAGGTAATTCCGCAGGCCGATGTCCACGATGTAGTACTTCCCCAGAGTCCGCAGGTACTCCCTGCCCTTAATGTCGAACCGCTTGATCTCGTAGAACACGAAGGACTCCAACAGAGCGGCCACATAGGCCTGGACCGTCTGGGCCGCCGGCTTTTTGCGTCCGCTGTCCAGCAAATGCTCGTTCGCCAGCGTGTTCCCGATGGTGGAGATGGAGGTGCTGTTGCCGATGTTGTCCGCCAGGAACATGATGATCTTCCGCAGCAGCTCCGGATCTGTGAGCTGTCGCTGGCCACGCCGCCGCTCCCGCTCCAGAATGTCCCGCACTACTACGGTGGAGTACACCCCATCCAGCAAGGTCAAAGCCTTGTCGGTGTCCAGCCCCACATCGGCGATACCCGGCATCCCGCCGAATTTCAGATACGCCTCCAGCAGCTCCTGGGGCTCATAGTTCTCGCTGTCCCCGTCATAGATGCGCTTTCGCAGCGTCCCGGCGGGACTTTTGCTCTCCCGGACCTCGTAGCCGTGGAAATCCAGGAACTCCCGGAAGGACAGTGGAAGCATTTTGATCTCCACGCTCCGTCCAGCCAGGTAGGTGGCATACTCCGAGGACAGTAGGTAGGCGTTGGAGCCGGTCACATAGATGTCGCAGTCGAAGTCCACCCGGAAGGAGTTCACCGCATCCTGCCACTGGTCCACCCGCTGGATCTCGTCCAGGAACAGGTAGGCCCGCCCGGATTCCGGCAGCCGCTCCTTCACATAGCGGTACAGCCCCTCGGCGGTCATCCCCCGGAACTCCATGGACTCAAAGTTCAGCTCCATGATCTGCTCATCTCTCACGCCGGTCTCCCGTAGGTGCCGGGCCATCAGGCGCAGGAGGCTGGACTTGCCGCACCGGCGGATGCCGGTGATGACCTTCACGGGCTCCGTGTCCTGGAACGCGATGAGGCGGTTCAGGTAAAGGTCCCGTTTTTTCAGCTCGGACGGCTGCTTGCGCATGGAAATCACCTCTGGCAACAGGATACCATAGTCTGCGCCAAAAATCAAGTTTTTATAATTGATGTGCAAAAACCTCTAAGATTCAAAAGTTTTTTACACGTCTTTAAGGGCCAGGATCTGAAACTCCAGGCCTCATCCAAGTCACGGTATTCCATTTGTAACATCATCGGAGATGATGTCCATCAGCTGCCTTGGCGTAACAATAAAGGGCTCCATTGGAAAGTGCCTGAGATTTCCGGTAACCAGATAGGCGTCCTTCGATTTCCGCCCCTCCATAACCACCTCGTAGAACACTTGGTCTTTCGGGTCAGGAAAATCAAGGTTGAGTTCCGGTGCGTCAAGGTGCAGACCCAGTCGCTCAAGCTCACCAACCACATCCGAAACAATGTCCGTCGTCAAATGGAACTTTGGGCGGCTGAGAACCGTCCGGTACTCCCTGATAATGTCTTCATTCAGGAGCGGGACGATGGTTCCGCTGAAAGTGAGCTCCAGAACATTGCCAGGAATGGAATCCCACTTAAGCATAGCGGATACAAGCACATTGGTGTCGATGACTGCGTAGTATCTCACGCCTCACCTCTGCTCTCTCGCCGCGGTGATCTCGGCATTGATCTCCTCCAGGGACATATCCGCGATGCCGTTCTCCTCGGCGATATGGCTGGCGGCCTTCATGGCGCTCAGTCCCCGGTTCTCGGCCATCTCTCCCAGCTTCATGCTGAATGGCACACCATTTTCCTGGACCAGCCGGGACATACACATCCGGAGATAGGTCTGCAAGTCAAATCCAAGCCTTTCGCAGATATCCACCGCCTTGATCCGCAGTGTTTCCTCCGCTCGGAACTGTACCAGTGTGTTGGCCATCATATCCCTCCTTTACTTGTTTTTCATAGTATAGCACAGCCCGCTTGCAAATGCAATCACTTGCAAGCAAAATTTGAGCAGTTACGCCGTTCAAAACAGCTTGTCCGGGAATAGTGTCCTTATGAAGCCACAGCTCTACATGGGAGGGCCGTGCCCGGAAACGCCTGCAAACAGGGCACTTTTCGGTGGAAAATGTCCTTTTGTTGCCGCAGCGTGGGGCGCGGTGCCGTCCACAAAGGCGGCGCGGAGGCGGGGGATATGTACGCCGTCCAGGGAGCCCGGGTCGCCGGAGCAGTGGAGGTACTCCACCGTCTCCCCTCTCGCCTCCATGGCCTCCCCTACCCGGCGCATGAGGGTGGACTTCCCGCAGCCGGGGCCGCCCTTGAGCACCACCAGGTCGAAGTGGTCCTCCGGCGCGCAGAAGGAGTCGAAGAGGCTCTGAAATCCCTGGCCGCTGTTGGCGCCCAGGAAGAAATGGGTCGTATGTGTCATGGGTGTTTCCTCCCAATCCGTTGGATTCTACCTCACAATATGCGCGGAGGGGGCCGGTTGACATGAGGTCCTTGAGCCCAGGAAATGCGGTCTGCCCGGCACATTCTGTCCGCGCCAACGGGAGATTTCCGCGGGAGGACGGCGGAGGCGGGGGCACAAAAATATTTGCGCCCGGGGCTCGACAGCGCGGTCCGACGGGTCTATAATTGACGCGGACAGCATACCGGCCCGGTCCTCTCCTGAGCGGAAGAGGGCGCGGCCCATATCAGGCTAAAATCATATCAACAGGAGGAAACTCAACATGGAAAAGATCACTCAGACGGCAGGCAGGAATCAGCTCGGCGATTTTGCGCCGGATTTTGCCCACTTCAACGACGACGTTCTGTTCGGCGAGAACTGGAACAACCAGGATATCGACCTCAAGACCCGGTGCATCATCACCGTGGTGGCGCTAATGTCCTCTGGCATCACGGACTCCTCCCTCACCTACCACCTGGAGAACGCCAAGGCGCACGGCGTGACCAGAGCGGAGATCGCCGCCATTGTGACCCACGTGGGATTTTATGTTGGCTGGCCCAAGGCGTGGGCGGTGTTCCGCCTGGCCAAGGACGTGTGGGCGGAGGACGAGGCCGAAAAGGCGTAGTGCGGCGCGGTCAAATAAGGCAGTCCTTTTCGGGCGGCACGCATCAAACAGCACAGATTTGTTTTCGGGAAACGGCGCAGCTTGCGGGCTGCGCCGTTTCTACACTTTATACTATTCTCCCATTAGATGTGTGCTTCGTTACCGTGTGGGAAATGTAAGTATTGCAGCGCTTTGAGAGCGATATTAAAGTTCTTTTTGATACTTTTTCTTGAAAGAAAAAGTATTACAGGTAATTGACCTTTTTTATTCCGCACACCTTGAAGTTGAAGATTTGTATTGACATCGGTGTAGCTATTGATTATAATGTGTGTGTAACAACATCACACTATAGGAAAGGAGAACGGGACCTTGTGAAGATACTGATCTCAAACACCTCCGATATACCCCTATACCAACAGATCAAAGACCAGATCAAGGACGCCATTCTGAAAGAGGAACTGGTGGAGGGGGACCCGCTTCCCTCTATCCGGGCCTTTGCTGAAAATCTGAAGGTCAGCGTCCTGACCATCCGGCGGGTATATGAGGAATTGGAGCAAGAGGGCTTTATTGTAAGTCAGGTAGGAATCGGGACGTTTGTATCTACGAGCAATCTGGAGCTGCTCCGCGACGCCAAACGGCGCCTTGTGGAACAAAAAATGCTGGATATGATAAAGACAGCAAAGTCGTTAAAAATCAGTAAAGAAGAACTGAACGCCATGATGGATATTCTTTACGAGGAGGATTAGGATGAACGATATTCTTACTGTCAGCGGCCTGAACAAGTCGTATGGCGATTTTTCTTTGCAAGATGTAACATTCTCGCTGCCGGAGGGGTGTATCACTGGTTTCATTGGCGTCAATGGGGCCGGTAAGACAACAACGCTGCGGACCATTTTGGGCTTGACAGCCAAGTCGTCCGGCAATATTCGGTTTTTCGGCCGGGACTTTGAGCAGAACGAAAGACAGATCAAGGACCGTATTGGCATCGTTTTGGGCGACGGGTGCTTTTATGAAGAGCTTACTCTATCTGAAATGAAGAGTATCATTGCGTCCGCATATTCATCGTGGTCTGAACAAGATTTCAAGCGGTACATGGAACTGTTTTCTCTTGACCCAAAGCAAAAGATCAACACCCTTTCCAAGGGCATGAGAATGAAATATGCCCTTGCGTTAGCCCTTTCTCATCACGCGGAGCTTTTGATCATGGACGAGCCCACCAGCGGGCTGGACCCTCTCGTCAGAAGCCAGCTTTTGAAAACCTTGGTGGAGTATATGAAGAATGGCGGCAAAGGCGTTTTCTTTTCCACGCATATCACCTCTGACCTCGATAAGATTGCGGATACCCTTATCATGATCGACAACGGGCGCATCGTTTTTCAAGAGGACAAGGACGCCCTGCTGGACACATATCGGATCGTGAAGGGCGACAGCCGGTCGTTAACGGCAGAGATCCGCAAGCTCTTTTCAGCCATATCAGAAACGGAATTCGGATTTACGGGGATCACAAAGAATGTATCTGAGGTACGCTCGTATCTCCCGGACGTGCTCACGGAGCGTCCGTCGATTGAAGATATCATGCTTGGAAACGTTGGAGGTGCGGCATGATGGTATTTGCTTTGCTGAAAAAGGATTTTCTGATTGTTAAGAAATATGTGCTGATCATGCTTTTATTGGTGATTCTGATCCCGCCGGTCATGCGGTGGCGGACCCCGGAGTTTACAGGGGTGCTGGGGTTTATCCTCTCTGTGATCTTTTCCGTTTTTATGCTGCTGCAATATGTATCTCTGAAAGAGTACCAATTTCCGAAGGCCGCGGCATTGCTGTGCGCCACGCCGTTCTCGCGGAAAGCGATGGTGCTATCGAAATACATTTTCTGCATGGCAGTTTATGTGATCTGCTGTATTGTTTTTAAGCTGGAAACCTTGATGATTCCTGAATTGGGGACAGCGGACATAAAGCTGTTTGCGTTGATGTTTCTGGTAACGGCCGGTTTTATCGGCTTGTATCTGCCCGTACAGTATCAGCTTGGGTATGAAAAAACCAAGATTGCCTTTATGGTAGTCATTATGGCCTCTCCGATTATTTTGCCGCTGCTTTTGAGAATGGAAGGTTTTCATTTGGATTTCCTCTCGATGGTTTCTCCCTATGTAATCAGCGGCGGTATTGTCCTGCTTGGCGCTGTGTTTTTATCTGTGTCGGCGTTTCTGTCTATGCGGATTTACGCGAAAGCGGACCTGGCATAAACGGCAAGCGGGGCTATGGGCAGATACGCTGTTTCCATCAGGTCGATCCATTGCCGCTGCCCGGAAAATACAGGTATCGCTGCGCGCCGGCATCGGTGGGAACGTTCTTTTTGGTACTTTTTCTTTGAAGAAAAAGCATCAGAATATCCAATAAAAAGGGGCATCCGGGGCAAAATACTGTAAGATATGAAATTGAATCGTGGTCAACAATATAGTAATATATGGGAAACCCCGCGATGTTTCTTTTTTGGAGGTGCCATATGTCTGCAAGCAAAGCGGAAAAAAAGACGACAAAGAAAGAAAAAACGACCTCTGCGGAGGCTGTCATAGAAGCTGCGGCGGAAGCCGCCCCGAAGACCAGGACCAGGAAAGCAAAAACCGCTCCCGCGGCGGGGGCCGCCACGGAAGCGGTGACCGAGGCCGCCCCGAAAACCAAGACCAGGAAGGCGAAAGCGGCCCCCGCAGAGGCCGCTACGGAAGTCCCGGCGGATGCCCCCAAGACCAGGACCAGAAAAACGAAAGCGGAATCCGCAGCGCCGGCCAAGCCCCGGAAGCGCAAGGCCGCGGCGGCTGAGCCGTCCGAAGCGCCTGAGGCCGCGAAAGCTGATGCCCAGCTCCCGGAAGTCGCCGCCCCGGAAGTTCCCGCTCCGGAAGCTGCTGTTCCGGAGGCCTCTGCTGCCGAAGTTCCTGCTGAGGAAATCCCCGCTCTGGAGTCACCCGCCGAGGAGACTGCTGTCCAGGCAGAGCCCGTCACGGAGGCTCCCGCTGTGGAGGCGGCCCCGGTGGAGGTGCCGCAGGTGGAGGTTTACACCACGCCCAGGCGGAGCGTGGCGTTCATCGGCTCGGAGTGCTATCCCTTCGTCAAGACCGGCGGTCTGGGCGACGTGATGTACGCCCTCCCCAAGGCGCTGGTGAAGCAGAACTGCGACGTGAAGGTCATCCTCCCCCGGTACAAGTGCATCCCCTGGAAGTACCAGGAGAAGATGGTCTACCGGGGCGCCTTTGAGATGGACCTCTGCGCCGACGGCAAGACCTACTACGTGGGCATCATGGAGTACGTCTGGGACGGCGTGGTCTATGACTTCATCGACAACGACGAGTTTTTCAGCTGGGGGAAGCCCTACACCAACCTGGTGGACGATATCCCCAAGTTCTGCTTCTTCGCCAAGGCCGCCCTGGCCGCGCTGAACTATATGGACTGGATCCCCAACATCATCCACTGCCACGACTGGCAGGCGGCTCTGGTGCCCGTGTATCTGCGGACCATGTTTGGGGACACCAAGCTGGCCTCCGCCAAGACCGTCCTGACCATCCACAACCTGAAGTTCCAGGGCATCTACAGCATCCCCCACATCCAATACTGGTCGGGGCTGCCGGACTACGTGTTCAACAAGGACGCCCTGACCGTCAAGTGGGTGGACGCCAACATGCTCAAGGGCGGTCTCACCTACTCCAACGCCATCACCACCGTCAGTCCCACCTACGCCTGGGAGATCCAGACCCCGGAATACGGCGAGACCCTGGACGCCCACCTGCGCTACCACTCCGGCAAGCTGCGGGGGATCGTCAACGGCATCGACTACGGCATCTGGAACCCCTGGACCGACAAGAGCCTGCCCGTCAACTACGACATCACCAACGTGCTGGACCGGAAGAAGGAGAACAAGCGGGCCCTCCAGGAGGAGCTGGGGCTGGAGCAGGACGGCCACAAGTTTGTCATCGGCCTGATCTCCCGGCTGACGGACCAGAAGGGGCTGGACCTGGTCAACGCCATCCTGCCCCAGATCATGGACGAGCACACCCAGTTCGTGGTGCTGGGCACCGGGGACCGGATGTACGAGGACTCCTTCCGGTACTATGAGAACGCCTACCGGGGGAATGTGTGCTCCAGCATCATGTACGACGAGGGCCGGGCCCACCGGATCAACGCCGGCGCCGACGCCCTGCTGGTCCCCTCCCGGTTCGAGCCCTGCGGCCTGACCCAGCTCAACGCCATGCACTACGGCACCATCCCCATCGTCCGGGAGACCGGCGGGCTGAGGGACACGGTGGAGCCCTACAACCAGTTCATCAACACCGGCAACGGCTTCACCTTCGACCGGTACGACGCCGGGCTGCTGCTGGACGCCATCAACCGGGCCAAGACGCTGTTCTTCACCAACCGCTGGTGCTGGGACGAGATGGTCCAGCGGGATATGGACAAGGATGTGTCCTGGGACCGCTCCGCGAAGCAGTATAAGGACCTGTATTTAGAATTGACCTAACGCATAGATGAAGCCCCCGGCTATTTGAAAGCCGGGGGCTTTTCTTCTCAAAATGGCCGTATTTCCTACCGTGCGTCTTTCCCGCCGGAGCTGACCGAATATTCTTTCATGGCGCCATGGCCGCCGAAGATCTTCCAGGTACCGGCGCCCAGCCGCTGGAAGACATCCTTGCGCTCCGCCGCGCAGAGGGCGGGGTCGGTGTCCACGGAGGTCATCAGGATGGGGGCGTAGGTGTTATACCGCGCCTGCTCCGGGGTGAAGCCGTGGATGTTCACGTAGACGTCCCCGGTGAAGGCGATGTGGTCGGTGTAGTCGATGAGGACGATCTCACCGGGCAGGTGGCCGCCCTGGCCCTCGTACACCTCAAAGTGCAGGTCGCCGAAATCGAAGAAACCGATCTGGGCCAGGGGCACGTTCAGCTCCGCGTCCGTGCCGCAGATCTCCACGATCTTCGCCGGGTCCACCGGACGGTAGCCCGTCAGCGTCTTGCAGATGTTGATGTAGGGCCGGTGCAGCGCGTTCCGCTCCCGGTAGCCGTTCTCCCCGCAGGACTCGGCCCGGAGGCACTGGGCGCTCCGCCGGTTGGCCAGGACCCGGTCAAAGCCGGGCAGAAGCCCGCAGTGGTCCACGTCGGCGTGGGTGATGAGAGCCGTCTTCTCCATGTGGTCGTAGTCCGGCAGGAGGGTGCGGAAGAGACGCTCCATCTCCCTGCGGTAGCAGGCGTAGCCGGTGTCGATGAACAGCGTCTCCGCCCCGTGCCGGAGGATGGCCGTGTTGCTGCCGCAGGGGGGCTCAATGAGGATGATCTCCGTCTGCTCCGTCACCTGATGCCGGGTGATCCTGGGGGAGAACGCCTCTCCCCGGTGGTCCGCCAGCATCCCCGCGAACCGCCCGATGCTGTCAAAGGTCCGGTAGGGCGAGAGGCCCTGCTCGTCCAGGATCTGCATGGCCAGGTTCGTGTCGATCAGCAGCTTCTCCCGCATCTCCGGGGTCAGGCCGATGCTCTTGGCGATCTCCGCCACAAAGGAGTTGTAGAAGATGCTGTTGTCGTAGATCTTCTCCGTGTGGTCGTAGTCGATGACGCGGACCTGGCACAGCTCCCCGGCGCTGGCGAGAAATTCCGAAATTTTGCGCGGGTCGTCCACGAAGAGCCCCATCTTGAACATCTGGTACGCCGAGCCGTCGGCCTGGGAGCTCATGTAGGAGATATTGAGGTCATACGCGCTGATGAGGGACAGGACCTCCATCACGCTCCCCGGCGTGTCCCGCAGCCGGAACTCCAGCAGCACGATGCTCTGCTTCTCCCGGCCGCTGGGCAGGTAGCCGATCTCCGCCAGCTGCCGGTCCGCCTCCGCCAGCTGCTCCGGCGTCCCCTCCCCGTCCAGGAAGAGGGTGTGGGCGTCGATGGCCTTGTTGTAGCTCACCCGGGTGATGTTGACGCCCAGGGCCGCGAAGCAGCGGCTGGCCTTCAGGAACGCGCCGATGTGGTCCGGCATGGTGGTGATATATGTCTTCTTCATCCTGTTCTCTCCCCGCGTCCGTCCGTGCGCGCCGGACGGCCCGATGCTCCGCGGGGCCTCTCCCCCGCGTTTCATGTCATTTTGCGCCGATCCCCAGGAACCGCTCGACCTCCTGATACCGGGCGTCGCCGCCGTCCTCCAGGAGATCGCGGAGCACCGTCAGCCACTTCTTGCAGTCATAGTGGACCCGGTAGACCCGGTCGTAGTCCTCCGGCGTCTCCAGGCCCTGCTCCCCACACTTCCGGCGGAGCGCCTCATAGGCGCTCCAGAGCAGCTCCTGGGCCTCTTTGTCGATCCGCCGCCGGTCCCGGGCGCTCCGGTGAGCGGAGTGGTGGACCATGTGCATGGCCTGATACACCGGGCGGTCCATATCGATGGCCTCCTGGCTGTAGAACTCCAGCAGCCCGGGGCGGCCTCCCTGCCGGGTAAGGGACGGGTACCGGTCCCAGTTCGGCTCCGACGGGCGCGACATCTGCAGCTCCCACGCCTCCTTCCTGGGCAGGCAGCACTTCTTGAATTTCTTCCCGCTGCCGCAGGGACACGGGTCGTTCCGCCCCACCTTCCAGCTCAGGATCTCATGGATCGACGGCTTGTCCTCCGGTTCTCTCCGGAAGCAGGCCCAGCCTCTCAGCTCGCCGATGGTATCGTCGATGGTCCTGGTCTCGTCGCCGCTTTCGTCCCCGTTGTACAGCTCGTCGAAAAAGCCGTCAAAATCGCCCATCCGCAGCAGGTCGATCTTTTCCTGCCGGAACGCCTCCCGGACGTCCTCCGCCAGCTCGTACAGGTCGCAGTCCGCGATCACGCTAATCAGCATCCCGCCGAACATACTGTCGTCCTCGCCCTTCCCCAGGGCCTCCAGATATCCCCGCAGGAGTTCGTCCAGCGTCTCCCTGGGCAGGCGTCCGTCCCTGTACAGGCCCTCCAGCAGGCGCAACGCCGCGCCTCTCGCGAACGGGTCCAGCGTTGCATCCGAGATGACCGCCAGGGTCGGGGCCAGGTCCCCGTCATAGGTGCTGTAGAGGATATTTCCCGTGGATGTGAGCATGTCGCCGAGGACGATATCCAGCGTCTCCGGGTCAAGCGTCAGCATACGCAGCACCTTGGGGTAGGCCCTCTTTTCCCGGAATTGGGACAGGAGGAACAGGGCGTAATAGGACAGATCGTAGACCGGGTCGTTCCAGATATCCTCTCTCCCGTTCTTAACGTCCTCGTATACCTTGTCCAGCGCGTCCAGCAGGTACGGCGTGACCGCCTCCCTCTGGCGGACCGCCTCCGCCAGGGCCTCCCTCGGAAGAGGCTGGTCACTTCCGAATACCGATAGCTTCTCCAAAATTTCGTTCAGTTCCATAGCCGCTGACCCTTTCTCTTGTTGTGATGGATTGTTAGGGAAAGTATACCACACCTCCGGCGCGGATGCAATCGGAAATGACGCCTCTCTTGACAGCACGATTTCTCCAGTGGTATCCTATTTTTAGGCATTCCCTTTCCTTTGGGACGGGCCGTCCGGAAATTTTTTCTTTTCGGATGGCATTTCCGGTATTTTTCTGCGTCTTTATAGGCAGAGGTCCTCCCCGCCCAGCCGCGGGGGGACAACACACACGAAGGAGGAAATCGCAATGAAGAAAGTTCTCTCGCTCATTCTGTCCCTGGCGCTGGCCTGTTCCCTGGCCGTGCCGTCGCTGGCCGCGGAGACCACCGACCAGCGGCTGACGGACGTGGTCACCAGGGTCAAGCAGACCCTGGGCCTGGATACGGACCGGTACGCCTCGTTCCACGGGGAGCTGGACGACAACCCCCTCGCCCCCATCTGGTACCTGGACTGGTCCGGGGAGGATGGCGGCTCCCTGTCCATCGAGGCCACGGAGGCCGGGAAGGTGGTCAGCTACTATCTCTTTGACAGCGCCGTCCCCGACATTCCCGCCTCCTACGGCCGGTTCGCCCCGTCGTTCCCCCAGGGGGACCGGGACAGCGCCAAGGCCGCCGCTCTCGCTTTCTTAAAGAAGGTGCTCACCGAGGGGGAGACCGTCCGGCTGGAGGAGAGTACCAGCCCCATGCGGCTGGGGGCCGACAGCTTCCGCTTCTACGGGGAGATCCTAGTCAACGGCCTCAGAACGGACCTGTCCTTCTCCCTCACCGTCCGGGCTGCCGATCAAGAGGTCACCCGGTTCTACCGGGACGACCTGGGCGGCAAGGTCATGGGAGGCATCCCCTCCCCCAGGCCGTCGGTCACCGCGCCCCAGGCCGCCTCTGTCCTGCGGGACACCCTGTCCCTGCATCTGGAGTATGTGCTGCCGGAGGACGGCGGTACCCAGGCGGTGCTGCGCTGGCTGCCGGACTGGGGCGACGAGTACTATGTGGACGCCGAAACCGGTACGCTGGTCAACCTGAGCGAGCTGTATGAGCAGGCCGCCGACAGCGGCACGGGAGGCGCCACCAACGGTGCCGCCAGCGACAGCGCCGCCGAGGAGGCCGCCCCCGAGTCCCCGGGCCTGTCCCAGGCGGAGCAGGAGGGCATCGCCAAGCTGGAGGGCGTGCTGGACCGGGAGGCCCTGGACGGGAAGGCCCGGGGTATTGCCGCCCTGGGGCTGGACAAGTACTCCCTGGCCGCCGCCAGCTACTCCGTGGCAAGGGAGACGGAAGAGGGCGAGACGCCCCCGGTCACGGCCTCTCTGCGCTACGGGAAGCAGGTGGACGGCGTCTCCTGGCGGCGGAACGTGACGCTGGACGCCCGGACCGGTGAGCTGCTGTCGGTGTACAGCTCCGGCCGTCTGGCCGAGGACGCGGCGGTGGCCGTGGACTTCGCCCGGGCCCAGGCCAACGCGGAGGCGTTCCTGGCGGAGCAGTGCGGGACGCAGTTCGGCAGGACGGCCCTCTCCTCCAGCCGGGAGGCCGAGGGTGGCTGGTCCTGGTCCCACAGCTTCACCTACGCCCAGCAGGAGAACGGGTACTTCTACAAGGGCAACAGCCTCCGGGTGGGCGTGGACGCCGGTGACGGCTCCATCAGCAGCTATGAGAAGAACTTTGACGACAGCGTGACCTTCGACAGCGCGGAGGACATCTGCACCGCCGGCAAGGCGGTGGACGCCTGGCTGGCCACCTACGACACGGCGCTGCGGTATGTGTCGGTCCCCGCCGCCATCGACTTCTCCCAGCCGGAGTACGCGCCGCTGGAGGACATGGGGCTCTCCTATCTCTACCGGCTGGCGCTGGGCTACCAGCTGGAGCAGGACGACGTCCCCCTGGGCATCGACGCCAAGACCGCCAAGCCGGTGTACCGGGAGCAGGCGGCGTCCCAGGACGCCATGGCCTACAGCGACATCGCCGGGCACTGGGCCCGGAGGCAGATCGAGGCCCTGGCCCAGTACGGGGTGGGCTACACCGGCGGGACCTTCCAGCCGGGAAAGTCCCTGACCCAGCTGGACCTGGTGGCTCTGCTGGTCAGCACCGGCGGCTACACCTACTCCCCCGAGGAGGAGAACGCCGCCGACCGGCTGTACGACATGGCCTACGGCATGGGCATTCTCTCCCGCGCTGACCGGAATGACGGTGCCGTCCTCACCCGGGCCGAGGCGGTAAAGCTGCTGCTGGACGCCGCCGGATATGGCGAGGTGGCGCGGCTGCAGGGCATCTTCCGCACGGGGTTCGCCGACGACGGGGAGATCCCCGAGGCGTTCTACGGCTACGCCGCTCTGGCCGAGGGCCTGGGCATCGTCCGGGGCGGGCCTGGCAGCAGGTTCCTGCCCGGCGCCACGGCCACCCGGGCCGAGGCCGCCGTGATGCTCTACAACCTGATGAGCAGGTAATACTTTTTGAGTCCCAATCCGACTTTGTGTTCCCGGCAAAAGCCGGTGAATATTGGGCGAATATGATGTATAAATGCCCGCTTAGCGAATATTGACAATGACCAAAAGCGGAAACGTGGAATAAGCGATCAGCACGTCTTTGATAAATCGGTCGTTAAGAGGCGGTATTAGCTATGAATAAAAAGATATTCTTACTTTTATTTGCGCTGATGATGGCGGTGTTTCTTTTATCGTGTTCAAACGAGCAGACAGACAACCAGCCCGGTGTTTGGACGCTTCCCGGATCAATGGAGCCGGTAGAAGTTGATGACCCTGTGACCTATCTGTTGCTTAGGATGCAAAAAGAAGGCGAGTATGATCACATTATCAATGTTTGGAAAAACAATGAGGGGCAATGCGAGATCGATTATAATGTGGCGCAGCATAAGGAAGGTGTATTTGACGAGGTTGTACTTCACAATATAACGGTCGCTGTAAATGAAGCAGCAATTGATGGCTTCGATGGTGCGACGACTGCGGGTGGTAATGAATCTGCCACAATCAATGTAACCTATCAAAGCGGCAAGAGCATCATTTCCGACTTTGCCGGACAAGTTCCCGATGACTTCTCAGAGGCATTTGAAAAGATGAATCAGTTCTTTTTGGAATTGACCTCGGAGCTTCCTATAGCGGAGATCCAGGCAACTGTAGAAGGTGATGTAGATGAAGAAATACTTTCAGCACTCAATGAGGCATTAAAAGAAGTCCGGCACATTGACGAATTTACAATATTTGACGCTGCTGATAACGAGGAGTATTCCACTTCGCTTGGACTGACAAATACGGATGATGTGAAAGCGAGTGCAGTGTGCGCACCAACAATGAGTGAAACTCTATTCCGCTTGGAGATCGTTACGCTTCAAGACGCATCCAATGTCAGATCCGTTGCGGAGGACTTTGCTGCCAACATTGACTGGAATCAATGGGTGTGCGTCGCCCCTGATAAGGCTTGGATAGGGTCGAAGGGAAACATGGTCATGTATGTGATAGGTGACGACATGACCGTGATGGAAACCGCTAAAGGTGCTAAAAATGCTGGATGGACAGAAATTGAGTCGTTGATAAGGCGATAGTATTTTCAGTAAAACAACTATTTGATACTTTTTCTTGGAAGAAAAAGTATCAAGTATGCCGAAGGGCCGCCGCTGTTTCCAGCGGCGGCCCTCTTTCCGTTTGTGCGGACGGCGGTCACTCTCCGTCCAGATCAAGGCGCATTTGGATATGCGGGATACCGTCCTCCAGGAAGGGCTCCGACACCTGGCGGAACCCCACCTTCTCATACAGCGGCTTCGCGTAGGTCTGGGCCTCCAGGGAGATGTGCTTCGCATGGAGGGTGTTTCGGGCGACTCCGATCGCCGTCGTCAGCAGCCGGGTGGCGAGGCCCTGCCGGCGCAGCAGAGTCACGACGCGGCCGATCCACGCCTCCCCGGGGCGGTCCGGGTCCGGGAACACCCGGCAGCAGCCCTCGATCCCACGGCTGTCCCGGAAAAATATGTGATAGGCGTTCCCGTCCTTTCCGTCGATCTCCTGGTAGGGGCAGTTCTGCTCCACCACGAACACCGCCACCCGGACCCGCAGGAGCTCGTAGAGCTCATCCAGCGTCAGCTCCGAGTAGTGCTTGATCACCAGCTCCAGTTGGTTGTTCTCCTCACGCATAGCCATGGTATCCCGAAAGCAGCTCCTTTTCGATATATCGCGCCACGCCGTCCTCGTCGCAGCCGCCGGTGACGAGGGCGGCGGCCTCCTTCACCGGGGCGATGGCGTTGGCCATGGCCACCCCCAGGCCGCAGTTTCGCACCGGCTCAATGTCGTCGTAGTCGTCCCCGAAGTAGACGGCCTCCTCCGGCGTCAGGCCGAAGGCGGACAGCATGGCCCTGACGGCGCTCCACTTGGTGGCGGTCCAGCTCATGATCTGGTAGATCCTGCCGTTCTCGATGGGGGTGCAGTAGGTGTCCTCCGTCAGGGCCGGGAGGATATCCCCCTCCTGGACACCGCTGACGAGGAACTTGTACAGCCGCCCCTCCGGCAGCCGGGGAAAACCGTGGAACACCGTGGCGTTCCACGCGGGGATGGGCCGGTCGGAGTAGATGCCGCCGCTCATCTCCAGGGAAATGCACGCACCGGGAAGTTCCACCAGCTTTGCCAGGATGCGCGCCCCGCTCTCCCGGGGGATGGCGTTCTCCAGGACGGCGTCCGGCAGGAGGATCCGCGCCCCGTTCAGGGCCACGACGGCGGAGAACGGCAGGTCCCCGCAGAACTCCCGGATGGTGCGCTCCGGCCGGGCGCTGGCGGCCATGACGTACAGGCCGCGCCGCAGGCATTGCTCCAGCACGGACCGGGAGTAGGCCGACACCGTCTTGTCGGACCGGAGCAGCGTATTGTCAAGGTCGGTGATGACGGCTCTGTACTCCATCTCTTCCTCCTGTGCCCGGACGGCGTCAGACCATGGGGTGCCGGTAGGGCTCCACCTCCGGGGCGCAATACAGGCCGTAGGCGTCGCAGATCCAGTAGGTCCCGTCCACGTTGACGCGGGTCCACTGGTGGGTGTACTGGTTCTCGTTGACATGCTCATAGGGGATGCCCAGCATATTCAGGCACAGGCCGGTGGCCCGGGTGCACCCGGCGCAGGACGCCACATGGAGCACAAAGAAGCCGTAGGGGTCGTTGTAGTGGGCCTCCTCCGTGGAGTAGTCGATGGAGGCGTCGGTCAGGACCCGCAGCGCCAGGGCAATGCCGCAGAGCTGGCTGTCCCGGGGCAGTCCCAACAGCGGCTCCACGATGGGCCGGGCCGCCTCATAGGCCTGGGCCAGCTCCGCGTCGCTGGCGTTCTTCCGCAGGCTGGACAGGTTGGCCAGCTTCTCCAGCGGGACGAGCTGGGCGGACGGCTTCTGCAGGTGCAGCGTCTTCCGCAGGGAGGGCTCCAGGATGCGGCTGACGATGGCCGCCACCGACGCCCGGTCGATGTTGGCCCGGGGCGTGAACGTCCCCGAGGCGTCGTTGCCGGAGAGGATGCCCGCCCGGTACAGGCGGTAGACCGCCTCATATTCCTCCGAGGTGGAGATCCGCTCTACCTTGTCCAGGCCCTGCAGGAACACCATCTCCAGCATCAGAAGGTTGTCGTTGAGCTCCAGCACACCGGCGTTTTCCAGGGCGAGGGCGCCCAGCATCTGGGGATGGTAGGACACGTCCGGGATCTGGCCGTCCAGAATGTCGTTGATCTCCGGCAGGACCTCCTCCGGCAGCGCGTTGCTGATGAGCAGGGCGAACTCCTGCCGGGTGGCCGGGCGGCTGTAGTCCGAGACGGTTCCCTCGCTCAGGATGCCGTTCTCCTCCGCGTAGACCACACAGGGCATGTACCACGGCTTCCCGGTGGGGAAGGTCCCGTCCCCGCCGTGGTAGAGGCTGTGGAGGCGGCTGGCCAGGGTGACCGCCTCCGCCATGGAGAGGGTCCCGGTGGGATTGAAGAGGGTGTCGCTGACGCCCGTCATCATCCCGTACTCATAGACGATCCTGACAGCCTCCGCGTACCACTTGGAATCCGGGACATCGGTGAACTGGCCGGTATAGGTGTTCACCTTCGTGATGCCGCCCTCCGAGGCCAGGGCCGGAGCTTGCAGCGCAAGGACCAGGCAGACCGCGAGGACCAGGGATGTCATTCGTTTCATTGTCTCTTCCTCCTGACACAAATAATGGGGATCTGCTACCCACATTCTAGCCGTCCCGGCGGCCGCTGTCAAGACGGCTTGTTCCCCTTTCCGTCCGTTTCCCCAAGGGCCGGTGCAAAAAGGCCGGGAACAGCTGTTGCCGTTCCCGGTCCCGCTTTGGCATTCCGCTCCTGCGCTCACTCCTGCTCGCGGGCGACCTCCAGATAGTAGTGCTCCCGGGCCGGGTCCAGCGCCACGGACCGGATGCCGGTCTCCAGGTCGAACCCGAAGTTCTGACGGACAATGCGGATCACGCCGTGGTCCACGATGGTGGCGGTCTGTTCCCCGAAGCGCAAATCGGACCCCAGCTCCGTCACCATGTCGTAGCCGTAGACGCCCCTGTTCTCCGTGTGGGCGCAGTAGAAGTCGTAGCTGGCCTCCTTCCGCATCTGCGCTGCCAGCCGGACGCTCCCCCCCGCCGGGACAGTCACCTCCGCCTCCAGATAGAACACCCGGCAGGCGCTCCGCACGTCGTTGTCCTCCAGCATCCCGCCGCTGTACCGCTCCGCCGGGCTGCCCAGGGGGCCGTCGGTGACGAGCCAGCCCTTGAGGAGTCCGAAGAACATCTCGCTGTCCGGGCCGCCATCAGCCGCATGGGTCTCATCCGCGAAAATCTGCCGCAGCACGGACTCCAGATCAGTCTCCGTTCTCGTGACGGTGACCCCGGCCTCGATGGTCTCCTCCGTGTCGAAGCCGCCGGTGGCGTAGCCCTGGGTGGTCATGTTCCACACGTCCTCCCCCACCACGATCAGATACCAGATCTCCTCGCTGTCATGGATGGGCTCCCAGGTCTGGGGGATGGAGAAGGACCGCGCCATGTGGCCGGTCTCCCAGCCGTACTGCGCCCCGTTGAAGCCGTAGGTCAGCACATTGGATCGGGATACGTCCATGTCGAACTCCACCCGGATGGTGGGGTTGGGGCGGCCCGCGTCGCTGTTCTCCTCCTCGCCCCAGGGGTGGGAAAACTCATAGACAATGACCGGGACGCCGGACAGGTCCGGGTAGCCGCCCAGGGCCCCGGTCTGGTAGCTGCCGTCCGCCAGCGCGTCCCGGTAGTCTTCCCAGTTGTCCGGGATGTCCAGGTTGACGCTGCCGCCGTCCGGATCACCGCCGATGCTCCCGTTCCACACCCCCTCGAACCCGCCGGCATACCCTCCGGCGTGGAGGACGGCCGGTACCTCCCGCCCGTCCACGGTGAGGGTGGGCTGGTACTCCTCTAACCAGCCCAGGGAGCCGGCGAAGGGGTACAACACCCGCAGGGTCTGTTCCGTACCGGAGGTGTTGGTCAGGGTGTACTGGTCCCGGACCAGGATATCCGTTGAGGTGCGCCACTGGCCCCCCTCCGGGTACCACTCGTTGTAGTCGTCCAGGACCTCCTGCCGCTCCGCCGCCGTGAGGTGCTCCCGGGAGTTGGCCTCGTCCTCGTTGGACCACCAGACCGGCACCCAGGGCTCGAAGTCCAGCTCGATGTCCCGCGCCGCCGTGACGCTGTCGTTGGCCTCCCGCAGGGTCAGCGGGAATACCGGGCCCGCGTAGGACATGAAGGTGGTGGGGCCCTCGCCGGACGGGTTGGTCCCCGCTCCCCCGGCGGAGCTTCCCCCCCGGGGGAGGATGCCGGCCGCGCCGGCCACCAGCGCCACCGCCGCCGCTGCCGCCGCCCAGCGCTTCCAGTGGACGCGCTTCTTCGGCGGGTCCTCCGCCGCCTCCTCCACGAGCTCCGGCCTGATCCCGCTGAAATATCGCAGCAAACGCTCGCTTCGTTCGCTCATACGCTGATCCCCTCCTTTTCCAGGGCCCGGCGCAGGCTGCCCCGCATCCGGCGCAGCTTCTGGGCCAGGCGGTTCCCGGGGACGCCCCGGCGGGCGGCCAGCTCCTCCACCGTGTCGCCGTACCAGTACCGCCGGACGAACAGGACCCGATCCTCCCGCGGCAGCCCCTCCAGCCACCGGCTGATGCAGGCGGCCACCTCCCGGCCCTCCGTCAGCTCCTCCGCGCTGGGCGCCGCTGGGAGGCAGTCCTCCAGCTCCAGGGAGAGAAACGTCAGGTTCCCGCCCCTCCGCCGGGCCGTCCTCTGCCGCCAGCGGTCGATGCACAGGTTCCGGACGATCCTGGCCATATAGGCCTGCAGGGAGCCGGGCCGCTGGGGCGGGATCGTCTCCCAGAGCCGGTGCAGGGCGTCGTTGAGGCACTCCTCGGCGTCCTCCGGGCTGTCCAGGAGCTTTTGGGCCAGGCCCCTGCAAAAGCCCCCGTACTTCTCCTCAGCCGCCGGGATGGCCTGGGCGTCCTTCTGCCAGAACAGGGCAACGATGGTCTCGTCCTCCATAGGCATCCCCCTCTCTCTCATTGGTATAAAAGGCCTTTCACTGGTATAGACGGAGATCGCCCCGCCGGTATGACGGGCGGCCGCGATTTTTTTGCGGGGAAAAATTTCCCGCCAGGGTGTGATTCCCACGGAAGAACGGAGATTTCATCATTGAAAAAGCCGCCGCCCTGGGGTAAAATGGAGCGTGAAAAACAATCCTGCGAAAGGAGCGCCTGAACATGGTGACAAAAACGGAAAACGCCCTCATTTTACGCCTGGGCCATGAACATCTGCGCATCGAGGCCTGGGGCCGCGGCATCCGGGTCCGCGCCGTGCCCATGGGCGAGCTTCCCGGGGAGGACTGGGCCCTGACCGAGCCGGTGGAGCACCAGGCCGGCACGGTATCTGCCGGGGATAGCCCCGCGTGTTTGGAGTGC
Organism: uncultured Oscillospiraceae bacterium; assembly: GCA_947589745.1. Taxonomy (GTDB): domain Bacteria; phylum Bacillota; class Clostridia; order Oscillospirales; family Oscillospiraceae; genus Pelethomonas. The sequence continues at coordinate 54,569 of CANQCS010000003.1, forward strand.
GGCGGCCTGCGGTGCGAGGTGCTGGACGGGCATCTGCGGTTCACCCGGGGCGGCGAGGTGCTGCTGGAGGAACAGCGGTACCCCTGGTCCCTCCGGGACCGGGCGCGGGTGTACAGGATGCACCCGGGCAGCGACACCTTTGCCGCGGAGGTCCGATTTGCCGCCTGTGAGGGGGAGCGGCTCTACGGCATGGGCCAGTACCGGGATATGCGCTTCGATCTGAAAGGCATGACGCTAGAGCTGGCCCAGCGGAACTCCCAGATCTCCGTGCCGTTCCTGCTGTCCTCCCGGGGCTACGGATTTCTGTGGAACAACCCCGCCATCGGCCGGGCGGCCTTCGCGGAGAACGTGACGGAGTGGCGCGCGGAGGCCACCCGGTGCGTGGACTACTGGGTCTGCGCCGGGGACACGCCGGCGGAGATTTTAGAGAAGTACACCGAGGCCACCGGCCGGGCCTCCCCCCTGCCGGAGTCCCTGCTGGGGCTTTGGCAGTGCAAGCTCCGCTACCGCACCCAGGACGAGCTGCTGGAAGCCGCCAGGGAGTACCGCCGCCGGGGGATCCAGCTGGACGTGATCGTGGCGGACTACTTCCACTGGGTCTACCAGGGGGACTGGGATTTTGACCCGGCCTACTGGCCCGACCCCAGGGCCATGGTGGAGGAGCTGCGGTCCATGGGCACCCGCCTGATGGTGTCCGTGTGGCCCACGGTGGACCAGCGGTCCGGAAATTACCGGGACTTTGCCGAAAACGGCTATCTCATCCGCACGGAGCGGGGGCTGCCCGCCGCCATGGACGTCTTCGGCCAGGTGTGTTTCTACGACGCCACCAACCCCGGCGCGAGGGAGTTTGCCTATGATCTTCTCAAGAAAAACTACGGCAAGTACGGCGTCGATATGTTTTGGCTGGACGAGGCCGAGCCGGAATACTCCGTGACGGACTTTGACCACTACCGGCAGTACATCGGCCCCGTGCTCGCCACCGGCAACATTTACCCCAAGTTCCACGCCAGGATGGCCTTTGACGGGCAGAGGCGGGACGGGGTCCGGGACATCCTGAACCTGGTCCGCTGCGCCTGGGTGGGGAGCGCCAAATACGGAGTCCTGGTGTGGAGCGGGGATATCGAGTCCTCCTTCCGGGAGATGCGGGTGCAGATCCGGAACGGCCTCCACATGGGCGTGGCCGGTATCCCCTGGTGGATCACCGACACCGGCGGCTTCTACGGCGGCGACGTCCGGGACCCGGTCTTCCGGGAGCTGCTGGTCCGCTGGTTCCAGTGGGCGGTGTACACCCCCATTCTGCGGATGCACGGCGACCGGCTGCCCTCCAAGGGCCCGCTGGCCGGGGATACCGACCACGGCGGCGGCTTCTGTCCCTCCGGCGCGGACAACGAGCTGTGGGTGTATGGCGAGGAGATCTATGGGATCTTGCGGCGCTACCTGGATATCCGCGAGGGCCTGAAGCCCTACATTGTCCGGGCGGCCCGGGAGACGGTGGAAACCGGCCTCCCCATGCTGCGGGCCATGTTCCTAGAGTTTCCCGGGGACCCGGAGTGCTGGCGGACGGACGACCAGTATATGTTCGGCCCCGATTACCTCGTGGCTCCCGTCACCGAGTACGGCACCAGAGAGCGCCGGGTCTATCTCCCCCGCGGCCGCTGGCAGCCCTGCGACGGCGGCCGCGTCATAGAGAGCGCCGGGCAGTATGTGACGGCCAGCGCTCCGCTGGACTATATGCCGGTGTACCAGCGGCTCTGACCTCTCCGGCCCCCGCCCCGTGCGGGATGGGAGTTGCTTGCGCAAAGGAGGATGGCAAGTGAACGTTTTGATCTCAGGCGGCTGCAAAAACGGAAAATCCACCTTTGCCCGGAACATTGCGCTGCGGCTGGCCGGGGACGGGAAACGGTACTATGTGGCCACCATGATTCCCTGCGACGATGAGGACCGGGCCCGGATAGCGCGGCATGTGGCGGACCGGGCGGGCCTGGGCTTTGAGACGCTGGAGCTGGGCCGGAAGGTGGAACGGTGCCTGGAGCTGGCAGACCCCGGCGCCACATTTCTTGTGGACAGCGTCACGGCGCTGCTGCTCAACGAGATGTACCCGGGCGGCCACGGTGCCGGGGTAGACCCTGATGCCGTGGACCGGTGTGCGGCGGGTCTGCTGAAGGTAGCGGCGGGCGCCGGGAACGCGGTCTTCGTGTCCGACTACATCTACTCCGACGCTGTCCGCTACGACAGCTTTACGGAAAAATACCGGGCAGATTTGGCCTTTGTGGACAAGGCGCTGGCAAATGTATGCGACGTGGTCATAGAGGTCTGCGCGGGCAATGTATTGGTGCATAAGGGAGAATGGGAACCGTGAGCGGTGATCCGATTGTCTTTCATTCAGATGCCTCTCTCGTCACCGTGCGGAAAATGTAGGTATCGCAGCATTTTGGAAGCGATGGTAAAGTTCTTTTTGATTCTTTTTCTTTCAAGAAAAAGAATGAGGAGGTCAGGATGGAGCTTATTATCGGCGGGGCGTATCAGGGAAAACGGGAATACGCCAAGCGCCGCTTTTCGGTGGAGGAAGGGCGGATTTTTACCTGCCGGGAGGATGGGGAGATCGATTTTTCCAGCCGCTGCATTGACAGGATCGAGGAATTTACCCTCTGGTGCGTCCGGAACGACGCTGACCCGGCGGAGCTCTTCCGGGCCCACCGGGACCAGTGGCGCGGCAGCGTCCTCATCTGCACGGACATCTTCTGCGGCGTGGTCCCATTGGAGGCGGAGGCCCGGGCGTGGCGGGAGGCGACCGCCAGGCTGTGCGCGTACCTTTCGGGGGAGGCCGCCGGTGTGACCAGGATGTTCTGCGGGCTTGCCCAAAAACTCAAGTAACGCGGGAGGCACGGACAGCGGCCTGGCCGCTGTCCGGCTTGCCATCTTTTCCTTTTAAGAACTAGAGGCAGCGTTCAGGTCCAGGCGCAGCACCCACGCGTCCGCAATGGCATCCTTGATGATCCCTCTGTTGAGGTTGTACCAGCTCACGCAGTTGTCCAGGATAATGGCGTCGGAGGTGACCACATTTTCCCTCTGATAGAGCTCCCTGTCCACGCAGGGGCTCAGCACGGTTTGGACATTCACCGCGTACTTCTCCCCCGCCTCCCGTAGCAGGGCGCTCAGGCGGCCGGAGTTGGACACCTGCTTGTCCAGGAAGAAGACCGCCTCCCGGACGCCGAGGGCGTCCATCCGCGCCAGCAGCAGTTCCACCGCCCGGACGGTCTTGTCCACGATGCGGTAGGTCCCCCGCAGTCCGGCCAGGTCCCGGACCGTGCCGTCCATCCCCGCCAGGAGCAGGGACCCGGACAGGGCCACCTCCAGGGTGATGACGGTGTTGAAGCCGTCCAGCGCCAGACTGGCCGGGGCCTGGGGCAGCATCGTCTGCCGCCGCCGCGCTAGGGAGGCCGCCGGGGAGGTGATGCGGGCCAGGGCCAGCCGCTGCCGCTCGGAGAGCAGGTGGTGGTTCCCTACAAAGATCGAGGCGGGCTTCACCGGGTAGCCGCGGTCCATGAGATAGCAGAGCTCCTCCCCTGCCCTGGTCAGCTTCTCCCGCGCCGCCTCTCCGAACTCATTTCTGTCGCTGGGGACATATCCGCGTCTTACGATTTCCAAATTGCCGCCTCCTGGTTCCTTTGCCGGATAAAGGGCAGATTTTTTCTGGGGTTGTCTGGATCCCATTCCATCATACCGCATATGCGGAGGGATTTCAACAGACAGGTGGCAAAGCGTTTTTATGCCTTGACGGCAGCGCGGCGTCCGCATAATTTCTCCAGAAAATACCGGCTTGACTTTTTCCAGGAGCAGGTATATGGTTAGCATCAGATTTTTGTTGGGAAGGAGCGGTCGCATGAAAGAGCAAGCCTCCGAGCCGGTGTCTGTCCCGGCCCCGTCCTCGGAAAAGCTCCTGCTTGCCAGCGGCGTGCTGTTGAAGGCGGTGGAGGACCTACAGCCTGTCATGGAGGAGCGCTACTACACGCCCCTGGCGGAGATCACCGACAAGCGGGATGCGGGCCGTGAGGCCCTGGAGGACGAGATCCAGCAGGAGCTGGCGACGCTCCACGCCGCGGCCAATGACCTCCAGCGGGCACACCAGGGCGTCATCTCCATGTCGGACGAGCTCCGGGCCAGGGCCAGGGACACCCAGCGCAGTGTGGACAGAAAGCTGCTGCGCCCCAATCCGCCCGCCAACGGTGCCATCGACCTGAAGGAGAAACAGAAGGACCATTTCGCCCAGGGGCTGAACATCTACAAGATTCTGTTGGTGCTGGCGGTGGGCAGCTTTGCCGGGGTCATCGTCGAGATGCTGTGGTGCTATCTGACCAACGGCTATTTCGAGAGCCGCCGGGGGCTGGTGTACGGGCCCTTCAACCTTCTCTACGGTGCCGGCGCCGCCGCCCTGTCGGTGGCGCTCTACAAGTACAGGAATCGCGGCTTCATCTGGTCTTTCCTAGGTGGCTTCATTGTCGGCAGCGTCCTGGAGTACCTGTGCTCCTGGGGACAGGAGATGCTGATCGGGTCCACCTCCTGGGACTACAGCAATATGCCGCTGAACCTCAACGGGCGTATCTGCTTCGCCTACTCCATCTTCTGGGGCGTGCTGGGCGTTCTGTGGATCAAGGACCTGTATCCACGGATGGCCAAACTGATCCTGAAGATCCCGAACCGCATCGGAAAGGTCCTGACTTGGGCCCTGACTATATTTCTCATCTTTGACGCGGTGGTCAGCTGCGTCGCCGTGGGCCGCTGGTCCCAGCGGGTCAAGGGAGAACTCGCCGAAAACGGATTCTGGGAGATGGTGGACCAGCGGTTCCCGGACCAGAGGATGGAGCGCATCTTTGCCAACATGGAGTTTGATACGCAGGATTGATGATTCGGATGGTTGCAGGGAATATGGTAGGGAGAGCTGGGATCAGCTCTCCCTACTAACTTTTTAACATATGATGTAGGTATCGCAACGCTGCGGCAGCGATGGTAAAGTTCTTTTTGATACTTTGATTGGGATATTGAAATGGTAGACATGAACGGTTGGCTTCTCCAGCTCGGAGAGATCCTGCCCGGGGAGGTTTCTTCTGATCGTCTCCAGTATTTCCGGTGAATAATAGGGGAAAATCCCATCGTATTTCGCGCCGAGCTTCTCAAAGACGTGGATGCTGTGTTCATTCTCCTGCCGTATCCGGACCTTGACCTGCGGGATGTGTCGCTGCCCGCCTTTCATTCTGCTGCGGGAGGTATCCAAACCTCTTGAGCACACAAAATCGAAAAAATTTCCGCCCTTGTTTGGAGGAAAAGGGTATGGTATACTGGTCAAAAAGGAGTGATGCCACATGAAAAGCGCGGCAGATCAGGCGCAGCGGATCAGCAGAAAGATGTCCTATCTGCTGCGCCACAGCACGGCGTTCATTGACGGCCACGGCTGGGCGCAAATCGGCGCCATCGTTGAAGAGGTCCGAAAGAGCTATCCTGATTTCACGGAAGCCATGCTCCGGGAGATCGTTGCCGCCGACGAAAAGGGCCGGTACTCCATCGACGCCTCCGGCCTCAGGATCAGGGCCAACCAGGGGCACTCCGTACCGGTGGACGTGGAGCTGAAACGGGCGGAACCCCCGGAGGTGCTGTACCACGGTACTGCCAGCAGATTTTTGTCCTCCATCATGGCGGAGGGCCTGACGGGCCGGACACGGCTGTATGTCCACCTCAGCACCACGGCAGAGGCCGCCCGCAAGGTCGGCGCCCGCCACGGCAAACCGGTGGCCCTGCAAATCGACACCTCAAAAATGGCACGGGATGGATATGATTTTTTCCTGTCGGAAAATCATATCTGGCTGACAAAGGCGGTGCCTGCCGGGTATATTACGATCCTGTAATCTGGCGGGTGGGGGCTCCGCCCCCACCGGAATTGATGCGCACCCCCAGTGGGGCGCCCCCGGGGTTACTTTTCTCTCGCGAGAAAAGTAACCAAAAGCGCGTTTAAGAAAACCAAGGTTTTCTTAAAAATCTTTCCTCATTTTTTATTTTGTTTTGCGCTCCACCTTTGGTCTGTTTTGTCTAAACCGCGCTGCGTCCCGTGTATAAGATTTTTGCGGCTGTTTTAGTATGTCCACAAGAAATACCAGCAAAAATCCCTCGGCTCGCTCCACGTTTCGGGGTGCTACTTACCCTTCGTGCGTCATGCCTACCTCGCAAGTACATGAGTCTCATCTAAACCGACAACCACCGCACCATCAATTGCGTAGTGGAACGGAGCAACCAGCAGTTGGACTACGGAAAACCAACACCGCAGTACCGATGAAAGCCTTCCCTGGGTCCCACCCAACACCCAACTGCCCTTAACCGTCATCCCTGGGGATTCTTAAGGGGCCCCAGCCCCTTAAGCAATTTTTTGGTTACTTTTTGTTTGCACAAAAAGTAACCCAGGGTGCCGGCAGGCACTGAAAGATATATTAAGAGGTGGTAGGGGCCGGAGGCCCCTACAGATAGGCACTGTGGGGGCTGCGCCCCCTATCCCCCCTGCTTTTAACTCATTTTCAATATTTCCCGTTTCAGCCGGCTGATAATCCTCTTCTCCAGCCGGGAGATATACGACTGCGATATCCCCAGCCGGTCGGCTACCTCCTTCTGCGTCTGCTCCTTTCGTCCGTCCAGGCCGAAACGAAGGACTATGATCTCCCGCTCCCGCTCCGACAGCTTGCCGATGGCCGCCCCCAGGAGCTGCCGCTCCACGTCCTCCTCGATGGGCCGCATCACCACGTCCGGGTCCGTGCCCAGCACGTCGCTGAGCAGCAGTTCGTTGCCGTCCCAATCCGTATTCAGCGGCTCGTCCAGGCTTACCTCCGTCCGCTGGGACGCGCTCTTGCGGAGAAACATCAGGATCTCATTCTCAATGCAGCGGCTGGCGTAGGTGGCCAGCTTGATATTCTTGTCCGTGCGGTAGGTGTTGATGGACTTGATAAGGCCGATGGTGCCGATGGAGATCAAGTCCTCGATATTGATGCCCGTGTTCTCAAACCGCCGGGCGATATAGACTACCAGGCGCAGATTCCGCTCGATCAAAACCTGGCGCACCGCCTCCTCTCCGGCGTCCAGGCGGGAGAGCAGCTCCGCCTCCTCCTCCCGGCTGAGGGCCGGGGGCAGCGTGTCGCTGCCCCCGATGTAAAATACCTTCTCCGCCGGCAGCAGCCCCAGGCGCACCAGCAGCCGCAGCAGCGCCGTCTTCCAGTCAGGCCGCATACTGTCCCTCCTTTTCCCCTTCTCCGCCCCACAGGGCGTTGGCCCCGCCCTCGGACACCGCCGTGGGCGACAGCGCCACCGTCACCCGCCCCAGGTCCCGCCCCTCCAGCGTCACCTTGTCCGGGCGGAAGCACAGCAGCAGGCCATCCTCCACCCCCACCGCCCGGTAGGGCAGCAGCCGGAACCCGGCCCCCAGCTCCGGGAGGCAGGCCGCCGCGCCCAGCCGCTCCAGGCGCTGGAGCGCCCGCCGCTCCTCCGGGGTCCAGAGGGCGTCCAGGGCGGACCAATGGACCGTCAATACCGGCGCGCCGGTGAGCCCGTCGGTGAGGCCGTGGCCGGTATCCAGCAGGGCTGTCACGGGGGCCTTCCGCCCCCGCCGCTCTACGGCGCCGTGGTACAGCTGTCCCCGGACGGCGTGGCGGGCCTCCCCCCGGAACACCACCGACAGCACCGCAAAGCATCCGCCTCCGGCAAGGAAAAACACTTTCCAGTCCAGGCTCCGCAAAATGGTCATGCCCTGTCTGGACTGCAAAAGCTGTACCGCCGCCAGCAGGACGCCTCCCATGGTACAGGAGAGCAGGAAGAACATGAGAAACTGCCGCGGGAACGTCCCGCTCCTTCCGTAGGCCAGCCGCACCAGCGCCGCGGCCACCGCCAGCTCCGGCAGCACCGCCGCGCCCATGCGGAACACAGGCAGGGCGCACAGCGCCCCATATGTACCTCCCAGCCCGGCGGCCAGCAGGAGTTTCCGCCGGTCCACCGGCAGCGCGGACACCCGTGCCGTCACATACAGCGCCAAAGCGTCGGCAAAAAAGTTGAGGAAAAACGCGATATCCAGGTAGACCACCATCCGGCCTCCCCCTTTCCCGTCTGTTGATAGGGATTAGTATAGACCTGTCCGGGGGAGATTTGTTGTCGGAACATGGGCGCTGAACAAGAAAAGGCCGGGCCCCGGCAGGGGTCCGGCCTCAGTATGTCTTTGACAAAGATTATACGGTTTCGGTCGCCAGCCGCTCCACCGGCAGCGCCTGGCGGTATTTTGCCAGGAAGGTATTGAATCCCGCGATATCATCCTTTTCCGCCATGAGAGTGGAGGATTTGGCGCCGGCAAAGACCTTCTTCTCCAGATAGTCCTCCAGGGCCTCGCCCTGATCCTTCCAGATTCGGTACGCCGCCAGCAGGGCCATGCCGTAGGGCCCGCCCTCCCCGGCAGTCTCCATCACGGACACCGGCACGCCCGCGGCGGCGGACAGCATCCGCTGACCCACGCCGGGCGTCTTGAAGAAGCCCCCGTGGCCGTAGAGCTTGTCAATGGCCACCTTCTCCTGCTCCGTCAGGATGTCCAGGCCGATCTTCAGCGTGGCCAGGGCCGACAGCAGATGGGTGCGCATGAAGTTGGCCAGGGTGAACCGGGCGTCCGGCGTGCGGACAAAGAGGGGCCGACCCTCGTCCAGGTCCGTGACTCCCTCGCCGGAGAAGTAGTTGTAGCTGAGCAGTCCGCCGCAGTCCGCGTCGCCCTCCAGGGCCTTCTGGAACAGCAAGGTAAAGAGCGCCCCCCTGTCCACCTTGGCGCCCACGGCCCCGGCAAACTCGGCAAACAGATTCACCCAGGCGTTGATGTCGCTGGTGCAGTTGTTGCAGTGGACCATGGCCACCGGCGCGCCGGAGGGCGTGGTCACCATGTCGATCTCCCGGTGGACGCCCAAAGGCCGGTCCACCACCACCATGGCGAAGTCGCTGGTCCCGGCGGACACGTTGCCGGTCCGCACACGGACGGAGTTGGTGGCCGCCATGCCGGTGCCCGCGTCGCCCTCGCAGGGGGCCACGGGGATGCCGGGCTCCAGGTCGCCGTCCGGGTCCAGGAACCGGGCACCCTCCGGGGTGAGGGCCCCCGCCTCCGCTCCGGCGGGCAGCACCTTGGGCAGCACGTCCCGCAGCGTCCAGCCGAAGCCCTTGGGGGCAATCAGGGCGTCAAACTTCTCCACCATGGCCTGGTCGTAGTCCAGGGCGGCGCTGTCGATGGGGAACATGCCGCTGGCCTCGCCCACGCCCATGACCTTCTCGCCGGTGAGCTTCCAGTGGATGTAACCCGCCAGGGTGGTCAGATAGTCCAGCTTCGGCAGGTGCTCCTCTCCGTTGAGGATGGCCTGGTACAGGTGGGCGATGGACCACCGCTGGGGGATGTTGAAGCCCAGCAGCTCCGTCAGCTCCGCCGCCGCCGGGCCGGTGATGGTGTTGCGCCAGGTGCGGAACTCCGCCAGCTGGTTCCCCTCTCTGTCAAAGGGCAGGTAGCCGTGCATCATGGCGCTGACGCCCAGGGCCCCCACTGTGGTCAGGGTGACGCCGAACTTCTCCTTCACGTCCCGCTTCAGGTCCGCATAGCAGGCCCGGAGGCCGGTGTGGATATCCTCCATGGAGTAGGTCCACACGCCGTCCACCAGACGGTTCTCCCAGTCGTGGCTGCCGGAGGCGATGGGCACGTGGCGCTGGTCCAGCAGCACCGCCTTGATGCGGGTGGAGCCCAGCTCGATGCCCAGTACGGTCTGTTTCAATTCCATAGTGTTCCCTCGCTTTTCATTGATGTAAAAAGGTCGTGCGCTATACCCGGAACCAGACGCGCATCTCGCCCTCGCCCCGGTTGGCCCAGGCGTAGTAGGGGATCAGCCGCAGCGCGGCGTCCTCCTCCTTTGGTGCGCGGTACGGTGTGTAGAGGGCGTCCGCGTCCGCCCGCAGCTTTTTGGCCGGGACCGTCAGCACCCGCAGGGGCGTGCCCTGTATGTCCGCGTCCTCGACGCTGGCCCTGTCCATCCGCGCCATGTCCAGCCGGTAGAGCTGGAGGGAGGGGCCGTTGTCCGCCTCCTCGGCGCAGTAGACCACGGGGCCCCGGGTCACGGCGGCTTTGCCGGTGTCCTCCCGGACCCTGGGGTCCGCCGTCATCACCCGGATCTCCATGGGGAAGTCCAGCGTCACCCGCTCCTCCCCGGTCCAGGTGCCGGTCAGGTACAGATAGCCGTCCCGGAGCTCCCGCCGTTTGCCGCCGGTGGCGGTGACGCTGGCCCTGTCCGGGCCGCACCAGCCGGGGATGCGGAAGGCCAGGGTGGCCGTCACCGCCTCCGGGGCGTGGACCGTCACCTCCGTCCGGCCCTCCCAGGGCATCTCGGTACAGACCTCCACCTGGAGTTCTTTATCTCCCACGGTCTTGGTCAGGGAGCCGCTCATGTAGAGGTGGAACCACAGGGTATCCGCGGACTCGGTGTAGGCGTAGGCCCCCACGGAGCCCACCATCCGGGCCAGGTTGGGCGGGCAGCAGGCGCAGCCGAACCACTTCTGCCGGACGGGCTTCACGTGGCGGACCCGGTAATCCTTGTGGCAGGCCTCCGGCAGCACCTCCAGGGGGTTGACGTAGAAGAAGCTCTTTCCGTCCAGGGCCATGCCGCTGAGGACCGTGTTGTAGAGGGCCAGCTCCATCACGTCGGCATACTCGCTCCTGGCCTCCATCTGGAGCATCCGCCGGGCGAAGAACACCAGGGCGATGGCTGCGCAGGTTTCGGAGTAGGCGGTGTCGTTGGGCAGGTCGTAGGGGAAGGAGAAGGCCTCCCCTGACACGGTGCCGCCCACGCCGCCGGTGATGTACAGCTTCTCCCTGGTGACGCTCCGCCACAGGCGGCGGCAGGCGTCCGCCAGGGTCCGGTCCCCGGTCAGGCGGGCAGCGTCGGCCATGCCGGAGTACAGGTATCCCGCCCGGACCGCGTGGCCCACCGCCTCGTCCTGCTCCCGGACCGGCCTGTGGGACTGGGTGTAGGCGTTGTGCATGGGGTCGGTGCTGGGGCGCCAGGGCTTGCCGTCCCGCCGGGCGTTCCGCTCCTCCTCCTGGTCGAAGTAGTTGGGCTCGGTGCCCCGCTGGTCCAGGAAGAACTTGCTGAGGCGGAGGTACTTCTCCTCCCCGGTGGCCTCGTAGAGCCGGGCCAGGGCCATCTCCGCGATCTCGTGGCCGGGGTAGCCCTTGCACTTTTCCGGCTCCGGGCCGAAGATCTCGTCCACCAGGTCCGCGAAGCGGCGGGCGGCCCCCAGCAGCTTGTCCTTGCCCGTGGCCTCGTAGTAGGCCACGGCGGCCTCCAGCAGGTGGCCCAGGCAGTACAGCTCGTGGAAGCTGCCCAGGTCGGTGAAGGCACGGTCCATGCCGGTGAGGATGTAGTAGGTGTCCAGGTAGCCGTTCTCCAGCTGGGCCCCGCAGACGGCGTCGATGGCCCCGTCGGCGATTTTCTCCAGCTCCGGGTCCGGGTGGACCGCCAGGGAGTAGGCCACGGCCTCGATCCACTTGTAGAGGTCCGTGTCCTGGAACACGTAGCCGTAGAACTGGTCCTCCGCCGGGTGGGCCGGGTCCTCCGGCCACACGTCAAATCCCCGGTAGCTGTAGACCGGGGCGGTATACTGTTTTCCCTGCTCCCGGCGGCGCTGTCCCAGCAGCCCCGCGGCCCGGAAGTTGTGCATACAGAAGCTGGGGGAGGCATCGGGCAGCCGGTCGTTGAGGGCCTCCCACTGGTAGGGGATCATCTCCCGGCGCACCAGCTCCTGGGTCCTGGTCCAGAATGCGTCGGTGAGTGTCACGCGCTTGACGCTGAGCGGTTCCATGATAGTTTCCTCCTGTGTCGTTTTTCGCCGCACAGTGCTGTGCGTTAAAGGATCACGGTCTCCCCCATCCGGGGGATGAGAATGTTGGCCTCCGGGTGGCTGGCAGCCACGGCCCGGACCGGGGGACAGAGCCCCGCGCTGTCCGCCTCCGGCAGCGGCAGGTGCAACAGCACCACCGCCCTGGGCGACAGGGCCGCCGTCAGCTTCCACGCCGCATCGGTGCCGGCGTAGGGGAACGGGGCCAGCAGGATGTCCGGCGGCGGCAGCTCCTCCCTGCCCCGCCACTGGGTGGGGGTGGCGTCTCCCAGGAACCAGACCCGGCGGGAGCCCTGTATCAGGAAGCTCCAGTGGGCGATATGCCGCTTGGCGTCCCCCATGTGGCGGCTGGGGACAGGGGTGATCTCCACATCCCCCACCCGCACAGGCCCGTCCAGCACGGGGAACTCCCCCAGGGCCGACGCCACCGTCCGGGGGCCCAGCAGGGGCGGCATTTTGCGGGTACCGCCATAGCGGCGGATAAAGTCCGGCGAGAAGTGGTCGGGGTGGCTGTGGGTAAATGCGATCAGGTCAAAGCTCTTCCCGGCCAGGCTGTCCCGGAGCGCCGGGGGCGTGGGCAGGTAGTCGCCGTTCTGTTCGCTGACGCCGTCCAGCAGGATGCTGACGCCGTCCAGCTCCAGGACCCCTCCGGCGTTGGCGGTCCGGGTAAATCTTACCTCCACACAGGGCCTCCTTTCAAAGACGGATACCGGGAGTCGCCGAAGGGCAGCTCCCGGTAATACTTTTTCTTGAAAGAAAAAGTATCAAAAAGAACTTTACCATCGCTACCAAAACGCTGCGATACTTACATGTTCCGCACGGTAACGATACCTTATTCTATACGGAGAATCGTATGATATTTTCATGCGTTCCGCCTTCACAGAGCGCGCTTCCCCGCCTCGTGCTCAATGAGCATCCAGGTGGAGTCAATGAGGTTGGCAAACAGGGGGTCCTCCATGGCCCGGATGACGAAGGACTGGCGAGGGGAGTTGATGTCCTCGCCGGAGACCTGGAGCATCCCGTTCTCGTCGCAGAGATGGCGGATGCGGGCCAGCTGCTCCGGGGTGTTCCGGGTGGGCATATAGGTCACCGCTCGGAGGCCGCAGTCCCTGATGCAGGCCATCACCTCGTCCAGGTAGTCGTCCTCGAACTTCTGGGCCTTCTTGTCCCCGGTGACGGAGGCGGTGACGTCGCCCAGGTAGGCGTAACAGCCCAGGGCGTCGATCTCGTCGCACAGCTTGGCCACGTCCCGGATGGAGGGGCACTCCTCCCCGGCGTCCACGTAGATGCGGGGCACGAAGGCGCTTTTGAGGATGCCCAGCAGATCGTACTCGTAGAAGGGGTAGGCATTGTCCAGCATCTGGACGGTCTGCTTGGCGGAGAGAGTCAGGCCGATGGACGCCAGGTAGTCCACCATCCCCCGGCCCTTTCCCGCCTTCTCCACCATCTTCCGGGCCAGGGCGTACATGAGGTGCCGCTCCGTGACGCTGCCGCCCTCGGCGGCCTGGGAGAGGGGGCGGACATCCCGGTCGTAGTCCAGGCCGATGCCGGGCAGGAGGCGGTCAATGTTCTCCACCATCTTTCGGTTGCGTTCCTCCCGGGCGGCCCGGTAGGGGGCGAAGAAAGCGTTCAGCTCCTCGATCCTGTCGTGGGGCACGGACTGGATGGTCATGTAGCTGATCCCCACCTGGTCCGGGTTGTTGGTGCGTTTGTTCTCCAGGGCGGTGCCCGCCATGGACACCCGGCACTCCATGCCCACCGTCACCGGCAGGTCCGCCAGCTCCGCCGCCTCCAGGAACTCCCTGGCCCCGGAGATGGAGTCGTGGTCGATGATCCCGGCGGTGCAGAGGCCCTCCATCTTCGCGGCGTACACCGCCGCCGTGGGGGAGTAGGGCGAGAAGGAGTAGATGGTGTGGATGTGGTTGTTGATATACTCCCGCCGGGCCGGGGGAAACTGGGTGGTCTTCAGGACCACCGCCAGGTTCGCCAGCCGTGCCTCCTTCGTGGGAGCGTTGAGCCGGTCAAGGATCTCAATGTCGATCATAGCCGTTTTCCCCGCTCAGTTCAGCATCACCTGGCCGCCGGTGACGGGGATGGCCTGGCCGGTCTCGTACTTCTGCTCCACGCAGTACATCACCGCCTTGGCCACGTCGGAGGGCAGGCAGCCCCGGTTCATGGGCACCTTGGCCTCGTAGTACCGGCGCACGTCGTCCACGGTCTTGGCACCGGGGACCTTGCCAGCCTGGAGGTACTGGACGAAGAGGCCCCGCACCGGGTCGGACCACAGGGGACCGTCCAGGTAGTTGCCCGGGCAGACGGCGTTGACCTTGATGTTGTAGGCGCACAGCTCCAGGGCGAAGGACTGGGTCAGGCCGATGCCGCCGAACTTGGAGCCGGCGTAGGCGAAGTTCTTGTTAGAGCCCTCCAGGCCGGACTTGGAGTTCAGCTCCACGATGTCGAACCAGGCCTCCGGGTCCGCCTCGTGCTGGGCCTCCATGATGATGGCGGCGTACTTGGCGCAGAGGAAGAAGCCGGTGTAGTTGACGCTGGTGACAAAGTCGAAGTCCTTCTTCTCCAGCTGGGCGATGGGGCCGGAGCGGACCACGCCGGCGTTGGACAGCATCACGTCCAGCCCGCCGAACCGCTCCACGGTCTGGGCCACCATGTTGGCCACGCTCTCCTCGTCGGAGACGTTGACGGCGATGGCCACGGCCCGCTCGCCCATCTCCTGGGCCACCTGCTTGGCCAGGGGCTCGTTCATATCGGCGATGACGATGGTGGCGCCCTCCTTATAGAGCTCCTCGGCGATGCCCTTGCCGAAGCCCTGGGCCGCGCCGGTGACAATGCAGATCTTGCCGACCAAGCGGCCCGTCCCGGCGGGGCGCTTGCCCATGTTGGCCTTGGCGATCTCGCACCACTTGGTCATATCAACGGACATTTTCTTTATCCTTCTTTCTTCCGGTCATCTACAGACGATTATTTGTGGGACAGCAGGTACTTCTCTGCCTCGGCGCTCCAGAGGCCGTTGTGCCGCTCGGTGATCTCCGCCAGAGCCGCGAACAGGGGATCGGTCTCGCCCAGCTTGGCGAAGTCGGCGATGGCGGTGAGGGGCATGTCGATCTGGGTGTAGATCAGCTTCTTGCCGCCCTTGATGTTGGGCAGGTTCAGGGTGGTGTCCACCACCGCGTTGAGGCCGCCCACATGGGTGACCATGGTGGCGGGGTTGATCTTCCCGGCGGTCATCATCTCGATGGCCTCCTTCATGTCGCTGGTGTTGCCGCCGGAGGTGCCCACCACGTGGGTGTACAGGTAGTGGACGTTGTACCAGTTGAACTCGGCCTTGAACTGGGTGTTGGTGGGACCGGCGAAGAAGTTGAGGCAGCCGTCGTAGCCCAGGATGTCCCCGGCCTGCTCCACCACCGGCTTCACGGGGGCGAAGCAGATCACGTCGTCATATCCGGTGCCGCCGGAGAGCTGCCGCAGATAGGCGGTGTCGCAGCCGGGCTTGGCGGTGTTCACGTAGTGCAGCTCGATGCCCTGCTCCCTGGCGTGCTCCACGGTGTAGATGCTGGCGGCACGGGCCAGGCGCTCGTCGTCGATGTCGGTGACCACTAGCAGGCTGGGACGGCGGTCGCAGTGGAGCGCGTAGTCGATGGCGCCCAGGCCCATGGGGCCCACGGAGGCCAGGAGGGCCATCTTGCCGCCCTCCTTAATGCCCATCTCGTGGACATAGGAGCCGGCCTTGGTGTGGTACATGGCGTGGTAGGTGCCCACGATGCAGCTCATGGGCTCGGCCAGGGAGCCGTAGAAGTACACGTCGGAGTCGTAGGGCAGCAGGCAGTCCATCAGCAGCGTCTCGATGGGCACGTTGCCGTACTGGGCGTCGCCGCCGCAGAACTGGTAGGAGTAGCCGGGGGCCATCTGGGAGCCCTTGTAGTAGTGGGCGGGCTGGATGGAGAAGCCCTGGCCGGGGTGGTACTTGTCCTTCCAGTTGTCGCCCACGGTCTCGATGACGCCACAGAACTCGTGGCCCACGATGGTGGGGTGCTCCGCCACGTCGTCGGGGACCCGCTTGTGCTCCGCGCCCTCCACGGCCGCCTTGTAGGTGCTCATGCAGATGGAGTCGGAGATGATCTTGACCTGGACGTCGTCCGGCCCTACGGGCGGGAGCTCGATCTCCTCCAGCCGCAGGTCCATCTTCCCGTGGATGCGAACCGCCTTAGTCTTCATAGTTGTCGTCCTCCCTAATATTCAATCGATCAGTCATACTTTTTCTTGAAAGAAAAAGTATCAAAAAGAACTTTAACATCGCTACCTAAATGTTGCAATTCCTACACTTCTCGCACGGTAACGATATATGGTTTTCATTGAAGAATAGTATCAGAATGTATTTTACGCTTTCTTGAACGCCTTCAGCCGGGCATAGGCCCGCTCCCAGGCCTCGGTGTGGCGGGGCGTCCAGCGCTCCACCGGCTCGGAGCGGCGGACGATCTCCCGCAGCTCCGCGATATCCCTGACCTCCCCCAGGGCGATGGCCTGAGAGAGCAGGTTGCCGATGGCCGCGCCCTCAATGGGCCCGGTGATGACCGTGCGGTCCATGGCGTCCGTCGCCATCTGATCCAGGAGCCGGTTCTGGATGCCGCCGCCGGTGATGTTCAGCGCGTCGATGCGCTGCCCCTTGATGCGCTCCAGGTCCTCCAGCGCCGCGCGGTAGGCCAGGGCCAGGGACTCATAGACGCACCGGGCCACCTGGCCCACGCTCTTCGGCACCGGCTGACCGGTCCGGGCGCAGAAGTCCTGAATCTTTTTCACCATGCCGCCGCCGGCGAAGAAGGGCCGGTCGTCGGGGTCGATAAGGGAGCGGAAGGGCTCCGCCGCCTCCGCCTGGGCCACGATGTCGTTCCAGCTCAGGTCCAGGCCTTGGCGCTGCCAGTCCCGGCGGCACTCCTGGATGAGCCAGAGGCCCATGATATTCCGCAGTGGCCGGAAGCCGCCCTGGATGGTGCCCTCGTTGGAGAAACCCGCGTCCCGGACCGCGTCCGTCAGCACCGGCTGGTCGGTCTCCACGCCGAAGAGGGACCAGGTGCCGCTGGAGCAGAAGGCGAAGCTGCCCTCTCCGGGGATGGCCGCCACGGCGGAGGCGGTGTCGTGGGTGCCCACGGCGGCAAAGGGGGCTTGGTTGATGCCCAGCTCCTCCGCGATTTCCTTCTTCAGGCAGCCCCGGAGGGTGCTGGAGGGGTCGATGGCGGTGAAGATCTTCCGGGGCAGGCCCAGGGCGCCGATGGTCTCCCAGTCCCAGTCCTTTGTCAATGGGCTGTAGAGCATGGTGGTGGTGACGTTGGTGTACTCCGAGCCGGTCTCCCCGGTGAGGAGATAGCCCAGCAGGTCCGGCATCAGCAGCAGGGCGGACGCCTTCTCCAGGGCCGGGTCCCCCTCCTGCTTCCGCCGGAGGAGCTGGTGGACGGTGTTGAAATCCTGGTGGGCGATGCCGGTGCGGGCGAAGAGGGTGGGAAAATCCACCACGGCGTAGGTCCGCCGGGCGTCCTCGTCCACCGCCGAGCGGTAGGCCCGGGGCAGGTCCAACAGCTCCCCCTTTTCATCCAGCAGGCCGTAGTCCACGGCCCAGGTGTCGATGCCGAAGCAGTCCAGGTCCCCCACATTGGCGGCCTTGAACGCGGCCAATCCCCGCTTCAGCTCCTCCAGCAGGGCGGGCAGATCCCAGCACAGGACGCCGTCCCGCTCCACGTAGTTGTTCTCGAACCGGTGGAGCTCCCGGGTGGTCAGGCGGCCGTTCTCCAGCTGGCCCAGGATGGCCCGGCCGTTGCTGGCCCCCAGGTCGAACGCCAACAGATTCTTCATGACTTATCCTTTCTTCCCGGCCAGGGACTTGCGGTACTTCTCGCTCTCCCAGTTGGCGATGAAGCTCTTGGCCGCCTCGCCCATGGTGGACACCTGGTAGCCCGCGGCCTGAATGTGCTCCATGATGAAGAGCACCGCGATCAGCGTCTCGGTGAGGGTCCTGGCCTTCTTTCCGTCCATGCGCAGGAGAAGCTCCCCGGTCCCGGTGCTGGCCACGGCCTGGCCCTCCTCGATCGTATCCTTGTCCATGTAGAAGGTGTCCGCCAGGAACACCATCTGGTCCGGGTACAGGGGCTTCTCCAGGAGGTCGGCCTGGGTGTAGGCGCAGTCCATGAACTGCCCGTCCAGATAGTCCGTCTCCGCCAGCCAGTACCCGGCGGCCAGCTCCCGCATCTCCATCCAGGGGAAGTCGTCCCCGGTGAGGCCGAACATCCGGGCCAGACGGCCGTTGGCGTCGGTGTGGATGGTGAGGCACATGTCCGGGTCGTCGTCGTGGACGATGATGCCGTGGTTCTGCATGAGGATGACGGAGGGGATCTTTCCGGTCTCCCGCTCCACCCGGGCCATCTCGTCCCGGATGGCGAAGGTCAGGTTGGCGCCGGGGTCGGTGTAGGGCACCCAGCCCCAGGTGTAGGGCGCGCCGGCGAAGGCCGCCGCCGCGATCTGGCGGCAGGCGGTGGAGCAGGCGGCCAGGTTGGCGTACACGCTGTGGGTGTGGAGCACGTAGGTCTTCAGGATGGAGTGGAACCCGGCCTCCACCGAGGGTCGGAGCTGGGCCAGGCCCTCGATCTGCTTCACGTTGGCCTTGGTGCAGGCGGAGCCGGCGGCCTCCACGTCCTCCAGGTCCCTGGGCTCATTGCCGTAGTAGAACCTCCGCAGGGCCTCGTAGTCCAGCACGGCATAGGCTTTGTCCATCTGGATGTCGGACAGGCAGAAGCCGGAGGCCTTGATGGCCATGAGGCCGTTCTCCAGCTTCACAGAGGTGTTGCCGCCGCCGCCCTGGACGTAGTCGCTGCGGGCGCCCGCCGCCTGGGAGACGCGGACGAAGCCCGCCAGCCGCTCTCTGTTGTCTTCAAAAAACATGTGTATACCTCACGTTACCGATTGGACAGGACGTCCTTCTCGTACTGCTTCACGGCGGCCAGCCACTCGCTGCCGGTCTTGACGCCGGACTTCATGCAGTAGTAATCCCACACCGCGCCGAAGGGCATGGTCTTGCGCTCCTCCATGAGGGCCAGACGGCTGGTGAAGTCCCGGGCGTACTCGGCCTCCCGGATGGCGGCGGGGGCCAGGCAGGCGTTCAGCAGGGCCTTGCGGGTGTTGCGCATCCCGATGGCCCAGGCGGCCACGCGGTCGATGGAGGCGTCGAAGTAGTCCAGGGCGATGTAGGTCCTGGGGATGAAGTCGTTGAACACCAGCTCGTCCATGATCCGCTGGAGCTCGTCGTCCAGCACCACCACGTGGTCGGAGTCCCAGCGCACGGGGCGGGAGACGTGGAGCAGGATCTCGTCCAGGAACTGGAGGCAGGCGGAGATCTTGGCGGAGATCACCTCGGTGGGATGGAAGTGGCCGGCGTCCAGGGTGTACAGCAGGCCGTTCTTCACCGCGTAGCCGTAGGCGTACTCGTGGCTGCACACGGTGTAGCTCTCCACGCCGATGCCGAAGAGCTTGGACTCGATGCCGCAGGGCACCAGCTTGCGGTCGATGCCCTCCTCGGCGAAGATCTCGTCCAGGGAGGCGGTCATCAGGTCCCGGTGCCGCTTGGTGTCGGCGCAGGTGTCCTTGTAGCCGTCGGGCATCCAGAAGTTGATGGCGCAGGGCTGGCCCAGCTCCTTGGCGAACTCCTGGCCGATCTCCCGGCAGCGCTTGCCGTGCTCCACCCAGAAGCGGCGGGTGCTCTCGTCGGTGCTGCTCAGGGAGAAATCCCCGTCCATCTTGGGGTGGGAGAAGTAGGTGGGGTTGAAGTCCAGGCCCATGCCCTGCTCCTTGGCGAAGTCCACCCAGCTGCGGAACTCCTCGATGGTGTAGGCGTCCCGGTCGATGGCCTTGCCGTTCTTCTCGGCGTAGCTGGCGTGAAGGTTGAACTTGGTCTTGCCGGGGATCAGGGTCTTGGCAAAGGCCGCGTCGGCCCGCAGCTCCTCCGGGGTCCGGGCCCGGCCGGGGTAGTTGCCGGTGGTGGCGATGCCGCCGGTGAGCTCGCCCACGCCGTCAAAGCCGATGACGTCGTCGCCCTGCCAGCAGTTCATGGACACGGGGATGGCGTCGGCCCTGGCGATGGCGGCGTCCACGTCCACGCCCGCCTCGCGGTAGGCCTCCTTAGCGTACTCATAGCCCTTCAAGATCTGTTCCTGATTCATACTGTTTTGCTCCTCCCAATATAAATTTAAGTATCGTGATAGACCTGTGCAATCATGCGCTCACCGGGCGAAGCGCCCAAAACCGGGGCTCTGCGGGGAAAGCGCCCGCTCTTTCATCGAAAATTTTCAGAAAAGACTGTACTTCTCCGGATACTGCTTGTATAATATCACTATACTTTCCAAGATGCACGACGCAATCTTGCCGATTATTTGCACTATCCTGTCATTGGATTTTCAAAGGAGGCGGCACGTATGGCCCAACTGCTGGAATACCATCTGGACATGGAGCCCCAGTCCCGCTGGAAGTACTACTCCGCCCTGCCCGCCACCAAGGCCAACCTCCTGTATCTCCAAGAGGCCGGGGACTTCTACGCCGGGCCGGCGTACTACACCGCCCGGGAGGGGCTGGCCTCCTACCTGCTGAAGTTGACGGTCAGCGGCTGCGGCCTGCTGAGCTACGGCGGGAAGCAGTACCGGGTCCCGCCGGGGCAGTTCTACCTCATTGACTGCCAGCAGCGGCAGACCTACCGCACGGACCCGGACGCCGGGCACTGGCACGTGGTGTGGCTCCACTTCCACGGCCCCGCCGCCGCCTTCTACTATGAGGCCTTTTTGCAGCAGACCGACGGCAGCCCCATGGCCAGCCTGCCCCCCGACGCCTCCGCCTATGAGCTGGTGGAGAAGCTGCTGGACCTGGACCCGGAGCAGTCCAGCCAGAGGGAGGTGGACCTGGAGGCCGCCTCCCTGCTGACCCAGCTGCTGACCCAGTGCGTCTCCGCCGCCCGGCAGCCCCTCCAGCGGCAGGTCCCCGCCCTCATTGAGGAGATCCGGGCCTATCTGGCCCGGAACTACACCCAGAAGCTCACATTGAATGATCTCAGCGCCCGGTTCGGCCTGAGCCCCTGCTACCTCCAGCGGCTCTTCAAGCGCTGCATCGGCCAGTCCCCCACCGACTATCTCATCTATCTCCGCATGAGCCGGGCCAAGGAGCTGATGCACACCACGGGCCTGTCCATCAGCGAGATCGCCTACGCCGTGGGCATCGAGAACCTGGGGTACTTCACCCGCCAGTTCCGCCAGCAGGAGGGCCAGACGCCCCAGCAGTACCGCAAGCAGCTTATCATGCCCCCCGACAGCGGCGGCCCGGCGGAGAGGGACGGGATCGCTGCGGAGTGATTTTTTACCGGGGAGGTTTATCCGCGTCCCGTTCGGGGGACAATGGGAGTATCCTTCATTTTCTCTGAAAGGAGCCCCCATGATCGCGGCTGAATTCAAGACTCCCCTGTCCACCGTCCGGGTCCACGACGAATACTGTGAGGCGCCGGACCGCTGCCTGTCCCGCCTGAGCCTCGTCGTGTCCGAATCCTACAAGCGCAGGGCCCTGCCCTCCGCCCTCCCCCATCCCCTTCTTCAGAGCGACGGGACTGGCGGCCAAGCCGTGCAGTGAGCGGTCCCGCAAGAAAATGCCGTGCCCCAGGGGCCCGGCATTTTCCAGTATTTGGCCCGTTGTCATGCAGCCAGAGAGGGCGTATCATGGGAGGCGAAGGGAGGCGAGCCATGGAGAAATATGTCAAATACCTCCGAAAGTCCCGCTTTGACCGGGACTACGCCGACGCCAGCGTCGAGGAGACGCTGAAGCGGCACGACGCCATTCTGGACAAACTGGCCAGGGACCGGGGCTACCATGTGGCCAGGACCTACTACGAGGTGGTCTCCGGGGAGTCCATCGCGGCAAGGCCGGAGATCCGGAAGCTGCTGGCGGAGGTCAGCGCGGGCATGTACGCCGGGGTGCTGGTGGTGGACCTGGAGCGCCTGGCCAGGGGCAACGGCGCGGACCAGGCCTACATCAGCCAGGTGTTCCAGTTCTCCGGCACGAAGATCGTCACCCCCCTGAAGGTCTACGACCCCAACAACGAGTTTGACGAGGAGTACTTCGAGTTCGGCCTGTTCATGAGCCGCCGGGAGTACAAGACCATCAACCGCCGCCTGGTCCGGGGCCGGGACAGCTCCGCGGCGGAGGGGAAGTATATCAGCGGCATCGCCCCCTACGGCTACACCCGGGTGAAGCTGGCGGGCGAAAAGGGCTACACCCTGGCCCCCTGTCCGGGGGAGGCGGAGGCGGTCCGGGACATCTTCGCCCTCTTCCTGGAGCACACCGGCACCCAGCGGATCGCCAACGCCCTCAACGACCGGCAGGTCCCCACCCGCCACGGCGGCCTCTGGTCCTGCTCCACCGTGTCCAACATTCTCTCCAACCCGGTGTACATGGGGAAGATCCGCCGGGGCTGGAGCCGGCAGGTCAGGACCTTTGAGGACGGGCAGGTCAAAAAGCACACCAAGCGGCACAAAAGCCTCTCCAACTACCAGGTGTTCGATGGCCTCCACCCGCCCCTCGTCACCGAGGAGGACTTTCTCCGGGTCCAGGAGCTGCGGACGGCGCGGCAGCCGTCTCCCAAGGTGAAGGCGGACCACCCGCTTCAAAACGCCTTTGCCGGGCTGTTGTACTGCTCCCTCTGCGGGAAGCGCATCGCCCGCACCACTCTCTCCAGGCAGCGGGGGCAGCCCGCCCGCCTGCGGTGCGTCAACAGCCGGAACTGCCACAACGGCACCGCCAACTACGACGTGGTGGAGCGGGAGATTCTCTCCGCCCTGAGCGCCTGGCTGGAGGGCTACCGGGTGAAGATCGACACAGCGGGGTTCGGCCAGGAGATCGCCGCGCAGCGGGCCGTGCTGGACGGCTGCGGCGAGGCGCTGGCCAGGCTGTCCGCCCAGCTGGACAACGCCTATGATCTGGTGGAACAGGGGCTCTACACGCCGGACCTGTTCCGGGAGAGGCGGGACAAGCTTCAGCAGGCCATGGAGATGGAGAAGGCCCGGCGGGACGCCGCCGCGGAGGCCCTGGAGGCGCTGGAGGCCGGAGAGGCCGCCCAGTCCGCCCTGGTTCCCCGGACAGAGGCCCTCCTGGCCAGCTACGGCGAGATGACCGGACAGGAGCGCAACGCCCTGCTCAAGGCGGTCCTCCGGAAGATCGAATACCGCAAGGGAGCCGATAGGGCGATAGAGATCGACCTCTATCCCCGGCTCCCCCATCTCTAGGCCGGTGCAGGCATCATAGTAGTCACTCACGTGTTAGTGAATGATCCTGCCAAGGGCTACGGCATCCTGATTGAGAATATGCTGTCGGCGGCGGGCCGGGAGACCTGAGCTCCGGCAAGGGGCCGGGAGGTGTTTCCTCCCGGCCCCGGCCGGTTGGAAAGACCGGCGGCCTTTTTGGCAGTCTTGCTTTGTATATATGCAGTCGTCAAGGACTGCGGTTATTACATTTTATTCACCAGTTTTTCCAAATTTTTACTAATATGGGGAACGGTTTTTGACATTTAAACAAAGATTATACTTGAGTTTTCTGTCTGTTTATGGTAATTTATAAGCAAGCGGAACCAAAACCTCAGGATTCCGTCTAAACGGCCTGATGCTCCTCACATCATGTCGAGCCGCAAATAACTGAAAGGACACACGTATATGGACAAACTTATCAGAGTCATGCTGACAGACACCAACGCAGACGCCCGGGAAATGCTTCAAGAGGTGCTGGAGCAGACGGGCAAGTTCGTCGTGACCGCCTCCACTGGAGATGGCAGTCAGGTCCTGGACCTGATCGCCGAGACAAAGCCCGATCTTCTGGTGCTGGACCTGATCCTCCCGGGCCTGGATGGCATCGGTATCCTGCGGCAGCTGGATAAAACCAACCGCCCGCGGATCCTGTCCATCTACCATTTCGCCTCCCAGGACACGCTGGCCGAAGCGGGGAGCCTGGGGGTCTCCGTATTCCTTCCCAAGCCCTACAATGAGGGGTCCATGGTAGAGCACCTGATCCGGCTGTCGGAGAAGCGGGAGGAGCCGCTGCACGCGCCGGGACTGGAGGAACTTGTCACCTCCATCATCCACGAGGTGGGGGTCCCCGCCCATATCAAGGGCTACAAGTACGTCCGGGAGGCCATTATGATCACCGTGGAGGACATGGACGTCATCAACTCCGTCACCAAGGTCCTGTACCCCGAGGTGGCCAAGCGCTACCACACCACCCCCAGCCGGGTGGAGCGGGCCATCCGCCACGCCATCGAGGTGGCCTGGGACCGGGGCGACCTGGAGACCCTCCAGCGCTTCTTCGGCTACACCGTCAGCAACGCCAAGGGCAAGCCCACCAACTCCGAATTCATCGCCATGATCAGCGACCGCATCCGCCTGAAGCTGAAGAAGGGGTCCGTGGGCTGAGATATCCCGCATCTGTTCGATCTCCACCGGGGGAGCGTTTTCGCTCCCCTTTTTTTGCGGCATATTCCTCTTGTCTCCTGCTTCTTCCTGAAAGGAAAAGAGCATATTCTTCCATCAGAACCATATATCGTTACTGTGTAAGAAATGTGGGAGCGCAGCGTTTTGGCAGCGACAGTAACGTTCTTTTGGATACTTTCTCTTTCAGGAAAAAATATTTTTACTGTCCGTTTTTTTGGACAGAACATTTGTTACACTATCAGCAGAAGATCAAATGAAGGAGGAACCCGCTATGTATCAAGCCGTCTCCACCACTGTCATCGACCTGACCCCCTACCTGCTCCGGAGCACCCGGGAGCGCGCCCGCGACGCGCTCTACACCGTTCTGGCCCTGTGGACCCAGTATCTGGCCATAGGCGTCCTGGGGCTGTACGGCCTGCTGCGCCTGCTGCTCCACCCGGAGATACCCGCCGGGTGCTACACAGGGCCGCTGGCGCTCCTGTGGGCCGCGTCGTTCTTCCTGCTGCTGACCAGCTATGTCTCGGACCTGGTGCTGTGGCGGGAGGAGGAGTAGCTCCCCGCCGGGATGCCCCCTTGACAACCGCGCCGGATGGAGTACAATCTTGTCAAGGGGGCGCCGCCCCACACTGCCGAATGGAGGAACACGCAATGAGAGAGATTCCTGTACAGGAGCTGCAGATCAACCCCATGACCATGATCGCCCGGGAGTGGATGCTGGTCACCGCCGGAAATCAGGAGAGGGGCTACAACACCATGACCGCCTCCTGGGGCCACCTGGGCTCCATCTGGGGCCGCCCAGACGGCAAGTGGCCCGGCGGCCTGCCCACCGCCGTGGTCTACGTCCGGCCCCAGCGGTACACCAAGGAGTTTGTGGATCGGGAGGAGCTGTTCACCCTGTCCGTGCTGGACGAGAGTTGGCGCAAGGCCCTGGGCTATCTGGGCTCCCACTCCGGCCGGGACGGGGACAAGGTGGCGGCGGTGGGATTGACGCCGGTGTTCGACGGCGGCACCACCTACTTCGCCGAGGCCCGGCTGGTGCTGGTCTGCCGGAAGCTGTACCGCGCCCCGCTGCTGGAGAGCGGGTTCATCGACAGGGATATCGTCACCTACGACTACCCGGAAAAGGATTTCCACGATATGTACGTGGGCGAGATCCTCAAGGTGCTGGTGGCCGATTGATCCCGCTCCAATGGGCCTTGGGACCGCCTGCCTAGTATTTTCCGGCTTCCCGGTCAGAAGAGATGCCCGCCGCGCAAAAGCGGCGGGCATCCTTTTGTTTATTTCCACAAAATTTTGCTCTTGACTGTCAGATTTTATAGAAAAACTTGCCACACATTTTCTTCTGTGCTAGAATAAAGCTATACAAGAAAAGGAGGCGTCCACTATGAAGCTCAGCTTTTTCGGCGCGGATCAGTGCGTCACCGGCAGCTGCCACTGCCTGGAGGTAAACGGCAAGCGCATCCTCATTGACTGCGGCCTTCAGCAGGGCAGGGACGAGATCGACAACCGGGAGCTGCCCTTCGCCCCCAACACCATCGACTACGTCCTTATCACCCACGCCCACATCGACCACAGCGGCCGTGTGCCCATGCTGGTCAAGCAGGGCTTCGGCGGCCAGATCTGGACCACCCGCCTGACGGCGGAGCTGCTGGAGATCATGCTGGCCGACAGCGCCCACATCCAGGAGTCCGACGCCCAGTATGAGAACCGCAAGAACCAGCGGGCGGGCCGGGCCCTGGTGGAGCCCATCTACACCGTGGAGGACGCCCAGCGGACCATGACCTACGTCCACACCTGCGAGTACGAGCAGACGGTGCAGCTCTGCGACGGCGTGAAGGCCACTTTCACCGACGCCGGCCATCTGCTGGGCTCCGCCAGCATCACCCTGGAGCTCAGCGAGAACGGCGTGGAGAAGACCGTCGTCTTCTCCGGCGATATCGGCAATATCAACCAGCCCATCATCCGAGACCCCATCCCCCTGGACAGGGCGGATTACGTGGTCATGGAGTCCACCTACGGCGACCGGAACCATGTGGAGGTGTGGAGCTACACCTCGGAGCTGGCCCATGTCATCGACCGTACCCTGGGCCGGGGCGGCAATGTGGTCATCCCCGCCTTCGCCGTGGGCCGCACCCAGGAGATCCTGTACTTTATCCACCGCATCAAGATGGAGGGCCTGGTGAAGTCCATGCCCGACTTCCAGGTCTACATCGACTCCCCCCTGGCGGGCAAGGCCACCGGCATCTTCGCCGGGGACCTCCACGGCTACCTGGACGACGAGGCCCTAGACCTGGTGAAGAGCGGCGCGGCCATGTTCTCCTTCCCCGGCCTGCAGCTGACGGAGTCGGTGGAGGAGTCCAAGCTCCTGAACGCCGACAGGACCCCCAAGGTCATCATCTCCGCCTCCGGCATGTGCGACGCAGGCCGCATCCGGCACCATCTGAAGTACAACCTCTGGCGGCCCGAGAGCACCATCGTGTTCGTGGGCTTCCAGTCCCCCGGCACCCTGGGCCGGAACCTGCTGGAGGGGGCCAAGAGCGTGAAGCTCTTCGGCGAGGACGTGGCGGTCCGGGCGGAGGTCCTGAACTTCCAGGGCCTCAGCAGCCACGCCGACCGTGACCACCTCATCGACTGGGCCAAGCACTTCCAGCCGGAGACCCGGTTCTTCGTGGTCCACGGCGACCGCGAGGTGGCGCCCTACTTCGCGGACACCCTGGTGAAGCTGGGCTACAAGGCCCACGCTCCCCAGTACACGGAGGTCTACGACCTGGCGGCGGACCGCCAGCTGGAGCGGGGCTATCTGCCCGAGCGGAAGAAAGTCTTCTACGGCGGCGCCAAGGTCTCCAGCGCCTATCAGCGTCTGGTGGCCGTGGGCAAGCTGCTCCAGGAGGTCATCGTCCGCAGCAAGGGTCGGGCCAACAAGGATCTGGCCAACTTTGCCGACCAGCTCAAGCAGCTCATCGACCGGTTCGAGAAATAAGGAAGGAGACGGCCATGAAGAAACTGCGGATCGCGGCGATCGTGTTCCTGGTCATCGCGCTGATCGGCGCCGCCCGCTATTTCGGCGGGGTCTCCCCGGTCAACGCCGGGATATTCCTCTTCCCCGGGATCATCGCGGCGGTGCTGTTCGTCCTGTCGCGGAAGAAGGAGGCATGACTTTTTCCGCTGGGAAAAGCCGTCAAGCCGGAAGGTTTTTGCAAAAGGAGGCCCGCCGCTTATGGAGCGGCGGGCCTCCTTATCCGTTCTGCGGCTCACGCTGATTGCAGATAGGGTGTTACCGGCTGCAGATCGTACACCTGGGTAAACTGTCTCTTCCGCTCCGGAGTGAGATGGTGGCTGACCAAGATCAGCGTCAGGTCTGGGTTCGCCAGCAGGCTTTTTTCTACAATGTCCGCATTCTTCTGGTCCAATGCGCTGGTGCCCTCGTCCACCAGGAGGATGGAGCGGTGGTGGATCAGGGCGCGGGCGATGGCCACCCGCTGCTTCTGCCCGCCGGAGAGATTGCTGCCGTCCTCGCCCACCGGGGTGTCCAGACCCTCCGGCATGGCGGCAAGGTCCCCCGCGAGAGCGCTGTCCCGCAGAGCCTTTTCCATCTGCTCGTTGGTAAACGTCTCGCCCAAAGTGATGTTGTCCCGGATGGTGGAGTTGAAAAGGAACACGTTCTGTTCGATGTAACTCATCTGCCGCTGGAGCTGCTCTGGTGTAAAGTCGTGGGCGTCCGCGCCGTCAAAGCAGATGGTCCCGCTGTAATCCGGCAGCCAGCCCAGCAGGAGCTTCAATAGCGTGGACTTGCCGCACCCGGAGGGGCCGGTCAGAGCGTACTTGCCGCCCTTTTTGAAGGTGAGGGACAAACCCTCAAGGACAGGCTTCTCTTCGTATTGGAAGGTCAGGTCCTTCACGGTGATGGCGCTGTTGACCTCGGGCAGGCCGCCGCTTTCTTTGTCCTGCCCACTGTCGCCGCGGACGGCGATCTTGTCAAAGTAAGGTTTCGTGGAGGAGAACGACAGCAGGTACTGAGCCAGGTTGCCGACGCCGTTGGAGAGGCTTCCGACCAGATTTCCCCCGCCCATCAGGGCGCCCTGGAGGATCACACCCCGGATGGAAAGCACACCGATAAGTACATTTGTCAGCATCTGCATGACGATGTTGACGCACTCAAATCCCGCGCCGATAAACGCCTTCACATAGGTGAGTTTATATTTTGGCTTTTCAATTTGCTCACTGGCCTCCTTTGCGCCCTGGCGGAACCGTTGTTCCCGGCCAAAGGAGCGCAAGACATCATAGCCTGCCAGAATGTCTTTCAGCTTGCTTGTGGCCTTGGACTGCCCCGCTTCGCAGTCTGCACCCAACTTCTCCATGCGCTTCGTGAAAAGCTGCGGGACAAGCATCATCACGGCCACATTGGCCAGTGCCGCCACGAGCAATGACCAGTGGAGCGTCAAGAGGGCGATGGCGCTGAATATGACGTTGGCTGCGCAACCGACACACCGATAAAAGGGCTGCCATGCCAGTTCTTCTATCTGATTTACGTCGTTGGTGAACCAGGATAGGTACTCTCCCGTGTCCTTCCCGTGGAACTCCACATGGGACTTTTGAAGCAGAGTCGCCGTCATGTCCCGCCGGACCGCGTTGTTCATGTCCCGAATGGCGCGGCCCTGGAGAAGCTCATAGAGGCTGTCGACCCATAGGAGAATAAACCAAGAGCCCGTCAGTATCAACTCCCAAAAGAAAAATCCCCGCAGATCAAGCTCAATGATGCTTTGAAAGGTCTGCATCATCAGAAGATTGTTCCCGATCTGCAGGGCGCTCACGATAAGCAGCATCAGGATCGCCGAAAGATTGGCGAACCAATATTTTTTGAGATAATAGCTCATTTTGATCACTCCTTTTTCATTCAGATACTTGTTTTGCATCTTCCCATTTTTCGCCCGGCCCAAAGAGAGGCATTGGGGAGTACAGCTTCAGATAATTGGACTCGGACTGCATCAGCGTCCGGGTAAGCAGCAGGAAAGGGATCAGCTTCCATGGCTCTGAAACCTCATAGACATTAGTTTCGCCATCCTCCAATTCAAGCTCCATGGAGGACACCAATCTCAACTCCGCCAGCGCATTCAGCAGCTCTTCCGCAGCTTCCCGCGCCATGTTCAGATGCTTCGTCACAACGCTTGTAGAGAACCAGCCTATTTTCCGGTTATAAATGTATTCCATCAGTTCCAGACACCCCGGCCTTGCCAGGACCGCGAAAAGCTTTCGGTATTCCTCCTTGGGTGACAGCCATTGCCCCCAACCGCCTTGGGGCCTGGGCCAGAGCGTCACAAAGGACAGGTCTTCGGCGTGAACGTCAAAGAAGATGCCGCCCTCTGCCGCGATCTGCGAAAGCTGCAAGAGTTCGCTGCCATCACCATAGGCGAATCTGCACGTCTCGGGATAGTCTGTCATCGGCAGACTGATCCTGCCGTCCTCGTCCGGCACGAAGTATTGCTTAGACGACCAAACCAGCCGGCAGAACTGATCCAGCCGTTCCTTTGCGGGGAAACCCCGCAGCCACCGGCCTACTGCGTCCGCCGGGTCCTCCTGTTCCCTGCCCTCCATGCCAAAGAGGGCATCGATGGTCACGCCCAGCTGCCTTGACAGCACCGGCAGCAGCTCCACATCCGGCGCGCCGCCCCTCTCCCATTTGCCCACGGCCTGGGAGGATACGCCCACCATTTTCCCCAACTGCTCTTGGGTAAGGCCCCGCTCTTTCCGCAGGGCCGCGATATTTTCGCTCAAAACACTTGACATCTCGAGCACCCTCCTTTTGTTTGCTGGTTGTATTATAGCAAAAATAATGGTTGTATTCAATGGAGACGTTTTTTCATAAAAACAACCATAGGTTTCAAAACAAAACTACAAGGGGCATTTTGGGGCACGCCAACAGGCGCGCCGCTCTATGAGCGGTGGGCCTGCTTTCATGCGATCCTTCAATTTCTTTAAAAAAGTATCAGTTTTCCTCTGCCATCCGTTCCAGCGGCGGGCCCTCCAATTGGTAGGTGTCCCACTCGTCCACCAGTTCCGCGTCCATGCTCTTGTAGAACCGGATGGCGGGCTCGTTCCACTTCAGACAGCTCCACTCCAATCTGGCGCAGTCCCGCTCCTTCACCAGCGCACACAGGTAGGCCATGGCCGCACGGCCCAGGCCCCTGCCCCGGTACTCCGGCAGGATGAACAGGTCCTCCAGATGGATGGCCGCACGGCCCCGGAAGGTGGAGAAGGTGTAGAAGAACACCGCGAAGCCCACCTCTTTCCCGTCCTCCAGGACGAACAGGGCCTCCGCCTGACGGCGGTCAAAGAGGGCCTTTTCCAGCATGGCCTCCGAAGCCACCACCTGCTCGGGCCGCTTCTCATAGACGGACAGGCACCGGATGAAGTCCAGCACCAGTCCCACATCCTCCCGCCGGGCGAAGCGGAAGGAGACATCAGGTCTTTCCATATGTACCTCCGTCTTATGCCAGCATCGGCAGGATCAGGCCCGCTAGCATCGACAGCACCAGCAGGGCGATGACGGCCCTGGAGATGATCTTGACCCACTTCTGATTCATATGGCATCCTCCTCGTTCAAAATCTTTTTGATCGCCTTTTCCACCTTGCTCCGGGGCAGCATCAGCTCGTGGCCGCAGCCCTCGCAACGCAGCTTGATATCCATTCCCACCCGCAGCACGGTCCACACCTTGCTGCCGCAGGGGTGCTGTTTTTTCAGCTCCACCTTCTGGCCCAATTTCAAGTCCAAGCAAAAATCACCTCATATCTTCAACGGTCAAGCTCCCACACGCATACACTGTCCTATCCAGAAACAAAAGGACGGTGTATCATTTTGCGAAGAGAACAATACTTGCCGGAGGGCTGCTCCCCCCAATTTCCCAGCCACCAGCCCCTGTCCGCGCTCCAGGAGGCCATGGAGCGGCAGACCATCCTGGAGGGCATGGCCCTCCGCTGCGACGCCAAGCGGGACCTGACGGTCAGCCTGGGCGGCTATGAGGGCACCATCCCCCGCGCCGAGGCGGTCCACCCCTCTATCAGCGGTTCAGAGCGGGACATTGCCGTCCTTTCAAGGGTCGGCAAGCAAGTCTGCTTTACAGTTACCAGCATCGACATCGACGGCGGCGGGCGGCCCCATCTGACGCTTTCCCGGCGGGCAGCCCAGGAGCAGGCCCTGGCGTGGCTGCTGGAGCACGCCGAGCCAGGCGGCGTCCTGCCCGCCCGGGTGACCCACCTGGAGCGGTTCGGTGCCTTTGTGGACCTGGGCTGCGGGGTGACGTCTCTCATCCCGCTGGAGAATATCTCGGTCTCCCGCATCCCCCACCCCTCGGCCCGGTTCCGGGTGGGGCAGGACATACTGGTCTGCGTCACAGACGTGGACCCGACTGCCAACCGTTTCTACTTAACACATAAGGAATTGCTAGGCACCTGGCTGGAGAACGCCGCCGCCTTCGCCCCCGGCGACACGGTGACGGGCATCGTCCGCAGCATCCGGGACTACGGGGCCTTCATTGAGCTGACGCCCAACCTGTCCGGGCTGTCGGACTGGCGGGGGGACCTGTCCCCCGGCGACCGGGTGTCGGTATACATCAAGTCGATCCGCCCGGAGGGGCGGAAGATCAAGCTCCAAGTGGTAGAAAATTTGGGTCCCGCCGGGACCCCAGAGGAGATACATTACTTTATCACCGACGGGGTGATAAAGGGGTGGGAGTATTAGCCCTTCGGACTGGGGGCGTGGGGGGCTCCGCCCCCCACCGGGGTTGGTAGGGACCTTCGGTCCCTGCCGGCCCTGGGTTACTTTTTGTGCAAACAAAAAGTAACCAAAAAATTGCTTAAGGGGCTGGCGCCCCTTAAGAATCCCTGGGGAGGACGGTTAAGGGCAGATAGATGGTGGAACTAGGGGCCAGGGAAAGCATTCACCGGGGATGCTGTGTTGGTTTTTCCGTAGTCTTACTGCCGGTTGCTCCGTTCCACTACGCAATTGATAGATGTTTCGTTTTGAGCCGTATACGGAAATCTGTCCTGTGCGTAGTGGAACGGAGCAGAACGCAGTGGGACTACGGAAAACGACCAGCGCACCCAATGTCCGGTTTCGCCGCCCCAAGCGGCGAAACTTGCGCCGCAGAAGGATCTTCTTGGGGACATACTATCAGTAGCCGCTTCGCCTTTATACACGGGACCCGGCCCGGTTTAGACAAAACAGACCACAGGGGGAGCGCAAACCTAAACAAAAAATAAGGAAAGATTCTCAAGAAAACCATTCCTGGTTTTCTTGAGCGTGCTTTTGGGTACTTTTCCCACGGGGGAAGAGTACCCCAGGGCGTGGGGGCGGAGCCCCCACACCCCCGTGGGGCCGGAGGCCCCTACTCCCATTCTTCTTTGGGTTCTACCCACCCCTCGATATACGGTTTGACCGTACCAATCACCCTGGGGTCGCACACCGCGACAATGTCAATAGTCCCGGCGTAGTCCACCGCCTCCACTCGGGCCTCCCGGTACAGGAGGTCCAGGAGATTCCCCTTGTCATACGGGAGGTGTAAGGTGACTCTCCTTGTCCCCTTATCCAACTTCTTGTCGATGGCCTTGAGAAGGTCCGAAAGCCCCTCTCCGGTCTTGGCGGAGATATTGACCTCCCCCTCCGCGTGGGGGCGCACCTCGCCCCAGTAGAGGTCCGACTTATTGTAGACCCGCAGGCAGGGTGTGCTCTCCGCCCCCAGCTCCCGGATCAGCTCATCCACGATCCTGGCCTGCTCCCGCCAGGCGGGATTGGAGATATCAATGACGTGGAGCAGCAGGTCCGCGTACTCCAGCTCCTCCAGAGTGGCCTTGAAAGCATCCACCAGCTGGTGGGGCAGCTTACGGATAAAGCCCACGGTGTCGGAGATCACCACATCCAGGGTGTCGCTGACAGTCAGCAGGCGGGTGGTGGTGTCCAGGGTGTCGAAGAGCCGGTCGTTGGCCGGAATGTCCGCCCCGGTGAGGGCGTTCAGGAGCGTGGACTTCCCGGCGTTGGTATAGCCCACGATGGCTACCACCGGGATCTCGTTCTTCATCCGCCGCTGGCGCTGGGTGCCACGGACCCGGCGCACCTCCTCCAGCTCCGCCTTCAGCTTGTCGATCTTTCGGTGGATGTGGCGGCGGTCCGTCTCCAGCTGGGTCTCGCCGGGGCCCTTTGAGCCGATGGGCCCCTTGCCGCTGGTGCCCGCCTGGCGCTCCAGATGGGTCCACATGCCGGTCAGCCGGGGAAGCAGATACTGATACTGGGCCAGCTCCACCTGGAGCCGTCCCTCCTTCGTCCTGGCCCGCTGGGCAAAGATGTCCAGAATGAGGCCGCTGCGGTCCAGGACCTGGACCCCCAGCTCCTCCGTGAGCACCCGCATCTGGGACGGGCTCAGGTCGTTGTCGAAGATGACCATGGTGGCCTCCTCGTTCTTTACCAGCTCCTTGATCTCAGCGACCTTGCCCTCCCCGATAAACGTACGGGGGTCTGGGGACTCCCGGTTTTGCAGCACCACGGCGGCGGTCTCTCCCCCGGCGGTGGTCACAAGGGCCTCCAGCTCCTCCATGGTCTCCTCGTCGGCGTTGTCCCGCTCGTCCAGCCGGGGGCTGGACAGGCCCGCCAGCACCGCCCGGTCTCTGGGTTTTTCTGCGATGTGTTCCATGCAACGATTTCCTTTGTTTTCTTCTATAGAACAATATTTTGTTACTAAAGTATTACTTGTCATACCGCTCAAAGAAGCGGAAGCTCATGGGCCACACGCACCCGGCCACGAGGACCATGAGAAAATAGCGGATGGCGTTGGCCGCCTGATGCCCGCCGCAGAGGGCGTTCAGGGGCGACTTCAGCGCCATGCGCACCAGGAGGACCAGGGCCAGTCCCCCGGCCATCTTGATGGCCTGGCCCCACCAGGGCGCCCGGTTGGGGAACTGGAGCAGCTTGGTGTCAAATGTGTACACCACCAGCACCCCCGCGGTGGCGCCCAGGAGGGTATAGGAGTTCTTCACGGCCTCCGCCAGATTCTCCGGGTCCACGTCCGCCGGGAAGGGGCACAGCTCCATGAACAGCACAAAGGCCGCGCTGAGCCCCAGCATCCCGCCCAGAATCAGATACATCCGATTGGGGAACCATAGAGTGCTCTCGATCAGCGGGTACAGCAGAAATACCAGCGCCGTAGCCACCACCAGCGACACGCCCACATCCGCCGGAGTGTGGACCCCCAGGTACATCCGGGAGACGAGTACCAGCGCCGCCAGGGCGATACACACCACCCGCAGCCAGGTGCGCTCCGTGAACCGGGCCGTGCCGCCCAGATAGCCCACGGCGCTCTGAACGTGGCCGCTGGGGAAGCTGTAGCCCGTGGCCTCCGCCCGGGCGGATTCCACAATGGTGAAATCCGGGTCCCGGACCCACGGCCTGGGGATGCGGCAGACGATCTTCAGCCACTGGTTCACCAGCGTTCCCACGAACCCCACCGTCAGCAGGTAGTAGCCCTTTCGCTTGTCCACACACCAGAATACGAACAGCCCCGCCACCATGAAGAAGGTCTCCTCCCCCAGGTGTGTGACCAGGGACATGAACGTGTCCAGGACCGGAGTGCGCACGGACTCGAACCAGTAGAGCAGGGACATGGCGGGGACCTCCTCGGCGGTAGTTTCCTGTTTCCCAGTATTATAGCCCGATTCGCGGAAATAAGCAAGCCCCAGCCTGGACAGCCGGGCAAAAAGTTCCGGCGCCGGCTGAGGCGGTATCTATTACTGTTCTCCCATTAGAAGTATCCCTCGTTACCGTGCGGGAAATGTAAGTATCGCAGCGCTTTGAGAGCGATCGTAAAGTTCTTTTTGATACTTTTTCTTTCAAGAAAAAGTATGAGCCGGTTCGCCGCTGTTACCCTTTGTTACCACATTTTCCCTGAACCGTCATGAATTATATCCTACTTCGTTACTGTTTGTTCACATTTTATTCACAAATATCTGGTACCGTGTACCGTACAGTCCCGGTGAGATCCCGGCCCGGAAAGGAGTCGCTTTCATGCCCAGAACCCGCAGCCGCCATAGGCGCGGCATCCATATCCTCCCCCTGCTGCTGGCCGCCGTGGCACTGGGTATCGGCCTGTTCGTCTACCTCCGCAGCGGCGCGGAGACGCCGCCCTATGAGCACAGTATCCAGGGCTCCGATACTTCCGATTCCGATGAAGTTCAGGCCCCGGACGCGGAGGACAACGGCGGCAGCGGTGAGACCGCTCCCCCGCCCCGGCCGGACCACGTGACCACCGCCTCCGGCATCGACTGCACCCTGACGGAGCTGGGCGATGACGCCATCTACACCGGGGAGCTGCTGGTGGTGAGCAACGCCGTGCCCTTCCACTTCCCGGAGGAGCAGGAGTTGGTGAACGTGTACGACAACAAGACCACCAGCTACTACGTGCGGGACATGGAGGTCTACCTGGCCCCGGTGGCCCTGGAGGCCCTCAACCGGATGATGGACGGCTTCATCGCCCAGGGCGGCAGCAAGACGGTGAACATGGTGGCGGGCCACCGGACAAAGGAGGTCCAGGAGCACCTCTTCGACCAGAGCAGCGACCTCAACGGTCTGGACCACGCCCAGGAGTATGTGGCCCAGCCTGGGTGCAGCGAGCACCACACCGGCCTGGTGCTGGACCTACACCTCTTCTTCTCCGACGGCACCAGCGAGGACTACGACGGCACCGGCGAGTACGCCTGGATCAACCAGCACTGCCAGGACTACGGCTTTGTGGTCCGCTATAGGGGGGACAAGCAGGCCATCACCGGCATCGCGGACGAGCCCTGGCACTTCCGATACGTGGGGCTGCCCCACGCCGCGGAGATGGTGGAGCAGGACCTGTGTCTGGAGGAATATATCGACTATCTGCGGGGCTTCACGTTTGAAGGGGAGCACCTGACCATCGAGTGCGGGGCCGGGACCTACGAGGTGTGGTATGAGAAGGGCACGGAGACCTACCTCCCGGACAGCGGGGAGTACTGGGTGTCCGGCAACAATATCGACGGCGTCATCGTCACCTGCAAGGTGAACGAATGATACGGTTTTTTCATGAGAGCGCTCTATCGTTACCGGGCAAAAAATGAGGTGTCGCAGCGCTTTGGGAGCGATGGTAAAGTTCTTTTTGATACTTTTTCTTTCAAGAAAAAGTATCAATTGACTTTTTTGCCATATTTAGTATAATAGTTCCGGGACGGGTTTTCTTCCCGCCCCGGAATTTTTGTATGGGAGGCTTCTCGTATGACCTATACTATGAAAGTCGCGGGCCTGGAGCGGGAGCTGCCGCTGTGCAAGGTCAGCGACGATCTGTACATCGGCGCGTTCATCATCTTCGGCGATGCGGAGCTGACGGTAGCCTGCGCCTCGGCGCTGCTGGAAAAGATCCCGGCGGACAGCTATGATTACATGCTGACGGCGGAGGCCAAGAGCATTCCTCTGATCCACGAGATGGCCCGTCAGTCCGGGGCCAAGAAGTATTTCATTGCCCGCAAGGGGTCCAAGGTGTACATGCCCGACCCCATCCACGTCTCGGTGCGGTCCATCACCACGCTGCGGCAGCAGGACCTGTTCCTGGGGGCGGACGACTGCGCCCTCATCAAGGGCAAGCGGATCCTCATTGTGGACGACGTGATCTCCACAGGCGAGAGCCTGCACGCCCTGGAGGAGCTGGTGAAGACGGCCGGCGGCATCGTCGCCGGCAAAGCGGCGATTCTGGCTGAGGGTGACGCCCTCAGCCGGCCGGACATCACTGTCTTGGCGCCCCTGCCGGTATTCAATCCTGACGGAACGGTTAAGGGCTGACCCCTGCGGGGTCAGCCTGGGAAAGCAGAGGGGCCTCGCGGCCCCTCTGCTTTCCTCTCCCCTCTTCACTGGGGGAGTGGGGGCGGCAGCCCCCTAATGCTGTCAAAAGGGGCCTCCGGCCCCTTTCACCTCTTTATCTTGTCGTAGCTGCGCCGCGCACCCTGGGTTACTTTTTGTGCAAACAAAAAGTAACCAAAAAATTGCTTAAGGGGCTGAGGCCCCTTAAGAATCCCTGGGGAGGACGTTAAGGGCAGATGGATGGTGGAACTGGGGGCCAGGGAAAGCATTCATCGGGGGTGCTGTTTTTTGCCGTATTCCGACTGCCGGTTGCTCCGTTCCACTACGCAATTGAGGGCGCGGTGCTTGTCGAGTCCGTAGACGGAAATCTGTTCTGTGCGTAGTGGAACGGAGCAGGACGCAGTACGACGCGGGCCGTATGCGGAAATCTACCAATTGCGGAGTGGAACGGAGCAACCAGCAGTTGGACAAAGTAAAACGACCAACGCACCCAATGAGCCCCCGCACCAGCGCTTCACTCTCCTTGGGGACATACTAAAACAGCCGCTTCGCCCCATACACGGGACCCGGCTCGGTTTAGGCCAAACCAACCAAAGGGGGAGCGCAAAACAAAACAAAAAATGCGGAAAGATTTTTAAGAAAACCATAGGTTTTCTTAAACGTGCTTTTGGTGACTTTTCCCACGGGGGAAAAGTCACCAGGGGACGGCAGGCACCCCCCGGGTGCCTATCGCCCCCGAGGGGGCGGAGCCCCCTTGCTTTTCTGCGTTTCTTATGGTATAGTTTTTATATCATTTGTTAACCTGTTAACGAAGAACAGAAGGAGCCCGCCATGGACATCGAAACATTAAAAGCAAAACTGGAAGAAGAAAAATATGTCTGCGACGACCAGCTGGTCACCACCCTGCTGGTGGCCCTGAAGCTGGGCCGCCCCCTGCTCATTGAGGGCGCCGCCGGCGTCGGCAAGACCGAGGTGGCCAAGGTCATGGCTGCCGCCCTGGACCGGGACCTGGTGCGCCTCCAGTGCTACGAGGGCCTGGACGAGAGCAAGGCCCTCTATGAGTGGAACTACCAGAAGCAGCTCCTCTCCATCCAGGTGCAGATGAACCGGCGGGACCCCGACGAGCTGACCAAGTCCCTGTTCAGCGACGAATACCTGCTGGAGCGCCCCCTGCTCCAGTCCATCCGCTCCGAAAAGCCCGTGGTGCTGCTCATTGACGAGATCGACAAGGCGGACGAGGAGTTCGAGGCGTTCCTGCTGGAGCTGCTCTCCGAGATGCAGGTCACCATTCCCGAGGTGGGCGTGGTGAAAGCTGCCTCCATCCCCTTCGTGGTGCTGACCTCCAACCGCACCCGGCCCCTCAGCGAGGCCTTGCGGCGGCGGTGCGCCTACCTCTATATCCAGTACCCCGACCTCAACAAGGAGGTGGCCATCATCCGCGCCAAGGTGCCCAATGTCAACGAGCACCTGGCCGTCCAGGTGGCCCAGGCCATCCACGCCCTGCGGGACAGCGAGGCCATCCTGAAAAAGCCCTCCATCGCCGAGACCCTGGACTGGGTGGCCGCCCTGGAGGCCCTGGGCGTCAGCGACCTGACCCCGGAGGCCGCCCGGCAGACCATGGGCTTCGTCCTCAAGAGCAGCGACGACTTGGACGCCGCCGCCCCTCTGCTCACCGGACAGGGCAACGGGTGCGGCTGCGGGTGCGGCCACGACCACGGCGGCGAGGGCTGCGGGCACCACCACCATCACGGCCAATGAGCGAGACTGTCTACATTGAGAAGATGGCGGAGTTCTCCCAGCGGCTCCGCCAGGAGGGACTGGCGGTGGGGCTCCAGGAGACCGCCGACGTCTGCAGGCTCCTCAGCGATCTGGAGCTGACGGACCGGGTGTACGTCCGGGCCGCCCTGTCCGCCCTCTTTGCCAAGAGCCGGGAGGAGCAGGCCGTCTTTGACCGGGTGTTCGAGGGCTTCTTCGTCAGCCGGGAGCGCCGGGAGGCGCTTCGGCGGCAGCAGGAGGCCGAGGCCCAGGAGATCGCCCGCAAGCGGGCCGAGGCGGAACGGGAGCTCCAGTTCGAGGGGCAGCCCATCGAACTGCGGGAAGACCTGAAGGACGTCTATGTCACCATGGAGGACGACAAAAAGGAGTACCTCCGCCAGCTCCTGGAGAAGACCAAGGTCAACGCCCAGCGGAGTCCCAAGCTGTACGGCAGCTTCATCAAGTCCGTGTTCATGCGCTTCCTGCTGGAGCAGCAGATGGTCATGGAGGACGCCGCGGTGGGGGCCGAGGAGGCCGACCCGGACCTGGCCCTCCTCTACCGGGACATCTCCCGGTTCCGGGACGCCGACATCCCCCGGGCCGCCGCCCTTATCTCCGCCATCGCCCGGCAGCTGGACGCGGAGCTGAGCCGCCAGCGCCAGGGCCGGGGCCACAGCGGGCAGCTGGACTTCCGCCGCACCATCCGCAAGGGCCTGGAGACCGGCGGCAGCTTCTACCGCCTGGCCTACCGCCGGAAGCGGCGGCGGCGGAAAAAGCTGGTGCTGCTGTGCGACGTGTCCGGGTCCATGCTCCAGTTCTCCGAGTTCGCCCTGCGGTTCATCAAGTCCATGAGCGAGGTGTCCGAGTCCTCGGCGGCGTTCCTCTTCTCCGAGGAGCTGCGGCGGGTGGACCCCTTCGCCCTCCAGAACATGGACGCTTTCCGGGACTATGTCCGGTCCTCCGGCCTCTACGGCCGGGGCACGGACCTGGGCACGGCGCTGGAGGCCCTGTGCGCCTGGAAGCCCGCCGCCCTGGGGCCGGGTACCACCCTGCTGATCCTCTCCGACACCAAGACCGTGGACCTGCCCCGGGCCGCCCGGCAGCTCCTGGAGGCCAAGCGGCAGGCC
Organism: uncultured Oscillospiraceae bacterium; assembly: GCA_947589745.1. Lineage (GTDB taxonomy): Bacteria > Bacillota > Clostridia > Oscillospirales > Oscillospiraceae > Pelethomonas. The sequence goes on from CANQCS010000003.1 coordinate 94,744, forward strand.
GGAAAGGTCCTGTGGCTGAACCCCATCCCGGCGGGTAAGTGGCCCTACGTCCGCAGCATCCAGACCATGTCCATGCTCTGCCAGATGGTGCCCTGCTCCACCCTGGACGAGCTGGCCAGGACCTGCCGGAAGCTGTTGAGCAATTGAGAATAAATGGATGGAAAGCAGTTTTCCTTTCCATCCATTTTCCGTTATTTTCATAAGTGTGATGGTATGATTCAATAACATAAACAAATCGAAGTTTATGGATGCGTTATTATGCGGAGGCACAAAGTGATTCGATATGCTGATATGCAAGATTTTTCCGTTTTAAAGGAACATGACAAACATATTTCTGAATCTGAATTGAGAAAAATTGTCCCAGCAAAGAGAGTTTTCGTCATGTATCAAGGGAATACCTTTACAGGGTGGCTGAGGTTCGGATTATTTTGGGACAATATCCCGTTTATGAATATGCTATATATTCTGGATGGTTATAGAGGAAAGGGGAACGGGACGGAGCTTGTCTTGTTTTGGGAAAAAGAAATGGCAAAAGAGGGATATCGACAAGTTTTAACATCCACACAGTCAAATGAACAGGCACAGTTCTTTTATCGAAAAATCGGTTATACTGAATGCGGCGCACTTTTGCTGCCGAAAGAACCCTTGGAGATGTTTTTTATCAAAGATTTAACACGATAAACTTCCGTTTCTTGGGGAGTTATCATCCATACGAAGAAGAGCCGCCGGTTCAAAACCGGCGGCTCCCATGCCTTTATGACTTATTCCACCACGATATTATTCTCCGCGAACGCCTTCAGCAGCAGGTCCATGTCGCTGGGGATGGAGATGGGGTCGCCGCAGTGGGCGATGGCGTTGGCCACGTCCTTCAGGCCGTTGCCGGTGACCACGGACACCACCGTGGCATCGGGGGAGATCTTCCCCTCCTCGCAGAGCTTCTTCAGGCCCGCGGTGCCGGTGACGCCTGCGGGCTCGCCGAAGACGCCGCAGGTGCGGCCCAGCAGCTTCTGGGCGGCCATGATCTCCTCGTCGGTGACGTTCACCGTGAGGCCGTTGGACTCGCGGATGGCCATGAGGGCCTTGTCGGCGTTCCGGGGCACACCCACGGCGATGGAGTCCGCCAGGGTGTTCTCCTCCATGGGATGCCAGTCCTCCCCCGTCTCGATGGCCCGGTTCAGGGGGCAGCAGCCGGAGGCCTGGGCGGAGATCAGCCGGGGCAGATGGTCGATGAAGCCGATGGCGTACAGGTCCTTCAGGCCCTTCCAGAGGCCGGCGATGGTGCAGCCGTCGCCCACGGAGATGGCGATGTAGTCGGGCACGACCCAGTTCAGCTGCTCCATGATCTCCAGGCCCACGGTCTTCTTGCCCTCGGACAGGTAGAGGTTGATGGCGGCGTTGCGGTTGTACCAGCCCCACCTGTCGATGGCCTGTTTGCTCAGATCGAAAGTGTCCTCGTAGCTGCCCTGGACGGAGATGACGGTGGCGCCGAAAGTCATCAGCTGGGCCACCTTGCCCTTGGGGGCGCGGCTGGGGACGAAGATATAGGTTTTCAGCCCCGCGGCGGCGGCGTTGCCGGCCAGGGAGCTGGCGGCGTTGCCGGTGGAGGAACAGGCGATGACCTTGGCCCCGGCCTCCCTGGCCTTGGCCACGGCCATGGAGGAGGCGCGGTCCTTGAGGGACGCGGTGGGGTTCACGCCGTCGTCCTTAACGTACAGCTTTTTGATGCCCAGCTGGGCGGCCAAGCGGCCGGCCTCATAGAGGGGGCTCCACCCCACCCGCAGGGGCGGGGCCTCGGTGGTTTCTTCTACCGGGAGCAGCTCCCGGTAGCGCCACATGGAATTGTCGCTGCGCTGGGCCAGCTTGTCCTTGGTCAGGACGGACTTGATATAATCATAATCATAGATGATATCTAAAATTCCTCCACAGGAGCAGTTGGTCAGGTTCGGCGTGGCCTCATAGATTTTGCCGCACTTTACGCATTTTGCAAACTTAACGTTCTTCATTGTCGGTTTCTAACCTCCTAGAATCATCTAAGGGGCCTCCGGCCCCTGGGGTGGAGTGGTAGGGACCTCCGGTCCCTGCTGACCCTGGGTTCCTTTTCCCACGCGGGAAAAGGAACCAAAAGGGCGCCAGCCCGTAGGGCTGGACCTCTAACTATTTTTTGTTAAGGGCAGATGGATGGTAGAACTAGGGGCCAGGGAAAGCATTCATCGGTACTGCTGGTTTGTTTTTCCGTATTCTTACTGCCGGTTGCTCCGTTCCACTACGCAATTGATGAATGTTTCTTGTCGATGTGGAAATTGGTGCTGCGGTTGTATGACAAAACGCAATTCAAATGTAATGCTGACAGATTTGGGAAATCGTCATACACTTGTCATATCAACCCCTTTGAGGTGCGATATGGCAGAATTCAGAATTCCAAAAATCATTCCTACAACCAGCAAAAGTATCCGCTTCCCCAATGATATGATTAAGGAAGTCGAGTCTGTCATCCAGGGCCGCGACTGTACATTCTCCGCTTTTGTGGTGGAGGCTGTGCGCGTGGCGCTGAAAAGCTTACAGGAACAATCTGAAAATACAATCTCTACGAGGTGACGACTATGACCGATATTCCCAATTATTACACCCTGCTTTTCAACCGCGTGACAGACGCGATCAAAGCATTGGAGCAACAGAACTACGGCACTGCCAGAGACATACTGGTAAAGGCGCAGCAAGAGGCGGAAGAGCTGTACATTGAAGCGGGAGAAGCACCTGCCGCCCAGAGCGACAAGAATCATCTACCCCTTGCGTAGTGGAACGGAGCAACCGGCAGTCGGACGATGGAAAAAGAAAGCCGCACCCCCGCTGAATGCCTTCTCTGGGTACATCCTACCCACGATCTTCCCCGAAATAAAGGGGGTCCAGCCCGTAGGGCTGGCGGTTTTTTGGTGACTTTTTGTCCGCACAAAAAGTCACCCAGGGTCAGCAGGGACCGCAGGTCCCTACCAGGGCTCCGAGGGGCTGGAAGCCCCCCGGCACCCAGTCCCGGTGCAGCACAGCCGGAATGAAAATTGTGGGGACGGGGCAAAGCCCCGCCCCCTCGCTTTTTACAGGGCCTTCAGGAGGCCGGTGGCCTCATTGAATTCGTTAATGAGGTCATCCAGCTCGGCGGCCTGGGCGTGGACGGCGTCCCAGGTGCCCTTGGTGTCGTACCACAGGGCGTTCAAGTCGTGGACGTCGCGGGCCTGCTGCTCCACCCAAGTGTAATACTTCAGGTTGTGGATGCGCTTGCGGTCGGCGTAGGTCAGCTCCATCAGGTTGTCGGTCTTCATGCCCAGCAGGTGGACATGGTGGTCGATGGCGGCCTCCCGGGCGTTGTACGCGCCGTGCATCTCGTTCAGCTCCGCGATGCGGCTCTGATACATGGCGGCGGAGTCGGTGAGGACCGTGCACACCACGTCGTGCTCGGTGAACTCATAGTACTTGGCCATCTTGATGCAGCAGAGGATATTGGCGATGCCGCTGATGCCCAGCCAGGTCATCTTCTCCACCAGCTCGTCGTCCAGGCCCAGCTCCTCCTTCATGTACTTGTGGCCCTCGGGAGTGTTGAACAGGCGCAGCAGCCGCTGGCTGTCCTCGTCGTCAATGGCGATGGCCATGTCGGTGTTCTTCACATTGTGGATCCAGGGGACGTGCTTGTCGCCGATGCCCTCGATGCGGTGGCCGCCGAAGCCGTTCTCCAGGATGGTGGGGCACTGCAGCGCCTCGCCCACGGCCAGCTTCAGATGGGGATACTTCTCCTTCAGCAGGTCGCCGGCGCTCATGGTGCCCGCGGAGCCGGAGGTGAAGCAGGCGCCCACCAGCTCGTCGCCGGGGCGCTTCACGGCCTCGTACAGGTCCGCCAGGGCGTTGCCGGTGACGTTGTAGTGCCACAGGGGGTTGCCCATCTCCTCAAACTGGTTGAAGATCATCATGCTGGGGTCCTGCCGCAGCTCCCAGGTCTTGTCGAAGATCTCCTTCACGTTGCTCTCGCAGCCGGGGGTGGCGATGACCTGGCCCGCGATCTTGCTCAGCCAGTCGAACCGCTCCTGGCTCATCTCGGCGGGCAGGATGGCCACGCTGTCGCAGGCCAGCAGCTTGCTGTTGAACGCGCCGCCGCGGCAGTAGTTGCCCGTGGAGGGCCACACCGCGTGGTGGTAGGTGGCGTCAAACTGGCCGGTGACCAGCCGGGGAGCCAGGCAGCCGAAGCTGGCGCCCACCTTGTGGCAGCCGGTGGGGAACCACTTGCCGGCCATGGCGATGATGCGGCAGGGCACGCCGGACAGCACGGACGGGATCTCCACGTAGTTGGGCACCGCCTGGTACAGGCCGCCGGTCTCCTTGGCCTCGTTCTTCCAGGTGATCCGGAACAGGTTCAGCGGGTTCACGTCCCATAGGCCCACGGACTTCAGCTTCTCCTGGACCTTCTCGGGGATGGTCTCGGGGTGCTGCATCTGGGCGAAGGTGGGGATGATGACGTTGTTCTCCTTGGCCTTCTGGATATTGTGCTGAAGGCCCTCCTTGTTGATGGTCAGATCGATCTTGCTCATGTTCTACTTCTCCTCCTGTTTTGTGTCGATATAAGAATAAAGCGTGTACTTGGAGATCCCAAAATATTTGGCCACCTTATCGCCGGACTTGGTGATAAGGAAGGCGCCGTGGTCGTTCAGGAACTGGATGGCCCGGACCTTATCGGCTTTGTTCATAATGGCCACCGGCTTTCCCACCAGGGCCACGCTCTGCTCAATGAGGTCGTCCAGCATGTCGTTGACGTTCAGTACCGTGATGTTCTGCTCCTCCCGGCTGGGCTCGGCGGTCTGCACCAGCCCCTCCACCGCAGCGTTCACCATCAGCAGCGCGGAGATGTCGTAGTTCACGGAGAGGATGGCGGTGACCTTCCCCCTCCGGTCCCGGATATACATGGTGGAGGACTTCAGCACCTTCCCTCCCGGCGTCCTGGTCAGGTAGGCCAGGTGGTCCTTGGGGTCCTCCGCTCCGCTGAGGATCTGGTCCATCACCACCCGGGAGGGGCCATCCCCTACCTTGCGGCCGGTGACGTGGCCGTTCTCGATGTGGACAATGGCTGGCTCCTCGCTGTCCGTGGACAGGTCGTGAACCACTACCTCGCAATTGGGGCCGAACTGCGCGGCCAGGGCGGCCGCGATCTGCTTGAGCATCTGTAGCTGGCTGGTCTCCACTCCGTGTATCCTCCCTCTTTCTTCCTCCGTATTCCTCCGGGTCACCTCCATCATACCAGCATCCGCGGAAGAATGCAATGGGTTTTCTAAAAATTTTTTTGGTTTTCTAAAATTTTGTTTGCCCGGACAAATTCGGCAACCCTTTTGCGGTGGATTTTTTGCCGGACCTGTGGTATTCTGTCTCTGTCATTAGAGAATAATCTGTGGAGGAACGGAGGAAGCGGCATGATACTGGAGACGGAGCGGCTGTATTTCCGGGAGCTGGAGGAGGGCGACCTCGGCGCGCTGTGCCTGATTTTGCAGGACGAGGAAACCATGTACGCCTACGAGGGGGCGTTCAGCGACGCGGAGGCGCGGGAGTGGCTGGACCGGCAGCTTGCGCGATATAAAAGGTGGGGCTTTGGCTCCTGGGCGGTGGTGCGGAAGGAGACCGGGGAGGTCATCGGCCAGTGCGGCCTCACCATGCAGCCCTGGAAGGACCGGGAGGTGCTGGAGATCGGCTACCTGTTCCGGCGGGACTGCTGGCACCGGGGCTATGCCACCGAGGCCGCTCTGGCCTGCAAACGCTACGCCTTTGAGGTGCTGGGGGCGGAGGAGGTGTGCGCCATCATCCGGGACACCAACCTGCCCTCCCAGCGCGTGGCGCTGCGCTGCGGGATGGTCCCCGAGGACACCTGGACCAAGCACTACCGGGGCGTGGACATGCCCCACTGCCGGTACGCGGCCCGGCGGCCGCGGTAGTCCGCCGGTCTTTTTCAAAAAAATTTTTAGGTTTTCTAAAAAAATGTTTGACAACTGAAAAAACTATGCTATGATAGAGACAGGAGGGCTGAGGACAGCCCTCAGAGATGGAGAAATTCATAAATCATCTGAGAACAGTTTGGAGGGACTTCACATGGATTTTGAGGCGATCAAGAGAGCGGCGGAAGGTTACCGGGACGACATGAGCAAATTCCTGCGGGACCTCATTGCCATCCCCAGCGAGAGCTGCGAGGAGGAGGGCGTCATCAAGCGGACCATCGTGGAGATGGAGCGCCTGGGCTTTGACAAGGCGGAGATCGACCCCGAGGGCAACGCGCTGGGCTGGATGGGCCAGGGCGACAAGATCATCGCTTTCGACGGCCACATCGACACCGTGGGCATCGGCAACATCAACAACTGGGAGCAGGACCCCTACCAGGGCTACGAGACGGACGACATCATCTACGGCCGGGGCGGCTCCGACCAGGAGGGCGGCGTAGTGTCCGCCGTGTACGGCGCGAAGATCATGAAAGACCTGGGGCTCATTCCCGAGGGCTACAAGATCCTGGTCACCGCCACGGTCCAGGAGGAGGACTGCGACGGCCTGTGCTGGCAGTACATCCACAATGAAGACGGTATCACCCCCGAGTTCGTGGTGTCCACCGAGCCCACTGACGGCGGCATCTACCGGGGCCACCGGGGCCGCATGGAGATCCGGGTGGACGTGAAGGGCATCAGCTGCCACGGCTCCGCCCCCGAGCGCGGCGACAACGCCATTTACAAGATGGCGGACATCGTCCGGGAGGTCCGGGCGCTGAACGAGAACGACGCCGGCGAGGAGACGGAGATCAAGGGCCTCGTCAAGATGCTGGATCCCAAGTACAACCCGGAGCACTGGGAGGACGCCCGTTTCCTGGGCCGGGGCACCTGCACGGTGAGCCAGATCTTCTACACCTCCCCCAGCCGCTGCGCGGTGGCGGACAGCTGCGCCATCTCCATCGACCGCCGCATGACCGCCGGCGAGACCTGGGACAGCTGCCTGGACGAGATCCGGGCCCTGCCCGCCGTCCAGAAGTACGGCGAGGACGTGAAGGTCAGTATGTACATGTATGACCGTCCGGCGTGGACAGGTCTGAAGTACGAGACGGAGTGCTACTTCCCCACCTGGATCAACAAGGAGACCGCGCCCCACGTCCAGGCCCTGGCGGACGCCCACAAGGCGCTGTACGGCGACGTGCGCATCGGCCACCCCACCGCCATGAGCAAGCGGGAGGGCCGCCCCCTCATCGACAAGTGGACCTTCTCCACCAACGGCGTGTCCATCCAGGGGCGGTATGGCATCCCCTGCGTGGGGTTCGGCCCTGGCGCCGAGAGCCAGGCTCACGCCCCCAATGAGATCACCTGGAAGCAGGACCTGGTGACCTGCGCCGCCGTGTATGCTGCCGCCGTCGCCCTTTACAAGGGCAAGGGTGACGAGGACGTGACGCAGTTCCGGGCCGGGAAAACGAATAATAACATTAAGTAAGTCTGGCGTGGGGGCTCCGCCCCCACCGGGTCAGCAGGCACCCCCGGGCGGGGTGCGCCCCTGGCCTACTTTTCCCCCACGGGAAAAGTAGGCAAAAGCGTGCTCAAGAAAACCGAGGTTTTCTTGAGAATCTTTCCTCATTATTTTATTTGTTTTGCGCTCCCCCTGTGGTTGGTTTTTCCTAAACCGGGCCGGGTCCCGTGTATGGGGCGTTGCGGCTACCCTAATATGTCCCCAAGGGGATTGAAGCGCTGGTGCAGGGGCTCATTGGGTGCGCTGGTCGTTTTTACGTCGTCCGACTGCGTTCTGCTCCGTTCCACTACGCATAAGAAACATTTCCGTTGACGGCTCGATACGAAACATCCATCAATTGCGTAGTGGAACGGAGCAACCAGCAGTTGGACTACGGAAAAACAAACCGGCACCCCCGATGAATGCTTTCCCTGGCCCCTAGTTCCACCATCCATCTGCCCTTAACTAAAATTAGTCAGAGGTCCAGCCCTACGGGCTGGCGCCCTTTTGGGTACTTTTCCTCCGTGGGAAAAGTACCCCAGGGTGCCGGCGGGCACTGATAGATAGAATAAGAGGTGGTAGGGGCCGGAGGCCCCTACAGATTGGCACTGTGGGGCTGCGCCCCCACACCCCCCTGGCAGGAAAACGAAAATCACTTCATTTTTATTTGAACAAGGAGAAAATAAAAATATGAGCAAAACCGAGCAGTTGGTCCAGCATCTGGAGCGGCTCCAGATCAACGACATGTACAAGAAGGATTTCTACTGGACTTGGGACAAGACCGACGACGAGCTGGACGCCATCTTCACCGTGGCCGACGCCCTGCGCGACCTGCGGGAGCGTAACATCTCCACCAAGGTCTTTGAGTCCGGCCTGGGCATCTCCATCTTCCGCGACAACTCCACCCGGACCCGCTTCTCCTTCGCCTCCGCCTGCAACCTGCTGGGTCTGGACATCAAGGACCTGGACGAGAAGGTGAGCCAGATCGCCCACGGTGAGACCGTCCGCGAAACCGCCAACATGGTTTCCTTCATGGCCGACGTCATCGGCATCCGGGACGACATGTTCATCGAGGAGGGCCACAAGTACCAGAAGACCTTCATGGACGCCCTGGACGAGGGCTACGAGAAGGGCATCCTGGAGCAGCGCCCCACCCTGGTCAACCTCCAGTGCGACGTGGACCACCCCACGCAGGCCATGGCCGACCTGCTCCATGTCATCCATGAGATGGGCGGCGTGGAGAACCTGAAGGGCAAAAAGGTGGCCATGACCTGGGCCTACTCCCCCAGCTACGGCAAGCCCCTCTCCGTGCCCCAGGGCATCATCGGCCTCTTCTCCCGCTTCGGCATGGACGTGGTGCTGGCCCATCCCGAGGGCTATGAGATCCTGCCCGAGGTGGAGGAGATCGCCGCCAAAAACGCCGCGGCCTCCGGCGGCTCCTTCAAGAAGGTCAACTCCATGGAGGAGGCCTTCAAGGACGCCGACATCGTCTATCCCAAGAGCTGGGCCCCCTTCAAGGCCATGGAGAAGCGCACCCAGCTGTACCGCGCCGGGGACAAGGCCGGCATCGACCAGCTGGAGAAGGAGCTCCTGGCCCAGAACGCCGAGCACAAGGACTGGACCTGCTCCGAGGAGATGATGAAGCTCACCAAGGACGGCAAGGCCCTCTATATGCACTGCCTGCCCGCCGACATCTCCGGCCTCTCCTGCAAGGAGGGCGAGGTGGACAACAGCGTCTTTGACCGCTACATCGTCCCCCTGTACAAGGAGGCCTCCTTCAAGCCCTACATCATCGCCGCCATGATCTTCCTGGCCAAGGTGAAGGACCCCGCCAGCGCCCTCCGCGCCATGGAGGCCCGCGGCGAGAAGCGGAAGGAGTTCTGATTCTTTTTCTTGAAAGAAAAAGAGCCAAAAAGAACTTTTAATTTCGCTCCCGAGGCGCTGCGGGTCCGGGGTTTCCCCACGATAACGGTACAGGATTCTCACCGAGGGAGCGTATGATCAGTTTCCAAAATTTCTGACAGACCGGAAAAAGGAGCATCCCCAGATGCTCCTTTTCCAGTCCTCTGATGGAGAGGAGAAGCACATATATGAAAAAGCGCATCGTCATCGCCCTGGGCGGCAACGCCCTGGGCAACACCCTTCCCGAACAGGCCAAGGCCGTGAAGATCACCGCCCGGGCCATCGTGGACCTCATCGAGGACGGCAACACCGTCGTGGTCGCCCACGGCAACGGCCCCCAGGTGGGCATCATCAACAACGCCATGGCCGCCCTCCAGAAGGAGGACCCCGCCCAGGGCTTCACCCCCCTGTCCGTCTGCGGGGCCATGAGCCAGGCCTACATCGGCTACGACCTCCAGAACGCCTTCCGGGAGGAGCTGCTGGACCGGGGCATCACCAACATCCCCGTCTGCTCCATCGTCACCCAGGTGGAGGTGGACCCGGCGGACCCGGCGTTCCAGGATCCCAGCAAGCCCATCGGCAAGTTCATGACCGAGGAGGAGGCCATGGACTACGCCGCCAAGACCGGCAATCCCGTCAAGGAGGACGCGGGCCGGGGCTGGCGCCGCTACGTGGCCTCCCCCAAGCCCAAGCACATCATCGAGGCCGGCGCCATCCACGCCCTCAGCGAAGACGGCCACCTGGTCATCTGCTGCGGCGGCGGCGGCATCCCGGTGTACCGCACCGAGAAGAACCACCTGAAGGGCGCGGCGGCGGTCATCGACAAGGACTTCGCCTCCGAGCTCCTGGCGGAACAGCTGGATGCCGACATCCTCATCATCCTCACCGCCGTGGAGAAGGTGGCGGTGAACTTCCGCAAGCCAGGCGAGCGGTGGCTGGACTCCATGACCCCGGACGAGGCCAGGGAGTACATCGCCCAGGGCCAGTTCGCCCCCGGCTCCATGCTGCCCAAGGTGGAGGCGGCGGTGAAGTTCGCCGAGTCCAAGCCCGGACGGGAGGCACTTATCACCCTTCTGGAGAAGGCCAGGGACGGCATCGCCGGAAAGACCGGCACCTCCATCCGGGCGTGAGGGGGACGTTTCTGTCGCTTCTGAACAATATCTGCATAGTGAAAAAGTCCAGGTTTGTATAGTCTGCATCAAAAATTTTTCAGAAATCCAAAAGTTTTTGTTGAAATGCCGGGCGGTTTCCTGTATAATGAGGGCGTGGAAATTGTTCACCACATGCAGGATCAGAACAAATCGTACAAATGTGAAAAAGGAGGCACAACAATGAAGAAAGTATTGGCACTTCTGCTGGCCCTGTCCATGGCCCTGGCCCTGGTGGCCTGCGGCGGAAACAGCGGCGGCAACAGCAGCAGCAACAGCGGCGGTCAGACCAATAACGGCGGCCAGACCGACGACGGCGGCAGCTCCGAGGGCGAGACCAAGCACATCAAGGTCGGCATGGTCTGCATCGGCGACGAGAATGACCAGGGTTACACCTACAACTTCATGCGCGGCGTGGAGGGCGCCACCGAGGACCTGAAGGCCAAGGGCATCGAGGTCGAGTGGGTTTTCAAGTACAACATCCTGGAGAACTCCGGGTGCGAGGACGCCAACATCGAGCTGGCTGAGGACGGCTGCCAGCTCATCATCGACAACTCCTTCGGACATGAGGAATTCATGCTGAAAGTGGCGCCGGACTACCCCGACATCCAGTTCGTGGCCTGCACCAACCAGGCCAGCTGGGGCGACGATCTGCCCAACACCCACAACGCCTTCGCCAACATCTATGAGGGCCGCTACCTGGCCGGCGTGGCCGCGGGCATGAAGCTCCAGCAGATGATCGACGACGGCGAGATCACCGCCGACCAGGCCGTGATCGGCTATGTGGGCGCGTACTCCTTCGCGGAAGTGATCTCCGGCTTCACCTCCTACTTCCTGGGCGCCCGGAGCGTGTGCCCCAGCGTGACCATGAAGGTCCAGTTCGTGGGCTCCTGGTCCGACGCCACCGAGGAGGCCAACGCCGCCTCCGCCCTGTGCGACATGGGCTGCGTGCTGATCTCCCAGCACTCCGACAACACCACTCCCGCCACCACTGCCCAGAGCAAGGGCGCGTTCCACACCGGCTATAACAACGACATGACCGGCGTGGCTCCCGAGGCCTCCATCATCGGCACCCGAATCGATTGGTCCGTGTACTTCACCCACATCATTGAGTGCGTGGTCAACGGTGAGGAGTTCGAGCAGGATTGGTGCAAGGGCCTCGCCGACGGCGCCGTGGTCCTGACTCCCCTGAACGAGGCCATCGCCGCCCCCGGCACCGCCGAGAAGCTGGAGGAAGTGGAGGCCGCCATCAAGTCCGGTGAGCTGAACGTGTTCGACACCAGCACCTTCACCGTGGACGGCGCGGAGCTGACCCAGGCTTTCGCCCTGGATACCGACGGCGACTACGCCGCCGACAGCGAGGAGGCCGTGTTCGACGGCGCGTTCCACGAGTCCTACTTCCAGTCCGCGCCCTACTTCACCATTGAGATCGACGGCATCGAGTGGCTGAACAGCGAGTACTAACCCATTGACTCCCCGCACAAAAGGGGGCTGCGTCCCGCAGCCCCCTTTTCTAAGACCGTCAAAAAAGGCCATGGGCCTTTTTTGACAAAGGGTTTCGCTGCGCTACGCGCCTCACTTGAGCGCCAAGGGCGCTCAAGTTCGACGCACGCCGTCGGGCGGCTTTTGGCCGCCATAGGCCTGGGCTCGCCGAAGGCGAGCTAACGGCTCCGCGCAAAGTGTTTTTTCCGACGCCGCAGCGTTAAGAAAATGTGCCGGTGGCACATTTTTAGCGTAGGCCGAGCGGCTGTGCCGCGAGGAGGGAACCACGCAAGGACTTTTTCATTTCGCGCCTGCGGGCGCGAAACTCTGCGAGGCTTTTTGAAACGCTGCAAAGGGGCTGCGTCCCGCAGCCCCTTTGCTGTAAAAACAGGCGGGTGCTCCTAACCTTTCCAGCCCCGCCGTGAACTCCATACATAGAAAGGGATGAGACCGTTTGGAAAAGACTCATGCCATTGAATGCCGGGGGATCGTCAAGCGCTTCGGCGAGGTAGTCGCCAACGACGGCATCGACCTCTGCCTGGAGCGCGGTGAGATTCTGGCCCTGCTGGGAGAGAACGGCAGCGGCAAGACGACCCTGATGAACATGCTCTCCGGCATCTACTTCCCCGACGAGGGGGAGATCTTTGTCAATGGACAGCCCGTCTCCATCCGCTCCCCCAAGGACGCCTTTGCCCACGGCATCGGCATGATCCACCAGCACTACAAGCTGGTGGACGTGTTCACCGCCGCGGAGAACATCGTCCTGGGCCTGGAGGAGAAGGGCAAGCTGGACATCAAGGCCGCCAACGAGAAGGTCAAGGCCATCTGCGACAGGTACGGCTTTGACATTGATCCTACACAGAAGGTCTACAACATGTCCGTCTCCCAGAAGCAGACGGTGGAGATCGTGAAGGTCCTCTACCGGGGCGCGGACATTCTCATTCTGGATGAGCCCACCGCCGTGCTGACGCCCCAGGAGACGAACAAGCTCTTTGCCGTCCTCCGGAACATGCGGGCCGACGGCAAGGCCATCGTCATCATCACCCACAAGCTCCATGAGGTCATGGACCTCTCCGACAAGGTGGCGGTGCTCCGCAAGGGCAAGTACATCGGCACCGTCAACACCAGCGAGACCAACCCCCAGGCCCTCACCGACATGATGGTGGGCCATGCGGTGACCCTGAACATCGACCGGCCCCGGCACGAGCACCCGGTGGAGCGGCTGACGCTGAAGGGCGTCACCTGCGTGGACGGCGAGGGGGTCAAGCGGCTGGACGGCGTCAGCTTCACCGCCATGGGCGGCGAGATCCTGGGCATCGCCGGTATCGCCGGCTCCGGGCAGAAGGAGCTGCTGGAGGCTATCTCCGGCCTCTACCCCTGCCAGGGCTCCATCACCTACTCCCCCGAGGGCAAGGCCCCCTCGGAGCTGGTGGGCAAGACGCCCATGCAGATCCGGAAGGCGGGCGTGGCCATGGCTTTCGTGCCGGAGGACCGGCTGGGCATGGGCCTGGTGGGCTCCATGGGCATGACCGGCAACATGATGCTCCGCTCCTGGAAGAAGGGCGGCGGCCCCTTCGTCAACCGGAAGGACCCCAATGAGCTGGCCATGCAGATCTGGAAGGAGCTGGAGGTCGTCACCCCCGGCACCGAGTTCCCCGTCCGCCGCATGTCCGGCGGCAACGTGCAGAAGGTGCTGGTGGGCCGCGAGATCGCCAGCGCCCCGTCGGTGCTGATGACGGCCTACGCGGTCCGGGGCCTGGACATCAACACGTCGTACACCATCTACAACCTACTCACCGAACAGAAGATGAAGGGCGTGGCGGTCATCTACGTGGGCGAGGACCTGGACGTGCTGCTGGAGCTGTGCGACCGGATCCTGGTCCTCTGCGGCGGCAGGGTCAGCGGCATCGTGGACGCCCGCACCACCACCAAGGAGGAGGTCGGCCTGCTGATGACCCGGGTCGGCGGCGGAAAGGAGGCGGCGGACCATGTATGAACAGAAGGTACCTCTCGTCCGGCTCGCCAAGCGGGACGGGATGCCGGGCTGGCAGGCCTGGTGCATCCGGCTGGCCTCCATTCTGGTGGCGCTCATTCTGGGCGGCCTGGTGATGATGATTGCCCTCCCCGACGGCTCCAACCCCGTCGCCGCCTACGGCACCATCATCACCGGCGCTCTGGGCACCAAGACCGCCATCCGGCAGACGGTGAAGATCGCCGTTCCCCTGCTGGGCTGTGCCCTGGCCATCGCCCCCTGCTTCAAGATGCGGTTCTGGAACATCGGCGCGGAGGGCCAGATCACCGCCGGGGCCATCGCGGCCAGCTACTTCGCCCTCTACTGGGTGGGCCGGGTGCCCAGCGTGCTGCTCATCGTCATCATGGGCCTGGCCGGTGCCATCGCCGGCGGCCTGTGGGCTCTGATCCCCGCCTTCTTCAAGGCCAAGTGGAACACCAACGAGACCCTCTTCACTCTGATGATGAACTACATCATCATCGGCGTGGTCCGCTGGCTCCAGGGCGGCCCCTGGGAGGGCCGTCCCGGCTCCCAGATCATCCCCAACTTCGACCAGTCCGTGTGGCTGCCCAAGGTGTTGGGCGTCCACTGCGGCTGGATCATCGTCCTGGTGCTGGTGGTGGTCATGCACATCTACATGAACCACACCAAGCAGGGCTATGAGATCGCCGTCATCGGCGACAGCGTCAACACCGCCCGGTACGCGGGCATGAACGTGGGCCGGATCATGATGCGGACCATGTTCATCTCCGGGGCCATCAGCGGCCTGGTGGGCTTCATCGTGGCCGCCGGCGCCAACAACACCCTGTACGACGGCGTGGCCAACGGCGTGGGCTTCACCTCCATCACGGTGGCCTGGCTGAGCCAGCTGAACGCCTTCGCCATGGTGGCCATCTCCCTGATGCTGGCGGTGCTCTCCAAGGGCGCGGACACCCTCCAGACCAAGCTCCAGGTGCCCGCCTCCATCTCCGACATCATCACCGGCATCCTGCTCTTCTGTATGCTGGGCTGCGAGTTTTTCATCAACTACCGGCTGATCTTCCGGAAACAAGGCCATAAGGAGGGGGCGAAGTCATGAATATGTTCCTCGCTTTGATCGTGGCCGCCATCACCTACGGCACGCCGCTGCTCTTCGGCACCCTGGGAGAGATCCTGACGGAGAAGTCCGGCAACCTGAACCTGGGCGTGGAGGGCATCATGTTCATGGGCGGCGCCGTCGGCCTGGGCGGCGTGTACTACTACGAGAAGGCCGTGGGGGCCAGCGCCAACGGCTATCTGGCGGTGATCATCGCCATCGCCTGCGCCTTTCTGGCCGGGGCGGTCGCCTCCCTCATCTTCAGCTTTCTCACCATCACCCTCCGGACCAACCAGAACGTGACGGGCCTGGCCCTGGCCATCTTCGGCACCGGCATCGGCCAGTTCGTGGGCGAGTATATGCGGGTCAGCGAGGGCGGCTACATCTCCATCGGCAATGCCCTCAAGGGCTACTTCGCCAACTCCCCCTTCCCCGCCGCCCTGCGGAACATCCCGGTGGTGGGCAGCCTGCTCTTTGCCCACAGCATTTTCTTCTACCTGGGCATCCTCCTGGCGGCGGTCATGTTCTGGTATCTGGGCAAGACCCGGTCGGGCCTGTACCTCCGGGCGGTGGGCGAGTCCCCCGCCACGGCGGACGCGGCGGGCATCAACGTCACCCGCAACAAGTACCTGGCCACCGTCATCGGCGGCGGTATCTCCGCCGTGGGCGGCATGGTGTACATCACCACCATCGCCGGGTGCGTGTGGAACCACGAGGGCCTCAGCGGTGTCGGCTGGCTGGCCGTGGCGCTGGTCATTTTCTGCATGTGGCGTCCCATGTCCGCCATCTGGGGCTCGGTGCTCTTCGGTGCGCTGATGATCCTGTACCTGCGGCTGGTGATCCCGTTCATCCCCACGCAGCTGTATAAAATTTTACCCTACGTGGTAACGGTTATCGTCCTTATTGTTTCCAGTATGCGGAACAACAAGGACAAGCAGCCGCCGGCCAACCTGGGGCTCTCCTACTTCCGGGAGGACCGGTAGCCCAAAAAGAGAGGGACCGAAAGGTCCCTCTCTTTTTGTCCTCCGGACGGGCAGAGCACTACCCCGCCTGGGGGGGGGCAGGGGGGCGCAGCCCCACAGTGCAAATCAAGTAGGGGCCTCCGGCCCCTACCACCTTTTTTCTAGCCGCAGCTCCGCCGCGCACCCTGGGTTACTTTTTGTGCAAACAAAAAGTAACCAAAAAATTGCTCAAGGGGGCTTTGGCCCCCTTGAGAATCCCCTCCGTGTGGGAAGGGCGTTAAGGGCAGATGGATGGTGGAACTAGTGGCCAGGGAAAGCTTTCATCGGGGGTGCTGTTTTGTTTTTCCGTAGTCCGACTGCCGGTTGCTCCGTTCCACTACGCAATTGAGGGCGCGGTACTTGTCGAGTCCGTAGACGGAAATCTATCCTGTGCGTAGTGGAACGGAGCAGGACGCAGTCGGACAAGCATAAAACGACCAACGCACCCAATGAGTCCCCGCACCAGCGCTTCAATCCCCTTGAGATCATACTCAAACAGCCGCTTCGCCCCATACACGGGACCCGGCCCGGTTTAGACAAAACCAGCCAAAGGGCGAGCGCAAAACTAAACAAATAATAAGGAAAGATTCTCAAGAAAACCTCGGTTTTCTTGAGTGCACTTTTGGTTACTTTTCCTGCAAGGGAAAAGTAACCCAGGGGTGCACCCATCGGGGGGGTGCGCATCAGCCCTGGTGGGGGCGGAGCCCCCACACCCCCAGCTTCTTATCGGGAGAAAATAATCTTTTCACTGTTGAACATTTTCGCCAGAACAAACACCCCCAGCAGGGTGAACGCCCCATTCACCCCTGCCGTCACCGCCACGGCGGCGGGCATGACGGTGAAGGAAAACACCCCGCTCATGCACTGGACGCTGTTATACAGCGGGATGCAGTAGACTGCCAGGTTCCGGCTGGCTCCGCCGCCAAACATGCCGGACACCCCCAGCAGCATCACCAGCACCATCAGGGGCGTGGCATAGCTCTGGGCCTCCTTCACCGTCTTGGCAAAGGCCGAGAGGATGGAGATGACCGTCACCAGCACCAGCACGGTGGACAGGATCACCACCGCCAGCAGCAGATAGTCCCTCATGCTGTAGATATTCGTGGAGATGCCCTCCATAGCGCCGCCCATCAGCCTGGGCAGGGCCAGGATGGTGCCCAGGGCGCTGGACGCGCCGGACAGCAGCGCCACTATCGCCAGGGCCAGGATTTTCCCCACCGCGATATCGCCCCGGCGGATGGGGGTGATAAGCATGGTGGCGATGGTGCCCCGCTCCTTCTCCCCCGCGATGGACTCCGGCGCCACCGACGAGCACCCCGAATATAGGAACGTCATCAACAGCATAGGCAGCAGCATGGCGAAGATGCTGCCCGCCGTGTCCTCCTCCGTGGCCAGGTCGCAGTCCACCCCGGCGTTCACATCGAACTTGTTGGCAAGGCCGGACTCGTAGGCGTCCAGCAGGGACGTGACCGTCATGTAGGCCGTCTGTGACGCAGCGGAGGCGGAGTTGTAGTAGACCTCCACGTTGGGCGCGGCCTGCCCGGAACCTGCCTCATACGCCGCCACCTCCCGGTCGAACTCCTCCGAAAACACCAGCAGCAGGTCCAACTCCTGGGCCGTCACTTCCTCTTTCGCGGCCTGAATGTCCTGGCATGGCTCTGTCGGCAGACCCGCGGCTTGGGTCAAGGCTGCTATGGAGTCCGGCAGCGCTGCGGCCTGGATGGTGGGCACATAGTCCTCGTCCACAGAGAACAGATCCCCCATGGCGCTGCCCATGAAGGTGTACACCACATAGATCAGGATGCCGGGCATGAGGATACTGACCATCAGCCTTCGGTCGCCGAAGAACCGGGCCAGCTCCTTTTTCATAATGGTAAAGACGCTGCTTCTCATTCCATCTCACCTGCCGTTTCCTTGTAGATGGCGAAGAACCGGTCCTCCAGGCTCTCGCCCCGGGTGATATTGGCCAGGGTATCGCACTGGACCATCCTCCCGTCGATGAGGATGCCGACCCGGTCGCAGAGCTTCTCCACCAGACTGAAGATATGTGTGGAGACGATGACGGTCCTGCCCCGGTCCCGCAGTTCCTCCAGGAAATCCGTCACCACCCTGGCCGTCAGCACGTCCAGGCCGTTGGTGGGCTCGTCGAAGATGATGATCTCCGGGTCGTGGACCAGGGACACGGCCAGGGATACCTTCTGCTTCATGCCGGTGGACAGGTCCGCCACCTTGACCTCCGCAAAGCGGTCAATGCCAAAGCGTGTGAAGATGTCTTCCTTGCGGGCTATTCGGACCGCCCGGTCCACCTGATGGAGCTCAGAAAAGAAGTCGTAGAGATAATTAGGGGTGAAGCAGTCCTCCAGCTTCAGCTCGCTGGTGAGGAAGCCGATGCGCCGCCGTACCTGGTCCGGCTCCCGGACAATGCTCTTTCCGTCCACAAATGTGTCGCCGCTGTCCGGGCGGATGAGAGTGGCCAGCATCCGCAAAGTCGTGGTCTTCCCCGCCCCATTGGGACCCAGGAGCCCAAAAATTTCGCCCTCCCGGGCGGTGAAGCTCAGGCCGTTGACGGCCACCCGGAGCTTTTGTTTTGTCCGCTCAAGCTTTTGTTGCTTGGCGGACAGCCGGAAGGTCTTTGTCAGGTCTCTGACCTCCAGAATATCGCTCATTGGGCCTCTCTCCTTTCGGAAGATGATATATCGTATGATGATATATAGTAGCATGGATAGGGGTGGTTTGTCAAGCAGACCTGAAACATATTTTTGGGGGCTCCGCCCCCAGGGATAGTTTTGGTAGGGACCTGCCGGCCCCTGCCCTCCCCTGGCACTAGGCCGCCTTTGGCGGCCCAAGCCCTAGGGCCGTCCTACGGACGGCCCGACGGGTGACTTTTCCCTCGCAGGAAAAGTCACCAAAAGTGCGCTTAAGGGGGCTTTCGCCCCCTTAAGAATCCCTCGGGGATGACGGTTAAGGGCAGATGGGGGTTGGGTAGGACCCAGAGAAGGCTTTCATCGGTACTGCGGTGTTGGTTTTTCCGTAGTCTTACTGCCGGTTGCTCCGTTCCACTACGCAATTGATAGATGTTTCGTTTCGAGCCGTATACGGAAATCTGTCCTGTGCGTAGTGGAACGGAGCAGAACGCAGTCCGTCAACGTAAAAAACGACCAGCGCAACCAATGTTCTGGTTTCGCCGCCCCAAGCGGCGAAACTTGCGCCGCAGCAGGATCTCCTTGGGGACATACTAAAGTAGCCGCTTCGCTCCATACACGGGAACCAGGCCCGGTTTAGACCAAACCAACCACAGGGCGAGCGCAAAACCAAACAAAAAATAAGGAAAGATTCTCAAGAAAACCATTCCTGGTTTTCTTGAGCACGCTTTTGCCTACTTTTCCCGTGGGGGAAAAGTAGGCCAGGGGGCGCAGTGGAACTGCGACATGAAAAAGAGGTGGGAGGGGGCGGAGCCCCCTCCCGATTATTCTAATTCAAATGCCCCTGTGTAGAGCTGATAGTAGGTGCCCTTCTGGGCAATCAGCTGCTCATGAGTGCCGCGCTCGATGATGTGGCCGTGGTCCAGGACCATAATGGCGTTGGAGTTCATGACCGTGGAGAGCCTGTGGGCGATGACGAAGACCGTGCGGCCCTCCATCAGGCGGTCCATGCCCTGCTGGACCAGGCGCTCGGTGCGGGTGTCGATGGAGCTGGTGGCCTCGTCCAGGATCATCACCGGGGGGTCGGCCACGGCGGCCCGGGCGATGGAGATCAGCTGCCGCTGGCCCTGGCTCAGGCGGGCGCCGTTGTTGGTGAGCATGGTGTCGTAGCCCTCGGGCAGGCGGGTGATGAAGTCGTGGGCGTTGGCCAGCTTCGCCGCCGCGATGCACTCCTCGTCCGTGGCGTCCAGCTTCCCGTAGCGGATGTTCTCCATCACCGTGCCGGTGAAGAGGTTCACGTCCTGGAGCACCACGCCCAGGGAGCGGCGCAGGTCCGGCTTTTTGATCTTGTTGATGTTGATGCCGTCGTAGCGGATCTTGCCGTCCTCGATATCGTAGAAGCGATTGATAAGGTTGGTGATGGTGGTCTTCCCCGCGCCGGTGGCGCCCACGAAGGCCAGCTTCTGGCCGGGCTTGGCGTAGAGGGAGATATCGTAGAGGATCTGCTTATCCGGCACATAGCTGAAGTCCACCTGGTCCATGACGATGTCGCCCTTCAGCTCGGTGTAGGTGACGGTGCCGTCGGCCTTGTGGGGGTGCCTCCAGGCCCAGTGGCCGGTGCGCTTCTCGGACTCGGTGACGGTGCCGTCGGGGCTGATCTCCGCATTGACCAGGGTGACATAGCCGTTGTCCGCCTCCGGCTCCTCGTCCATCAGGTCGAAGATGCGCTCCGCGCCGGCGAGAGCCAGCACGATGGCGTTCAGCTGGTTGCTGATCTGGGCGATGGGCATGTTGAAGGTGCGGGAGAGGATCATGAAGTTCATGAGGGCGCCCAGCTGCAGGAGCTTGTTACCGGAGAGCACCACCAGGAGGCCGCCCACCACGGCCAGGACGGCGTACTGGACGTAACCCAGGTTGTTGTTGATGGGGCCCATGGCGTTGGCATACTTGCCGGCGGTGTAGGCGTTCTGGCACAGCTCCTCGTTGAGCTGGTCGAACTCCTCCTTGCAGGTCTCCTCGTGGTTGAAGACCTTCACCACCCGCTGGCCATTGATGAGCTCCTCCACGTAGCCGTTGACCTTGCCCAGCGCCTGCTGCTGCTGGAGGAAGTACTTGCCGGAGCGGCCCACCACAAAGGTGGTGACCCGCACGATCACAAACACCGTGAATACCATGACGAGGCACAGGATCCAGGAGGTGGTGATCAGCTTCACCGAGACCACGACGAGGGTGATGATGGAGGAGGCGCACTGGGGGATGGACTGGGAAACCATCTGCCGCAGGGTGTCGATGTCGCTGGTGTAGCGGGACATGATGTTGCCGGCGGTGTTCTGGTCGAAGTACCGGAGGGGCAGCTTCTGCATCTTGGCGAACATCTCGTCCCGGATGACCTTCTGAGTGCCCTGGGCCACGGAAACCATCAGGAAGTTATAGAGCCAGGCGCAGAAGACGCCTAGTACCAGCACGGCCGCCAGATGCAGGAGGAACTGCCCGATGGCGGCGAAGTCCGCCTGGCCGGAGGCCACCATGGGCAGCAGGTAGTCGTCCACCAGGTTGCCCAAGGCGGTGGAGCTGCGGGTCTGGGCGTAGGCGGTGACGCCGATGCAGATCAGCACCAGCACAAGGATGGGGATGTACTTCCTCATGTAGCTTAACAGCCGCAGAAGCGTCTTTTTCGGGTTCCGGGCCTTCCGGCCATCCCCGCGGGGTCTGACAGGGGGCATCAGTCCTCGCCTCCTTTCACCTGGGACGAATAGACCTCCTGGTAGATGGAGGAGGTCTTCAAGAGCTCCTCATGGGTGCCCATGGCGGCGACGGCGCCGCCGTCCATAATGAGGATCAGGTCCGCGTCCTGGACGCTGGCCACACGCTGGGCGATGATGAGCTTGGTGGTGTTGGGGATCTCCTCGGCGAAGGCCTTGCGGATCATGGCGTCGGTCTTGGTGTCCACCGCGGAGGTGGAGTCGTCAAGGATGAGGATCTTCGGCTTCTTCAAGAGGGCCCGGGCGATGCAGAGCCGCTGCTTCTGGCCGCCGGAGACGTTGGTGCCGCCCTGCTCAATGTAGGTGTCGTAGCCCTTGGGGAAGCCCTGGATGAACTCGTCGGCGCAGGCCAGCTGGCAGGCGTGCTGGATCTCCTCGTCCGTGGCCTCCGCGTTGCCCCAGCGCAGGTTCTCCTTGATGGTGCCGGAGAAGAGCTCGTTTTTCTGGAGCACCATGGCCACGGCGTCCCGCAGGGCCGTCAGGTCGTAGTCCCGCACGTCCACGCCGCCCACCTTCAGCGTCCCCTCGGTCACGTCGTAGAGCCGGGGGATCAGCTGGACCAGGGTGGATTTGCTGGAGCCGGTGCCGCCCAGGATGCCCACGGTGGCGCCGGAGGGGATGTGCAGGTCCACGTCCCGGAGGGCCATGTTTTTGGCCTTGGCGGAGTATTTGAAGCTGACGTTCTCAAAGTCGATGGAGCCGTCGTGGACCTCTGTCACCGGGTCCGGGGGGCTCACCAGGTCCGGCTCCTCGGTGAGGATCTCGTAGGTACGCCGAAGCGGCGCGCGGCTCATGATCATCATGACGTAGACCATGGAGAGCATCATGAGGGAGGAGAGCACCTGGGTGGTGTAGGTGAACATGGAGCTCAACTCGCCGGTGGACAGGCCCAGATCGGGATTGTTGCCGGAGGCGATGACCATCTTGGAGCCGAACCAGGAGATGGCCAGGATGCACCCGTAGATGCAGGTCTGCATGATGGGGTTGTTGAAGGCCAGGATCTTCTCGGCCTTGCAGAAGTCCCTGTAGATGGAGTCGGAGATGGAGGTGAACTTCTCCACCTCCTTGTCCTCCCGGACGAAGCTCTTCACCACCCGGATGCCGTGGACGTTCTCCTGGACCACGTTGTTGAGCTTGTCGTAGGTCCGGAAGACCCG
>CANQCS010000004.1 GCA_947589745.1 uncultured Oscillospiraceae bacterium
CCTTCCTTGATGCCGAAGTTGTCGTTGAGGACCTTGGCGATGGGGGCCAGGCAGTTGGTGGTGCAGGAGGCGTTGGAGACGAAGGTCATGTCGGGGGTGTACTTATCCAGGTTCACGCCGCAGACGAACATGGGGGTGTCGTCCTTGGAGGGAGCGGACATGATGACCTTCTTGGCGCCGGCGTCGATGTGGGCCTGGGCCTTCTCCTTGGTCAGGAACAGGCCGGTGGACTCGACGACGTACTCAGCGCCGATCTGGCCCCAGGGGATCTCGGCGGGGTTGCGCTTGGCATAGATGGGGATGGCCTTGCCGTTGACGACGATGCTGTCCTCGGTGGCGGAGACCTCGCCCTGGAACGCGCCGTGCATGGTATCATACTTCAGCATATAGGCCAGGTAATCGGCGGGGCACAGATCGTTGATGCCCACGACCTCGATCTCGGGGTGGTTCACGCTGGCGCGGAAGACCATGCGGCCGATGCGGCCAAACCCATTGATGCCAACTTTGATGCTCATAATAAAAACTCCTCTCAAATATATTGGGAAACTGCGGGTATTATACACCGCCTTTTTTCAAATGAAAAGTGTTTTTTGCGGAAATTTTGGCTCAGAGAAGATTTTGTTGTAATTTCGACAAAATTTTGGTATCATAGGAAAAGGATTCTCGGAAGGTTGCCACGCCCGTCCGCGATTTCCGCGGGGCTGCCGCAATTTCCCAGGCCGTTTTTCCCCGGTCATGCACAGAATAACGATGCCCGAACATGAAGAAATCTCATCGGTATGCGCAGCAGCCCTGTTACCCGGGACCTGCATTCACAGGCGCTTTGCGCCGTCTGTTCCATGAAGGCCGGTCCCTACAAGAGAACTATGTCGTACTATTCAATGAAACCCATCTATCGTTACCGTGCGGGAAATATCGGGATCGCAACGCTTTGGTAGCGATATGAAAGTTCTTTTTGATACTTTTTCTTTCAAGAAAAAGTATCAGAATTGGAGGTGACGAGCATGACGGATGAAGAGAAACAAAGAGAGGGCAGCGTAGAGGAGGTCCTGCGGCAGGTGTCCAGCCAGCTGCGGTACTCCCTGGGCAACATCCACAGCGCGCTGGAGCGCATCGCCCCGGCGGAGGCCCGGGACGGGGACGAAGGTCTGGATATGAACGCGGCGATCCTCTGCCAGAGCTACTACCGCATCCTGCGGCTGACCAACAATCTATCGGACGCGGTGGATCTGGACGCGCCCAGCCAGGCCAGGCTCAGCAACGACGACATCGTGGGGATCTGCCGGGATGTGGTCCGGCAGGCGGAGGCTCCGGCGGAGCTGGCGGGCCTGGAGCTGACGTTTTGCAGCGACAAGAGCGGACATATCATCTCGGTGGACGCCGAACGGATCAAGCGCCTGCTGCTGAACCTGCTGTCGAACGCCTTCAAGTACACCCCGAAGGGCGGCAGGGTCAGCGTGGAGGTCCGGGTGGACCAAAGGTGGGTGGAGCTGGCCGTCTCCGACACCGGCCGCGGGATCCCTGCGGAGGCGATGGAGACGGTCTTTGAGCGCTATCTGCATCCCCCCCTGCTGGACGGCCTGCCCCACGGCCTGGGGCTGGGCCTGCCCATCTGCCGGAGGATCGCCGGGGAGCACGGCGGGCGCCTGATCCTCACCTCCCGGGAGGGGGAGGGGACCACCGTCACCGTATCCCTGCCCAACCGGCGGGAGCGGGCCCAGAAGCTCAATGCCTACACCGTGGCGGACGGCGGCGGCTTCAACCCCATCCTGGTGGAGCTCTCCGACGCCCTCCCCAAGCAGGCGTTTACCCAAAAATATCTGGATTGACCTGGACTGTCGAAAAAGGCCTGCGGCCTTTTCCGACAATAGGCTTCGCTGCGCTCTGCGCCTCACGGGGCCGTTGGCCCCGTTCGACGCTCGCTCCGCGCAAAGTGTTTTTCCGACGTACACGCCGCCGGAAAAACCGATTTGACTTTATTTCGCGCCGTGCGCGGCGCGAAACTCTGCGAGGCTTTCTGACACGCTGAAGAACTTTACTCCCGCCGCGAAGGCGCTGCGATACCCGTCTTTCCGCACGGTGATGGCCAATCCAACACCGTGCGGCTCGCGCATCAACAAGGAGACACTATGGAAAACAAGAGAGTCCTGGTCGGAATGAGCGGCGGCGTGGACAGCGCCGCCGCGGCTGTGTTGCTCCGGGAGGCGGGCTATGAGCCGGTGGGCTGCACCCTGCACCTCTACGACAACGAGGACATCGGACAGAGCCGGGAGCGCGGGTGCTGCTCCCTGGAGGACGTGGAGGACGCCCGCAGCGTAGCCCACCGGCTGGGGATGGACTTCTATGTGTTCAACTTCAAGGACCTGTTCCGCCGGGAGGTGATGGACGACTTCGTCCGCTGCTACCTGGCGGGCCGGACCCCCAACCCCTGCATCCAGTGCAACCGGCATATCAAGTTCACCGCCCTGCTCCGCCGGGCGGACGAGCTGGATATCCCCTGCATCGCCACCGGCCACTACGCCCGGGTGGACTATGACCGCGCTCTGGGCCGCTGGCGGCTCCTCCGGGGCCTGGACCGGCGGAAGGACCAGAGCTATGTACTGTACCCCCTGACCCAGTCCCAGCTCAGCCGCCTGCTGCTGCCGGTGGGCGGCTATGAGAAACCGGCGGTCCGCGCTCTGGCGGAGGAGCGGGGCCTGGTCAACGCCCGCAAGCCGGACAGCCAGGATATCTGCTTCGTCCCCGACGGGGACTACACCGCCTTTCTGCGGCGCTACGGCGGGGCGGAGTTGGTGCCCGGTGACTTCGTGGACACGGCGGGCCGGGTGCTGGGCCGCCACAGGGGCCTGCCATGCTACACCACCGGCCAGCGCCGGGGCCTTGGCGTCAGCGGCGGCCGCCCCCTCTACGTGGTGCGGAAGGAAGCCGCCTCCAACGCCGTGGTGCTGGGGGACGAGGTGGACCTGTACAGCCGCACCGTCTGGGCGGAGTCGTTCAACTGGGTGTCCCTGCCGCCCCAGGAGGGCCCCATCCCCGTCACCGCCAAGACCCGCTACAGCCAGACCGAGGCCTCGGGCGTCCTGTACCCGGAGGGAGACGGCCGGGTGCGGATGGTCTTTGACCAGCCCCAGCGGGCGGTCACCGAGGGCCAGTCCCTGGTGGCCTACCAGGGGGACGCGGTGGCAGGCGGCGGCATCATCTGCCGGGCCGAACCGTAGGAACTTTTTTGAAACCGTATCCGCGCAGTGGCCGGACGCCAAAAGGCGTCCGGCCCGATTCTTTTCCGTAAAAGCATGATACTTTTTCTTGAAAGAAAAAGTATCAAAAAGAACTTTATCTTCGCTCTCAAAGCGTTGCGATTCCTACATGTTCCGCACGGTAACGAAGTGCACTTTCAATGAGAGAATAGTATTAGACTGTGGGAAAAACCTTTTCCCACAGTCCGCACCGGCTCATCGCTCGCTGGCAGTCCACTCATCCTGATAGATCAGGTCGTCGATATCTCCGGGGGGATAGGGATGCTCCACAGATCGGCCTCCTTTCTGGTTTCTCCATTTTATGCGCGACACGGAAATGTGTGCCTGGACACCTGAAACCAGATAAAAAATTTTCCCTGGCATAGGACAAAAAGTCCTGTGCCAGGGAAAATTGCAGCATCCGCACTTCAGCGAATATCCTTACCGCAATACCGGACATAGGCCGCCGCGACCCCGACAACGGCGAACACCATCCCCATCGCCACCCGTCCCGCGTTCAGCACACCGTTGGCGACGATATCCGCGCCCTCGCAGTAGCCGAAGGGCGTGATGTACTTGAGAAACTCCACCTGCCCGGTCATGTTGGCGATCAGGTTCAACACATACAGCAGGGCGGCCAGCCCCAGCCCGGTCCCGGTCCCGCCCCGGCGCAGGAACGCAGAAATGCCGAAGCAGATCCCCGCCAGCTCCACCTGGAGCAGGAAATAGGCCAGGTGCATCAGCAAGAGCACCCGCCAGGGGATCTCCTCGCCGATGGCCCACGCGGACAGCAGGGCCAGCCCCAGGATGACCAGGCTCATGGCAGCGATCTGCGCCAGGACCGCCGCCAGCTTTTCCGTGGCCACCCGCGCCCTGGACACCGGGTGGGTCAGCAAAAATTCCGCCGTCCCGTCCCGCTCCTCCTTGGACAGGGCGTTCCCACCCAGGAGGGCGGCAAACAGCGCCCCGCCCAGCCCCAGCACGTTCCCACACTCGACGGCGTAGAAGCCCAGGAAGGCGCCGAAGTCCAGCCGGTCCATCCCGAAGGCGGCGGTGAAGCTGCCCATGGAGGCGAACACATTCCCCACCGCATCCATCTCGCCCTTGATCTCCGGGAACAGGAACACGCAGACCGCCAGCAGGCCCCCAATAGAGAGGGTCCAGACGGCCAGGGCGGCCCGTCCCCGCCGCAGCTCATGCCTGACGATGGTCATGTCCGCTCACCTCCCTCCTGGTAGTAGTGGAGGAATATCTCCTCCAGGTCCGGCTCGGAGATGGACAGGTCCCGGATATCCCCCGCGGCCAGGACGGCCAGCAGCTCCCTCACGCCGCCGCTGTACAGGAAGTCCGCGCCCTCCTCCGACACCCGCAAATCCCGCACGCCGCCCAGGGCCTCCACCCCGGCCCGGCCCCGGAAGCTGACCCGCCGGGCGCTGGTCCGGGCCAGGTCCTCCACGCTGCCGCAGGCGATGACCCGCCCCTCCCGGAGGATGGCGGCACGGGAGCAGTGGTGCTGGACCTCCGAGAGGATGTGGCTGGACAGGAACACCGTGGCCCCGTCCCGGTTCCGCTCCCGTAGGATGGCGAAGAACTCCCGCTGCATCAGCGGGTCCAGGCCCCCCGTGGGCTCGTCCAGGATCAGCAGCTCCGGCTCGTGCTGAAGGGCGCAGACGATGGCGGCCTTCTTCCGGCTGCCGAAGGACAGCTGGTCCACCCTCCGGGAGGGGTCCAGCCGCAGCCGCTCACACAGGCGGTCCGCCTCCTTCCGGCAGTCCCTCCGCCGCAGCCCGGCGGACAGCTCCAGCACCTCCCGCACCCGCATCCCGGGCCAGAACACCGCCTCGGAGGGCAGGTAGCCCACCCGGGCGAGGATCTTCTCCCGGTCCCTCCCGATCTCCAGCCCCAGCACCTCCGCCGTCCCGCCGCTGGGGCGGATGAGCCCCAGGAGGGTCCGGATGGTGGTGGACTTCCCGGCGCCGTTGGGACCGATGAAGCCGAAGCACTCGCCCCGCTCCACCGTCAGGCTGACCTGCCGGATGCCCCTGGCCTTGCCGTAGAATTTGGTCAGGTCCCGCGTCTCGATGGCGTACACGTGTCCCTCACTCCTTTCTCAGATAGATGCTCTTCCAGAACGCCAGGAGCCCGGTGAAGTCCCGCTCCATCTGCTCCATGTCCACGTCCCCCCGCTGGACCATCTCCCACAGGTAGCCCTCCGAGGCCCAGTACATCTCCCGGTACATCATGGGGATATCCAGGCCGGGGATGAACTGGGCCGGGTCCAGGTTGACGCGGAACTGGTCCGCTTTGAAATTGAAGTACCGGTGGTAGCTCTCCTGAACGGCGGCGCAGATGTCGGCGTCCTTCTCATAGAACGCCCGGATGGTGAAGTTGGCCATGTCGGGAGACTGGCGGATGATCTCCATCTTGGCCCGCATCCCCCGCTCCATGCTCTCAAAGAGGCCCTGCTGGCTGTAGCAGCCGTATTTCGTCAGCACCTCAATCGTGATCTGGGCGCACCGGTCCCACAGGTAGAGATACAGCTCACGCTTGTTGCGGAAGTAGTGGAACAGCAGGGACTTGCTGATCCCGGCCTCCGCGGCGATCTCGCTCATGGGGCTGTTCCGATAGGCATTCCGGGAGAACACCCGGTAGCCCGCGTTGATGATGGCCTGCTGTTTCTCCGGCGGCAGAGAAAAGAATTTTTCGTTCATGGGTCACCTCCGTTGACTGCTTGGTCAAATGTATGATATCCCCGTTGACCGTTTTTGAGAAGACCCCTTTTGACGCTTTTCTCCGGGAAAAAGCGCGCAAAAAACGGCCGGCAGCGCAATGCTGCCGGCCGCAACAGATTCCCGGTCGTTCCGATTATTTCTCCGCCATGTAGGGATACACGATGGCGGAGGAGGGGCAGAAGGACTCCTTCACCGAGTGGGCGCTGACCCAGCGGATCATGTTCAGGCTGGTGCCGGCCTTGTCGTTGGTGCCGGAGGCCCGGGCGCCGCCGAAGGGCTGCTGGCCCACGATGGCGCCAGTGCATTTGTCGTTGATGTAGAAGTTGCCGGAGGAGTTGCGCAGGGCCTTCTCCATCTTGGCGATGACCTGCCGGTCCTGGGCGAAGATGGCACCGGTGAGGGCATAGGGGGAGGCGCTGTCGCAGATGGCCAGGGTCTCGTCCAGCTTGTCGTCGTCGTAGACGTAGATGGACACGATGGGCCCGAAGATCTCCTTCACCATGGACTCATAGGTGGGCGTCTTGCAGCGGATGATGGTGGGCTGCACGAACCAGCCCTTGCTGTCGTCGTAGGTGCCGCCGGTGACGAACTCGCAGTCCGGGGAGGCGGCGGCCCGGTCGATGTAGCCCTTGCAGGTCTCGAAGGAGGCCTGGTCGATGACGGCGGCCATGAAGGTGTCGAACTCCCGGACGTCGCCCACCTTGATGGTGGCGGTCTGCTCCTTCAGGCGCTTCTCCACCACGGGCCAGATGCTGGCGGGGACGAAGGCCCGGGAGCAGGCGGAGCACTTCTGGCCCTGGTACTCGAAGGAGCCCCGGACGATGGCGGCCACCAGGGGCTCGATGTCGGCGTCCTTATAGGCGAAGATGAAGTCCTTGCCGCCGGTCTCGCCCACCAGGCGGGGGTAGTTGGCGTAGGAGGCGATATTCTCGCCCACCTGCTTCCACACGCTCTGGAACACGGCGGTGGAGCCGGTGAAGTGGAAGCCGGCCATCTTGGGGTGGCTGACCACGTACTTGGACATATCGCTGCCGGCGCAGGGCACGAAGTTGATGACGCCGGCGGGCAGGCCGCACCACTGGAGGAGCTTCATGTAGTAGTAGTTGGACAGGACGGCGGTGCGGGAGGGCTTCCACACGGAGACGTTGCCCACGATGACGGGGGCGGTGGGCAGGTTGCCGCCGATGGAGGTAAAGTTGAAGGGGGAGATGGCGCAGATGAAGCCGTCCAGAGGCCGGTAGTCCTGACGGTTCCACAGGCCGTCGATGCTGGCGGGCTGGTCCTTGAAGATCTCCTGGGCGCTCCACACGCCGAAGCGGAGGAAGTCGGCCAGCTCGGCAATGTCGATCTCAGACTGGAACACGGTCTTGGACTGGCCCAGCATGGTGGCGGCGTTGAGGACCTTCCGGTAGGGGCCGGTGATCATGTCGGCGGCCTTCAGGAAGATGGCGGAGCGGTGCTCCCAGGGCAGGTCCTCCCAGGCGTCCTTGGCGGCCAGGGCGGCGTCAATGGCCATCTTCAGCTCCTTCTCCCCGGCCATGCAGCACTCGGCGATGACGTGGTGGTGTTCGTGGGGCATGGTGACCTGGATGGTCTTCTCGGTCCAGACCTCTTTCCCGCCGATGATCAGGGGGATCTTGACCACCTCACCGGACTGCTTGGCAAGCTCGGCCTTCAGCTCGGCCCGCTCGGGGCTGCCGGGCAGATAACCCTTGAAGGGGTCGTTCTCCGGCCGGGCGATGGTAAAATAGGCGTTAGGCATGGTAGATTACCTCCAAAATAAAATCTTGTAAACGCAGGCGGCACACCGCCGCCCGCATGGGACAGCAGAATTTCAATATCTGGCCAGGTAGACCTGGTGCTCCTCCCTCCACACCTTCTCCAGGGGGATGAAGCGCACGCCGTTCTCCCGGCAGCGGAAGGCCAGGGGCCGATCAGGTTCCCGCGCAAAGGCGGCCTCCGGGTCCTCCCCGCTCAAGCGGAGGCGCTCAGGGCTCTCCGTCAGCGCGGCCAGCACGTAGGGGCCGTAGTGGACGGTGAAGCGCTCCGGCCTGTCGGGCGCGGGCTCGTACCGGAGGCAGCAGGGGAAATCCACCGCAATCTCAGTCCTCCCCATCCACTCCCGGCTGACCACCAGATAGCCGCCGCAAAGCGGGGCGTCATACGGCGCGCCGTCCACGCGGACAGCGGCCCTGCCCCCGGCCCAGGAGGGACAGCGGATGCGGAGCTCCTTACGGAGACTTCGGTCCGCCTCCACGGTGATATGGACCGCGCCGGGGTCAGACTCCCCGGTCCGCATAGTGAGCGTCAGTCCCTCCTCCTCCAGCCGCAGGCGGGAGGGGATGAAAAGATTTATATAGACGCAGTCTTTCCCAGTAAAATAGATGTTCTCCGCGTATTTGAAATGGCTCTCCAGCCCGGTGCCGTGGCAACAGCTGTTCTCGGTGAGGTCGAAGTCCTTCACCGCCCTGGGACGCATGGAGAGGAAATAGGTGCTCCCGCCGGTGGGGCGGTGGTCACAGGAGGACAGGATGTGGTTGGTCACCGCCCGCTCGTAGTAGTCCATGTAGGCCGCGTCCGGGCGGAACCGGTACAGCGCCGCGGTGAGCTTGAGCATATTGTAGGAGGCGCAGCTCTCGGTGGTACTCTTGGTCAGAAGCCGCCCGATGCTGCCCGCCTCATGGAACATCTCGCTCTCTCCCACGCCGCCCACGGCGTACATATGGGAGCCCACCACCTCCTGCCAGAACCGCTCCGCGTCCTCGTAGTACCGGCGCTCCCCGGTGACCTCGTACAGCTTCATAGCGCCCACGATCTGAGGGATATGCTGGTTGGCGTGCATCCCGTCCAGGGCGTCCACGCCCTGGGAGAGGGGATAGAGCAGCCGGTCGTTGTCAAAATATTTGGCGGCCTCCAGGTAGGCCGTTTTCCCCGTCAGGCGGTACAGCTCCGCCAGGGCCTCGTTCATCCCGCCGTACTCCCCGGCGATGTAGATGCTCCACATCTTCACCCGCTGGGCGTGACCCAGCCGGGAGAGCCGGGCGTGGACCCAGCCGCCGATGCCCTCCGCGATCTCCAGGGCCTTCTCCAGCTCCGCCAGCCTGTACAGGTCCAGAAGTCCCGCCAGCAGCTTATGTAAGGTGTAGTAGGGGGCCCAGATCTTGGGATAAGGAGTATATACCTCCAGCAGGTCGAACTGCTCCTCGGAGTAGGCGCTGAGGAAGCCGGGGTGATACCCCTCCTGGGCGGCGAAAGCGTCCTGGCACTCCTTGAGCGCGTCCACCATGTACGCCGCCTTCTCCCGGATGGCCTCGTCCCCCGTGGCGCGGAAGCACAGAGCCAGCGCGGACAGGCAGTGCCCCGTGCTGTGGCCCCGCAGGAGGCCCTGTGGGGAGTCCCAGCCGGTCATCTCCGGCGCGCCCCGGTCCGGCAGCCCCGCCGCTCGGCGGAAGTTGTACAGCCACTGGTCCGGGTCGATGTGCAGCAGGTAGGTGTGCATCCGCTCCTGAGCGTCGTAGAAGTCGCTGCCCTCCAGAAGCACGGCGCTGCCGCCGCAGCTCTCCGCCGCAATTTCGGGCAGGGCCGCCGCCTCCGGCGCGTCCGTGACCCGCACCTGGCCGGCGACGGAAATCCGGGTGCCCTTCACCTTTCCGCGCACCTCATACACCCCGGCCTGCTCCCAGGTGTGCTCCAGGCCGCCGTCCCACTCCAATGGCTGGGCGATGACCCGCCCGTCCCTGGTCCGCACCGCCGAGGCGCTGGGCAGACAGGCCGTTTCCCCGCAGACGGCGGAGAGGGAGATGGGATAGATCTCCGTCACCTCGATCAGGTTGTTGGCCTCCAGAACGGTGACCCGGTACGCCTTTTCCTCCGTGCAGTCCCCACAGGTGAACTGCGCGGTGAGGGTGACCTCCCGGTTCCCCCGGCCGAAGGCGGGGCGGGTGACGTGTCCCCCGTCGTCCAGAAAGGCGGGATTGTCCGAGTGCCAGCGGATGGCCGAACCGTTTTTTCCCCTCCGGGGAAGCTCCAGGTCGAACTCCACCGTCCCCAGGTTGCCCAGATACAGCGCCTCGATATCCTGCCTGACCCTCTCCCTGTCCGTCATGGCGCTCCCTCCTTCCGCCGCTCCGGGAGCGCCGGGTGTTTCATATCCGTGAAATCCAAGGGTTTCCGGCCGCCGGGGACGCCGTTCCAAAACCGGCGGGGCGCTTTTTGCCCCCATATGTCCCGTCCGGCCCGGCCGCCGCGGAGGTATTTTGGCTGCGGCAGCGGAAAAATTGCTGTTGACTCTTGGATGAAATTCATTATAATGAAACCCGTAAGAAATGTCAATCACAATGTGCGGCACCGTCCTCAACGGAATCATCACATGGAGGTAACTCATATATGGAAAAAACATTTCACCAGGAAAACCGCCACACTCTGTACCTCTCCCTGACGCCCGGCAGTGTGCTCCTGCTCTTCAGCGGACACGCGCCCCGGAAGACGGGGGACGAGGATTACCCCTTTTTCGCGGACCGCTCCTTCGTCTACTACACCGGCGTGGAGCAGGCGGACGGCGTCTTCGCCGCTGTGAAGGACAGCCACGGCACCCAGGAGATGCTCTTCATGCTGCCCTCTGACCCGATGGCGGAGCGCTGGACCGGCAAGCGGTTCACCCCCGCGGAGACAGAGGCGCTGTCCGGCATTTCGGATATCCGCCCCAACTTCTCCTTTGTCCCCTTCCTGGAGCGGCTCCTGTCCGACGGCATCACCACCGTGTATCTGGATTTTGAGCGGAAGAGCGCCGCGGAGCAGCCCGTCCGTCCCGCCTTCCGCATGGCCGCCTGGCTGCGGCAGTACTACCCCGGCATCCATGTGGAGAACGTGAACCATCTGATCCGCCGCCAGCGGACCATCAAGAAGCCCTGCGAGATTGAGGCCATGCGCTACGCCGAGACCATCACCCGGGACGGCATCCTGGCCATGATGCGGGCGTCCAGGGACGGCATGTATGAGTACCAGTACAAGGCGGAGTACGACTACGCCCTGGCCCAGCGGGGCGTGCTGGTCCCCGGCTTCCCCTCCATCATCTCCGCGGGCAAGAACAACTTCTGCATCCACTACTACGGCTACCGGGGCCAGGCCCACGACGGCGATATGGTCCTCAACGACGTGGGCGCCTGCTGGGACAACGAGATCAACGACGTGTCCCGGGGCTGGCCCGTCAACGGCAAGTACAACGAGAGGCAGCGGCTGCTGTACAACTGCGCCTACAACACCTCCAACCACATGTTCGCCACCCTCAAGCCCGGCGTCCCCATGTACCGGGTGGACCAGGAGATCCGGGAGTACAACTTCCTGCAGCTGAAGGACGCCGGGGTCTGCGACAGGTTTGAGGATATCGGCACCTACATGTGGCACGGCGGCTCCCACCACGTGGGCTACGACGTCCACGACCTGGTGGACGTGGAGGGCGGCAAGCGGCTCATCGAGCCCGGCATGGTGTTCTGCATCGACGTGGGCATCTACCACGAGGAGTGGGGCATCGGCTTCCGCTTGGAGGACAACTGCCTCATCACCGAGGACGGCTGCGAGAACCTGTCCGTGGTCACCCCCAGAAGCATCGAGGATATCGAGGACTACATGGCCAAGCGGTAATACTTTTTCTTGAAAGAAAAAGTATCAAAAAGAACTTTAATATCGCTACCAAAGCGTTGCCATTCCGAGATTTCTCACACGGTAACGATATGTGGTTTTAATTGAAGAACAGTATAATACCGCTCTCAAAGCGCTGCGATACCTACATTTCCCGCACGGTAACGAAGGATACTTCTAGCGGGAAAATAGTATGATCCGTTTCCTCTCACCCGGAAACGGCGCGCAGTGGCAGACAACTACCCGAAATAACGAACAAAAGGGGAGGGGGAAGCATCTTGCTTCCCCCTCCCCGCAGCTTCCGGTCAGCCAATCGGATACTCCCGGGCCGCCTTGATCAGCGCCCGGGTCTTCTCATAGGTAGCGCCCATAGGCATCCCGCCGCCGGTGCTCACCAGCAGGCCGTGGTGGTCGCCGCCGTTGGCGGCGATGTACTTGCCGATGACCTCCTGGGTCTGGGCGTACACGGTCTCCTCGCTCTCCCGCACCAGGGACATGGGCGGCACGTTGCCCAGCAGGACTACCTTCTTGCCCAGCTTCTGCTTCACCGCGCCAATATCCTTCTTGTGGGTGAAGTTGAAGATATCCACTCCCAGGTCCTCGATGTAGGGCACAATGATATCATTATCGGTGTCGTTGTGGAACAGGTGCATCAGGCCGGGGAAAGCCCCGAAGATCTCCTTGATGTAGGGGTGCGCGAACTCCTGATAGTCCTCATTATTCAGGAACCCGCTGACGTCGTCCAGCACCAGGATGCCCTTGGCGGTCTTCACGTTGTCCAGCTGGGCCTCCAGCCAGCTCTTGCACAGCTGGGTGGTGACCTTCAAGATCTTGTGGATGGCGTCGCCGTCGATCTTGATGCCCACCAGCAGCTCCGTCAGCTCCATCAGGTGGGAGGCGATGGTCAAGGGCCCACGGGTGCTGACGATATAGAAGTCCTCGCCCATCTCCTGCATCCTGGGCTGGGCGTACCGCTGGAGGTTCAGCAGCAGGGGCATGAGGCCGTTCTTCCGGGGGTCCGGGGCGGTGAGGGTATCGATGACCTCGTCGTCGGTGTCCTCGATGATGTGGTGGACGGTGGGCAGGTTGTCGTCATAGAAGTCGAACTTGCACCCGAAGCCGCTGGGCTCGGTGGCCATGCCGAACTCGTTCCACCAGTCGGGGAGGAAGGTCACCTCCGGGAAGTCGGCCTTGATCTTTTTATAGGCGTTCATCCACACCTCGGGCCGGGCGAAGAAGTCGATGTTGCCGATGCCGCAATAGCCGGGCATCCAGGGGCTGTCCACGATGAGCCCCACGGGCAGGTCGGTATTGGTCTGGGCCACCACGGCCTCCAGGTTCTTCCACTGCTGTTGATTCATGCTGTTTCATCCTTTCCTGTGCCTGACGGCACATTCCTATCTCACGCAGCCCCTCGGGCCGCCGGAGTCCTGATAGTATTCTTCTTCAATGAGAACCATGTCTCGTTACCGTGCGGAAAGCGTGGGGATCGCAGCGCCTTGGTAGCGAAGATAAAGTTCTTTTTGATCCTTTTTCTTTCAAGAAAAAGGATGGAAAAAATTCGTGGCCGCTCTTGCTTTCCTGTGCCCGTGTCGGGTATAATGGACGTACCCTGTCAGCGCTTGCGGCCGCCCAGCCGGCGGCGGGGAGGCCGGGGCTTCTCCTCTTCCTCCTCCAGGTCCCAGAACTCGTCGCCGGCCTTACGGAGCTGGAGGACCAGCATCACCGCCGCCAGCAGGCACAGGCCCAGCATCCCCTGGTAGGCCACGTGGGGCAGGCCCAGGCCCATGTCCTCCGCGGCTCCCACCGCCCCGGTGAGGATCACCGCGGCGCTAAACGCCAGCATCCAGGGCTTGATCCGTGCCAAAAATCCGGCGGCGTCCAGGCACTCCTCGGCCTTCAGCTTCTTGGGCAGCAGGAGCTTGATGTCGTTCAGGTCCCCGCTGGCGCTCACCTTGGCGTAGAGGGAGATCACGTAGCACCCCGCCAGGGCGAACAGCAGGTCATAGATCAGTCCGAAATTCATTCCTCTTCCTCCTCATCTTCCTCGTCCTCGCCGTCCCCCAGCCGCTCCTCGATGAGGAAGTCCACGTTGAGCTGGGGATAGATCACCACCAGGCCCATGAGCCCGGGCATCCACAGCCCGAACAGCGGCAGCAGCAGCGTGGAGTGGGGCAGCAGCAGTATGATGATCGCCCAGTAGATCCCCTGGAGCAGCACGGCTTTCAGCGCGGTCACCGGGTGGGCCATACACATGAAGAAGCTGTTGCGGAAGGTCTGGACCATGGTCAGGTCCGCGAACACCCGCTGGGGCCAGAAGTAGGTATATACCGCCATGACCACCACGATGGCCACGGCGGAGCTGAAGTACATCATCCCCGGCAGGCTCCCGCCCAGGGTGACGATGACCGCCTCCGTGACCAGCAGCGCCCCCAGCGCCCCCAGCACCGCGCCGGGGATGAGGCAGTCCTTCCAGTCCCGTTTCAGGGCGTGGAGGTACTTGCGGCCCCAGCCGCCGGGCACGTCCCGGACAGCGTAGAGCATCCCGTCCACCATGGCCCCGTAGAAGGGCCCGAAGACGGCCCCGCCCAGCATCCCGGCCAGCAGGATCGCCACGAAGTTGTTCTGCCCCAGCCCCCACAGGATGCCCGCCACAGCGGGGATCAGGCTCACGATGCAGAAGAAGTTGCAGGCCAGGAACCGCCCCAGGTTGTCCCCGATGAGCTCCAGGAACCGCATGAACCCGTTCTTCCTGCGGCCGCCCCTGTCCTCGTTCCCCATGCCGCGCCATAATCCTTCAAACATGATCGTCCTTCTCCTTCTCTCTCCCCCGCCGGGAGGGCGGAGGCAGGTCGTTCTATCCTTTTCCACAGGAGGTATGTCCTTGTGAGATCCTTTGGCAAATACCGCTCCTTCGGCCACTGGCTGTCCTACAACTGGGGGTGGATCGCCCTGGCCGCCGGCGTCGTCTTTCTCTTCCTCTACACCCGGTACCTCCAGCCCCGGCCCCCGGAGCCGGACTACCGCGTCAGCTGGGTGGGCGTCTCCCACCTCTCCGAGGAGGAGGAGCTGGCCGTGCGCACCGCCCTGGAGCGGCTGGGCAGGGATGAGAACGGCGACGGCCAGGTGCTGGTGAACGTCTCCCAGTTCGTCATCGACTTCGACATGGACACCTCGGACCCGGGCTTTGAGGACAACTACGGCAACGTGACCAAACTGGTGGCGGAGCTCCAGACCGCCCAGTGCTACCTGTTCCTCCTGGACCGCCCGGACCGGTTCCAGTACGCCACCGGCGTGCTCCAGTACCTGGACGGCGCCCTGCCTGCCGGCGAGGAGGGCAGCGGCTACGAGTGGGAGAACTGGGAGCAGATGTGCGTCCCCTTCCAGGCGGAGGGCTTCACCCGCACCGCCTGGCTGGCCCGCCGGGCCATCTTCCAGAGCAAAAAGAGCTCCCAGGAGCTGTTCCCCGGCACAGACCAGCTCTTTGAGGCCGTCACCGGCCTTTCACAGTGAGATCGTACCTCACCGCCTCGCGGCTATTATAGCATGAAACCGTTCCCCGCCGCAACCGGAAACCGTGAAAAATACGCGGGAAACAGCAAGGAGATACCATGATCGAGAGCCTCCACGGTATGCGGGAGACCGTCAATTTCCGCAGCTCCTCCATCGTCCGCTTCTACCGCAACGAGGCGGATGAGGACTACCCGCCTCACTGGCACCTGCCGGGGGAGATCATCGCCCCCCTGGTCAACGGCTACGAGGTGACGGTGGCGGACCAGACCCTGTCCCTGGCGCCGGGGGACGTGCTGATCATCGCCTCCAGCGAGCTCCACTCCATCCGGGCCCCCCGCACCGGCGTCCGGTATATCCTGGATTTCCAGACCAGCTTCTTTGAAAAGCTCCCGGACCTGGTCTTTGTCCTCTCCCTCATCCAGCCCTACTGCCTGCTGACCGCCGCCGCCATGCCCACCCTCACCGGAGAGCTGGTGGACCTGCTGCGCCACATCGAGGTGGAGTACAACAGCGAGACGGAGGTGTTCCGGGACGCGGAGATCTGCGCGCTGCTGGTCCACTTTCTGGTGCTGATCGGCCGGTACGCGGTGAACATGGAGAAATTCCAGAGCCTGGCCCCGCCCAAGCAGCAGGAGTACGCGGACCGGTTCGTCTCGGTGTGCGACTACATCAACAGCCACTGCACCGAGAACCTGACCCTGGAGCAGGTCTCCGAGCAGGCGGGGTTCAGCAAATACCACTTCGCCCGCCTCTTCCGGGAGCTCACCGGCACCACGGTCCACAACTACGTCACCAACCGCCGCATTCTCTACGCCCAGAGCCTTCTGGCGGACGAGGCGCTGTCGGTGACGGAGGTGTCCATGCGCTCCGGCTTCAACTCCCTGGCCACCTTCAACCGCATCTTCAAGAAGCAGATGGGCTGCACGCCCTCGGAGTACCGGAAGCTGAACAGCCGGTACTATGTGGACGAGGAGGAAGAGGAACCGGAAGAGGATTGATCCGCTGTAATTTTATCACATGCCGCCCCACAGCCCTTTCCCTGGGCTGCGGGGCGTCTATTTTCATCAGTAAATCCTCCGCCCCTTGTCGTCCGGGATGCCGCTGAGCCGGAAGAAGTAGCTGTTGATCACATCCCGCCACTCCCTGGCGTGCTCTGCCTGATGGACGAACCGGGGATGCATCCGCCGGTACGCGTCCTCCGGCAGCTTGCCCTCCAGGGACTCCACCATGCGCAGGAACCGCTCCGCGTCATCGGCCCCCTCGAAGTGGGTGTCGTAGATATGCTGGATGACCGTCAGCCCGCTTTTCAGCACATGGGTGTAGGGCAGATGGTGGAAGAACAGCACCAGCTCCTCCGGGCAGGTCTCCAGGCTGGCGTACTCCGCCGCCAGGGCCGGGGCGTACTGGCCACAGTAGTTGGTGCCCCGGGCCGTGCGGTCCACGCCGATGCCGTTGCGGTCCGCCCGGTGGTAGGTGCCCCACTTGGAGTACTCGTACCCGTCCACGCTGGGCCCGTAGTGCAGATGGGGATTCACCATCCAGCCGATGCCCAGGGGCGCGTTGTACTTCTCGTAGGTGTGCCAGGACTCCATGAGGATCTGGAGCAGCGTTTTCTCCACCTCCGGGCTCTGGCCGTAGGTCTGCCGCAGCCACTCCCGGGCGATCTCCTCCGCGGAGAGGGTGGTGTCATAGCTCAGCCGCCCGAAGCCGTACAGATTGGCGGCGGCCATGTCGTGACCGGTCCAGTTCTCGTCGTCGCCGGTGTTGGCCACCGCCGCCATGCCCTGCCTGGGCCCGGCGATGAGGGACGCCACCCGGCTGTCTCCCTCCCGGCACTTCAGGTCGGTGTCCAAAATCTCCTTGAACCAGGGGATGAGGTAGCACACGTGCCGCTGCTGGCCGGTGTACTCCTGGGCCACCTGCACCTCCAAAATGCGGTTGGTGTGCCGCAGCCCGCCGAAGAGGGGGCTCACCGGCTCCCGGACCTGGAAGTCCATGGGACCGTTCTTGATCTGCAGGGTGACGTTGTCCCGGAACTTGCCGTCCAGGGGCATGAAGTTGTCGTACCCGGCCCTGGCCCGGTCCGTAACTCGGTCCCGCCAGTCCTGCTGGCAGTTGTAGACGAAGCACCGCCAGATGACCCGTCCGCCGTAGGGGGCGATGGCGTCGGCCAGCAGATTTGCCCCGTCGGCCTGGTCCCTGCCGTAGGCGTGGGGACCCGGCTGTCCCTCGGAGTCGGCCTTGACCAGGAAGCCGCCCAGCCCCGGCAGGCTGGCCCAGATCTCCCCGGCCTTCTCCCGCCACCAGCGCTGGACCCCCTCGTCGAAGGGGTCCGCCGTCTCCAGCCCGCCCAGGTACATGGGCGCGGCGAAGTTGACGGACAGGTACATCCGGATGCCGTAGGCGGCCAGGATCTCCTGGATCTGCCGCAGGGGCCCGTAGTACCGCTGGCTGATGAGCTCCACGGCGGCCCGGTGGACGTTGACGTTGTTGAGCACCACGCCGTTGATGCCCACCGACGCGGCCATGCGGGCATAGTCCACGGTCCGCTGCCCCACCAGCACCTGGTTATTCTTGAAGAAGAAGGACTGTCCGGAGTAGCCCCGCTCGATATCCCCCTCCAGGTTGTCCCAGTGGTCCAGGAGCCGCAGGTCGTTGGACGGCGCTTTCTCCTGGTCCAGCTCCAGCTCGTCCCAGCCGCACCAGGCCTGCTGCAATTCCCGCAGCAGGGCGAACACGCCGTACAGCGCCCCGGCCCCGTCGCCGCCCCGGATGGCGGCCCGTCCTCCGGCAGCGTGGAGGGCGTACCCTCCGGCGGGCAGGGCGGCGTCCACGGACAGGGTGATATCCGCCTCTCCGCCGCTCTCCGCCAGGGCCATCCCGTACAGCCCCTTCAGCCCCAGCGCCAGCTCCTTCCCGGCGCTGGCCCCCACGGGGCCCTCCATCAGGTTCCGAAGCGTCAGCGTCCGCCCCTCCGTGGAGCGGATCAGGGGATATTCCAGCCAGCATTTCGTGTAGTCCATGATGATTTTTCCTCCGCGCCCTCGGCGCACGGGTAATCATACTTTTTCTTGAAAGAAAAAGTATCAAAAAGAACTTTACTCTCGCTACCGCAATTCTGCGATTCCTGCATCGGCCGCACGGTAACGATACATTCTTCTCGCTGAAAAAGCGCACAAAGTCAATAGCAATCAGTATATCAGCAAGCAGATATCACTTTTAGTAATCGCCAGGCAGCTTCTCCGCCGTCTCCCGCCTCATTGGCGGGACCGAAGGACAGCCGGATGGTACACACCGCGTCCCCAGCGCTGAGGCCCAGGGCCGTCAGCACGTGGGAGGGCTCCGGCGTCCCGCCGCTGTCGCAGGCCGCCCCGGCGGAGACGCACACCCCCGCCATGTCCATGCGGTATACCAGCTCCTCCGCCTTCCGCCCGGGGACGGTGACGCTCACCAGCCCCGGCAGGCCCTCCGGCCCGCTGTGGAACCGCGCCTCCGGACACCCGGCCCGGAGCACACCGCAGAACTCCGCCGCCATCTGCCGGAGTGCCGCCGCCCGGTCCGGCAGCTCCCTGACCGCCGCCTCCAAAGCCGCGGCCATACCCGCGATGGAGGCCGCGTTCTCCGTGCCGCCCCGGCGGCCCGACTCCTGGTTCCCGCCGCAGATGAGGGGCCGCAGCGCCGCGCCCCGCCGGGCGTACAGGAACCCGATCCCCTTGGGCCCGCCGAACTTGTGGGCCGAGGCGGTGAGATAGTCGATCCCGGTCAGGTCCAGAGGGAGATGTCCCGCCGCCTGCACCCCGTCGCTGTGGAGCGGTATGCCCCGCTCCCGGCAGGCCGCGGCGATGGCGGCCATGTCCTGCACCGTCCCCACCTCGTTGTTGGCCCACTGGACGGACACCAGCCTTGGGGCCGTCCGCCCCAGCCGTTCCCGGAGCGCCGCCGGGTCCACCCGGCCCGCGCCGTCCACCGGCAGCAGCTCCGTCCGCAGCCCCAGGGGCTCCATGGCCCGGCAGGCGTTCAGCAGGGAGTGGTGCTCGATGGGCGTGGTGAGGATGGTGCCCCCCGCCAGCGCCGCGTTCCACACCGCCCAGGTGTTGCCCTCGCTGCCGCCGGAGGTGAAGTAGATCTCCTCACTGCGGCAGCCCAGGCAGGCCGCGATCCTCCGCCTCGCCAGCTCCACCCCCCGCCGGGCCTCCAGCCCCAGCCGGTACTGCCCGGAGGGATTGCCGAACCGCTCGTGCAGATAGGGCTCCATGGCCGTCAGGGCCTCCGGCCGCAGCGGCGCGGTGGCGGCGTGGTCGGCGTAGATGCGCCGCTGCTCTCCGCCCGGGGCCGTCACGGCTCTTTCTCCTCCGCCCCCGGCAGGAAGCGGAAGTCCTTGAAGTCGAACCGGCTGCCGGGCAGGAACAGGAACGTCACGTCCTGGACCCCGCGCACCGGCTCCAGGGCGAAGGTCTGCCCGCCCCAGTCCTCTTGTCTCGTAAACTCCACGATCCGCCGCTGCTCCACGCCGTCCCGGCTGAAGCAGATGTGGATGGAGTTGTTCTCCAGCCCCGTGCGGCCCCGGATGACGATTCCCCGGCAGCCCGCCTGGCCGAAGTCCAGGCCCCGGAACACCAGGGACACGTTGTTCCCGATGTCCAGCACCCCCCCGGCGCTCTTTTGGTAGCTGTCTCCGTAGATCATGTCGCACTCCGCCGCCGCCAGGGTGTCCCAGGCCCGGCTGGCCCGGTGGAAGGTAAAGCCCTTGATGTGGACCTTGCTCTGCAATTCGATACCGAAGGTCTCCACCCCGGTGAGCTTCTCGTCCAGGGTGAACGTCTCCGGGTTGTACACGTTCCAGCGGGTGGGCTTGTGGTACACCCGCTCCCCGATCATCCGGCTCCCCTCAGCGTAGGGCACGCCCCTCCAGAATCGGATGGGCGTGGCCGCCCCGGCCAGCTCGAAGATGGGGATGGTCACGGTGTCGGACCCGCCGGGGCCGAAGTCCAGGTGCTCATAGGCCACCCAGCTCTGCCCGGTGCGGGACATGGACACGCCCCGCTCGTTGCCGTTGCCCACGTCCCCGAAGCTGGGGCCGTAGAGACTCCCGGAGATAAAGCCGTAGGGGTCCGGGTACATCCGGCCCATCCCTGTCACGTTCATCTCCAGCTGAGACAGCACCTGGAGGTGGTCCCCGCCGTTGGCGCAGCCGCACCGGACCCGGAAAGGCCCGTCGCCCAGGCCCGTCACCCGGACCCGGCGTCCGTCCAGCACCTCCAGCTTGGCGTAGGGCACCGTGACGCCGCCGTCGTCGGTGAGCCGCCACTCCAGGGGGTAGTCCCCCGCGCCCGCCGGGCGCACCGCGGCGGTCACCTCCACGCTGGGCTCCTCCGCCGTCAGCTCCCGCCGCCGGGCGGTGAGCTCGATCTTCCGCACCGGCACGGTACCGTCCTCCACCGGCGGCAGCAGCGCCGGATAAACCACGGCCTCTCCGTCGAAGGGCTCCGTCTCCAGCGTGAGCCGCGCCGGGGCCAGTCCGGGGGAGGTGACCTCCACGGTGACGGGCCCCTGGCCCTTTCCTCCGGCCACCACCGCCAGCAGCTTGCCGGAGAACAGGCGGCGGCTGGTGGTCTTGTAGGGCTCGAAATCGGCGCTGTCGCCGTTGTCCAGGCCCAGCAGCTGCCCGGACCCGCCTACGGTGACGGTGATCCGGTTGTTGGCGTTCTTCACCTCATGGCCGTCCTGATCCAGTGCGGTGACGGTGAGGAATGTCAGGTCCTTTCCGTCTCCCGCCAGGGACGTCCGATCGCAGGCCAGCGCCAGCGCCGCCGCATCCCCGAAGGAGTTCTCCACGTCCTCCGCGATGATGTTCCCATCCCCGTCATAGGCCGCGGCCCGCAGGGAGCCGGGGCAATAGGGGACCTGCCACACGGCGCAGCGGGTAGGGCCGTCCCCGGGCAGCTCCCGCCGCCCCTGGCTGACGCCGTTGACCCACAGCTCCACCGCCGGGGCGTTGGACACCGCGCAGACGTCGATGAGCTGTCCCTCATTGAAATCCCAGTAGGGGAAGACGTGGACCATGGGCTTCTGCTGCCAGTCCGTCCACCCCGCCTGATAGTGGTAGAAGGAATCTTTGGGGAAGCCCGCCGTGTCCACCTGGCCGAAGTAGCTGCTCTTGGTGTGGTAGGGGGTGGGCTCCCCGATGTAGTCAAAGCCGGTCCAGAGGAACTGCCCCAGGGTGAAGGGGCTCTCCCGGTCGGCGTTCAGGCAGAAGTCGATGTCCGGGGCCCCCCAGCTGGTCCGGCTGTTGCCCAGGCTGGAGCACTGGAGGTCGTCGTCCACCAGCAGGGGCTTGCTTCGGGGGAAGTGGTACACCCCCCGGCTCTGGACGATGGACCCGGTCTCGCTGCCGTAGATCACCCAGTCCGGGTGGGCGGCGTGGTGCTGGGCGTAGATGCGCTCGCCGTAGTTGTAGCCCACCACCTTGATGACGTCCGCCGCCTTCTGGGTGTTCTCCCAGGGCAGGTAGTTGGAGGCGAACGTGGGCAGGGCGTTG
Organism: uncultured Oscillospiraceae bacterium; assembly: GCA_947589745.1. Taxonomy (GTDB): domain Bacteria; phylum Bacillota; class Clostridia; order Oscillospirales; family Oscillospiraceae; genus Pelethomonas. Next base: position 21,657 of record CANQCS010000004.1, read on the forward strand.
CCCAGGGGGTCGTGGACCAGCACCTCCTCCATCAGCTCTCCGGTGATGGCCGCGCCCTTCTTCCCGTCGGCGTGGGTGTCGTAGATCTCATTTCCGATGCTCCACAGGAGCACGCTGGGGTGGTTCCGGTCCCGGCGGACCCAGGCGGCGATGTCCCGCCGGTGCCAGTCCGCGAAGAACCGGCCGTAGTCGTACCGGTTCTTGCCCCGGTACCAGCAGTCAAAGGACTCGTCCACCACCAGCATCCCCATCTCGTCCGTCAGCTCCAGCAGCTCCCTGGCGGGGACGGTGTGGCCGGTGCGGATGGCGTTAACGCCCATGTCCCGGAGAATTTCCAGCTGCCTCCTGGCGGCGCAGCGGTTGAACGCCGTGCCCAGGCAGCCCAGGTCGTGGTGCATCCCCGCGCCGTGGAGCACCACCTTCCGGTGGTTCAGCAGCAGCCCCTCCTCCGGCTCCAGCTCCACGGTCCGGCAGCCGAAGGTGGTGGACAGGGCGTCCACCTCCTGCCCGTTCCGGAGCAAGCTCACCTCCAGGCGGTAGCAGTAGCCGTCCCCCAGGTCCCATATGTGGGCCGTGGGCAGCTCCAGCTCCACGGACACGGAGCCGATCACCTTCTCGTCCCGGGCGTAGGTCTCCGTCTCCTCCTCCGATAGCACGGCGGCGTCCTCCGCCCACTCCCGGCGGCGGGCCAGGCGGTTGCCCTCCCGGGCCAGGACCCGGAACTCCACCTTACAGTCGTGGACGTCCTCCGGCTCCCACAGCCCGATCTCGGTGGAGGCCGCCACGGTCCAGCTGCCGTTGAGCCGCTCCCGGGCGGCCACGTACAGCCCCTGGGGCACCAGATGGGTCGCCGGCATCCGCCACAGCTCCACCGGCCGGTAGAGCCCCGCCCCCGCGTACCAGCGGGAGTTGGGGTGGCGCAGCACACAGCGGACCAGCACCTCGTTCTCGCCCCCGGTGAGCAGCTCCGTCACGTCGAAGTGGAAGGAGGTATAGCCGTACTTCCACTCCCCGGCCAGGGTCCCGTTGACAAAGACCGCGGTGTCCATGTAGGCCCCCTCAAAAAAGAGGGCGGTGCGGTCCCCGGAATGTTTCACGTGAAACGCACGTTCCATTTCTTCGCCGCTCAGCACCCGGCGGTACCAGCCGGTGCCGTCAGCATAAAAGCCCCTGGTGCTCCAGATCATCCAGTCGTGGGGGATGGGCACCGGCTGCCAGACCGCCCGGTCCCGGTCCAGCTCCGTGCTCCCGGTGTCGTCCAGCCAGAACGTCCAGTCCCGGCAGAGGGGATATACTTCCATGTGATGTCCTCCATGGTGTCACTGATAGGCACAGGCCGGCCCTCCGCCCCGCAGAGGAACGGCCTCCGCCTATCATCATCTTTTCTCTGACAGTTCGCATCATTATAGCCTACAAAGCAATCCTTGGCAACGGTTTTTCCGCCGAAAAGCACACCGCAAACCGGGCTTTTTCCCAGTTTTTTCAGCGTTTTTCCAAAGGCCTCCAAGCAGAGACGGGGCGGACGCAGAAGCGTCCGCCCCGCTGATTGTCAGGTCTCTACGGTTTTACCGGGTGATTACTTGCTGGCCTGATAAGCGTTGTTGTACATGTCGATGATGTTCTGGGCGTTCTGGCCCTGCAGAGCAGCCTGGAACTCATCCCACTTGGCGTCGATATCCTGATAGCCGTCCTGGTTCATGCAGAAGCGCAGGATCCAGGTCTCCAGCTCGGTCTTGAAGCCGGCGCCCCACATATTGACCATCTCGCTGTCGTCCTCCTCCAGAGGCACAGCGGGGGCCTGGGGACGCAGGGTGCGGTACTCGGCCATGCGGTCATAGAAGTCGCGCAGGTCGGCGGAGAAGGCGCTGGCCAGCAGCTCGCGGCTGCCGGAGTACATGTAGTTGCCGCCGGCGTAGCCCAGCTCGATACGCATATCGACCTGGTCGTCGCTGGTCTGGGGGATGGTCAGGCCGCCGCAGTAGTAGCCGGGAGTCAGGCTGTAGTTGCCATCGGCATCCACGGTGTAGGTCTCGCCCTCGACGCCCCACTTGGTCATGGTCAGGGCCTCGTCGGAGTAGAACAGCCAGTCAACGAAGCGCATGAGGCGGATGAACTCGCTCTCGCTCATGTCGTTCAGAGCGGAGGAGGAGATGCAGACGCCGCACTCCTTGCGGGAGTTGTCGTCCTGATAGCTGGTGGTGCCCATGGGCAGCAGGATCTCATAGAGCTCGTAGTTGCCGGCGCCCAGCTGCTCGGCCACGGCCTCGTCCTGCGCGACCAGCATGGAGCGGTTGGTGCCGATGAGGGCGGTCTTGCCGGTGTAGAACTTGCTGTCGGCCACGGTGTCGTCCTGAGTCCAGGTCTCGGGATCCAGGATGCCGTCCTTGACCATGCCCTGGACGACCTTCAGCATCTGCTTGAACTCGTCGGTGCCGGCGGACATCTTGAACTCGTCGGCGGCCTCGTCATAGTACAGGTCGGCGTTGTAGGTCAGGTTGCCCGCGGACCAGGTGCACTCGATGCCGTAGCTGTGGGCGATCAGGCGGAGCAGGTAGCCGCCGGTGCCGTAACCGGAGGTGGCGCCGCACCAACGGTCGGACCAGATGTAGTCGTTGGCGCCGATGATGCCCTGGGACACCATGTACTCCTTGACGCCCTTCAGGACCTCGGCGAAGTCCTCCCAGGTCCAGGTCTTCTCCAGCTCGGTCACGTCATAGCCGGCCGCGTCGAAGAGGTCCTTGCGGATGAGCAGGGAGTAGTCCTGCAGAGCGGTCTCCTTCAGGCCCTCCAGGCGGTAATACTTGCCGTCGGCCTGGCGGTTCAGGTCCACGTCGGCCTGCAGATCGTACTTGTCGATCATGCCGGTGTAGTTGGGCATATACTGGACCCAGTCGGACACGGCCACGATGCCGCCGCCGTTGACGTACTGGGCGTCGCCGTACATCTTGGGGATGATGTAGGGGGCGGTGCCGGCGTTGATGAGCAGGCCCACCTTCTCGCCGTAGCTGGCGTTGTTGACCTCGTTCAGATCCAGGCTGACATTGGTCATGTCAGTGATGGTCTTGAAGATACCGTCGGTCTTCCAGCTGTCCTTGATGGGATAGGCGTCATTGTCGTTGAACATGATGGTGTAGGTGAGGGGCTCGTCGGACTTGAAGGTGGCGCCGTAGGTGTAGCCCAGCTCCTCGTTGTAGAAGGTGCCGTCGCCGTTGTCCACGTCGCCGGGAGCGGGAGCCTGCTCCTCGCCGCCGCCGTTGTTGGCGCTGCTGTTGCTGCTGCCGCCGCTGTTGCCGCTGTTGCCGCTGTTGCCGCTGTTGCTGCTGCCGCTGTTGCCGCCGCCGCAGGCGACCAGGCTCAGAAGCATGACCAGCGCCAGGAGCATGCTGAGAAGTTTCTTGCTGGTTTTCATCGTTTTACCTCCAATGATGATTATTTTTGTCCCCGCCCCGGGCGGGTCCCGCCCGGAGACGGAGAAACAAACGGGTGTGGAATGGGGTCTTTCCTTCAGAAGGCCAGGGGCATCAGCCCTTGACGCCGCCCAGCATCATGCCCTGGACGAAGTACTTCTGGATGAAGGGATAGACGCAGATGATGGGGGCCGCGGTCAGGACCATGGCGCAGGACTTGATGTTGGCGGCCACCTGGATGGAGTCGCCGGCGTCCTCGGCGTTGGCCGCGGTGCTGATGAGGTTGCGCAGGTGCAGGGCCACGGGGATCTTGGTCTTGGTATCCAGATACAGGAACGCGTCAAACCAGTCGTTCCAGTACTGGACCAGATAGAACAGGGCCATGGTGGCCATGATGGGCATGGACAGGGGCAGGGCGATGCGGAAGAACACGCCGATCTTGTTCAGGCCGTCCATCTCGCCGGCCTCCTCCAGCTCCTTGGGGATGGTGGCGAAGAAAGAGCGCATGAGGATGACGTAGTAGGTGGAGATCAGGCCCGGGAACAGGAAGCCGGCCACGGTGTCGCGCAGGCCCAGGGTGATCATGACCACGTAGCTGGGGATCATGCCGCCGCCGAAGTACATGGTGAAGATGATCAGGGGCCCGATGATCTTGTTGCCCTTCAGCTCCACCTTGCTCAGGGGGTAGGCCAGCATGGAGGAGAGCAGCAGGGCCAGGGCGGTACCGAGCACGGAGTAGACGATGGTGTTGCCGTAGTAGCGGACGAACTCACCGCCGGCCAGGATGTTCTTGTAGGTGTCCACGTTGAAGTCTACAGGGAGGAGCCCCACCTCGCCGGCGTTGATGGCCGCGGCGGAGGAGAAGGACTGGGCGATCAGATAGATGAAGGGGTACAGCATCACGGCGCTGATGAGCGCCATCAGGACGGTGTTGCAGACCGTGAACACCCGGTAGGCGTTGGACTGCTTGATCTTAGCGGATGCCATTTTTCTTCTCCTCCCTTCTTAATACAACGCGCTGCCGGTCAGCCGCTTGGATACCTGGTTGGCGGTCATCAGCAGGATCAGGTTGATGAGGCCCTGGAAGAGGCCGATGGCGGTGGAGTAGCTGTAGTTACCGGATTGGATACCCATGCGGTACACGTAGGTGGCGATGATATCGGCGGTCTCATAGGTGGTGGGGCTGTAGAGCAGGAAGACCTTCTCGAAGGCGCCGGAGCCGCAGAGCTGGCCGATGTTCAGCACCAGCAGGGTACTGACGGTGGGCAGGATGCCGGGGATGGTGACGTGCAGGCACTGCTGGAACTTGTTGGCGCCGTCGATATCGGCGGCCTCATAAAGCTCCGGGCTGATGCCGGACATAGCGGCCAGGTACATGATGGAGCCCCAGCCGATGCCCTGCCACACGCCGGACACCACGAAGATGGTGGTGAACCACTCAGGCAGGGAGATGAAGGAGGTGGCGGTGCCGCCCATGGAGACGATGAGCTGGTTGATGGGGCCGCTGGTGGACACGATCTCGCGGACCATGCCGGCCAGGATGACCATGGAGATGAAGTGGGGCAGATAGGAGACCGTCTGCACGAACTTCTTCCAGGGGGCGTTCTTGATCTCGTTGAGCAGGAGCGCGAAGATCAGGGTCAGGGGGAAGCTGACGATCAGGTACTTGAAGTTCAGCAGCAGGGTGTTCCGGAACGCCTTGCGGAAGTTGGTGTCGTTGATGAACTGCTTGACGTACCGGAGGCCGACGAACTCGTCGCCCAGGATGCTGCTGCCGGCGCGGTAGCGGCGGAACGCGATGACGTTGCCGATCATGGGCAGATACCGGATGACGATGTAGTACACGACCGGGATCACCATGAGGGCGTAGAGCTGCCAATACCGGCGCATGTGGTACGCGAAGCCCTGCTTCTCTTCATGGGTCTTCAGCTTCACCGGCTTGGACTGGGTGGACGTAGGCATACGATGTGTTCTCCCTTCTCTTGAAATTTTGGAACTCGCCGGGGTCAGAGGGTTTCTTTTTGCTCCGCAAAAAGAGAGGTGCCGGCCAGCCGGCACCGGGCCGGGCTGGCGGACGGACGCAAGTGATCAATCTTCAGTGACCCACCTCCTGTCCGCAGATACGGTCAGCTTCTGGGGCGCGCTGCCGGTAAGGACGGCGCTGCGCGCGTCGGGCTGGGACTCGCCCACGTACAGGGCGTACTCCCCCTCCTCCACCGCAGCCGTCCCGTCCTCGCCGCAGAGGGCGAAGGCCTCCAGGGGCAGGTGCAGCGTGACAGTGCCGCGCTCACCGGGCCGGAGGGCGATCTTGGCGAGGGCTTTCAGCTGGGCGTTGGGCGTGCCCGGGCGCTGGGCCTTGACGTAGACCTGGACGGTCTCGGTCCCCGCCATGGCCCCGGCGTTCTCCACGGTGAGCGTCACATCGACGCCCGCCCCGGCGATCGTCCGGCTGCTGACGGCGGCAGGCCCCAAAAGGAACCGGGTGTAGCTCAGGCCGTACCCGAAGGGGTACAGGGCCTCCCGCTCCATATAACGATAAGTGCGCCCCTTCATGCTGTAGTCAGTGAATGCGGGGAGCTCCTCATCGGAACGGTAGAAAGTGATGGGCAGCTTGCCCTGGGGAGAGACCTCCCCGAAGAGGGCTCTTGCCACGGCGGCGCCGCCCTGGGCGCCGGGGTACATGGCCAGGAGCACGGCGTCCGCCCGCTCGTCGGCGGTGTTGACGGCCAGGGCGCTGCCGGTGACCAGGACCACGACGACGGGCTTGCCGCTGTCCAGGGCCAGCTCCAGCAGGGCCTGCTGGCGGCCGGGGAGCTGGATGTTGGGCTTGTCGCCGCTGGCGAACTGGTTGCCCTTGTCGCCCTCCTCGCCCTCCAGGCCCGCGTCCAGGCCCAGGCAGAGGATGACCACGTCGCTCTCGTCGCAGACGGCCCGGGCCTCGGCAAAGCGGTCGTCGGCCTGGGCGATGTTGGAGAAGCGGTCCAGATACAGGTGGCAGCCCTCGGAGTACATGACCCGGACGTCGTCCCCCAGGTAGTCCTGGATGCCCTCCAGGACGGTGACGTACCGGGAGGCGGTGCCCTCGTAGTTGCCCACCAGGGCCTTGCGGTTGTTGGCGTTGGGGCCGATGACGCCCACGCATTTGAGCTTGCTCTTGTCGAGGGGCAGGATGCCGTCCCTGTTCTTCAGCAGCACCAGGGTCTTCTCGGCCACCTCCCGGTTCAGCTGCCGCATGGCGGCGCTGTCCACCACATCGTAGGGGATCTTGTTGAAGGGGACGTCCTCCTCGGGGTCGAACATGCCCAGCTTCATGCGGGTGGTGTAGAGGCGGACCACCGCCTCGGTGATGGCCTCCTCGGTGACCAGGCCCTTCTCCACAGCCTCCTCCAGGTAGACGAAGAGGTTGCCGCAGTTCACGTCACAGCCGCTGTTGACGGCCAGAGCCACGGACTCCACGGGCCCCTCGGTGACCATGTGGCCCTCGTGGAAATCCTTGATGGCCCAGCAGTCGGAGGTGACGTGGCCCTGGAACCCCCACTTCTCCCGAAGGATATCGGTGAGGAGGGTCTTGCTGCCGTTGCAGGGCTCGCCGTTGGTGCGGTTGTAGGCGCCCATGACGGCCTCCACCTTGGCCTCCTTCACCAGGGTGCGGAAGGCGGGCAGGTAGGTCTCCCACAGGTCCTGCTGGCTCACCTCGGCGTTGAAGCTGTGGCGCAGGTCCTCGGGACCGGAGTGGACGGCGTAGTGCTTGGCGCAGGCCGCCAGCTTCATGTACTTGGGGTCGTGGCCCTGGAGGCCCTGGACGAACCGCTTGCCCAGCTGGCCGGTAAGCCAGGGGTCCTCCCCCAGTGTCTCATGGCCCCGGCCCCAGCGGGGGTCGCGGAAGATGTTGATGTTGGGGGACCAGAAGGTCAGCCCCTTGAAGATGTCCCGGTCGCCCCGGGCGCGCTGCATATTGTACTTGGCCCGGCCCTCGGTGGAGATGGCGTCGCCCACCTGCTCCATCATGTCCGGGTCAAAGGCGGCGGCCATGGCGATGGCCTGGGGAAATACGGTGGCGGTGCCCGCCCGGGCCACGCCGTGGAGGGCCTCGTTCCACCAGTTGTAGGCGGGGATGCCCAGCCGCTCGATGGCGGCGGCGCCGTGGAGCATCTGGCTGACCTTCTCATGGAGGGTCATCTGCTCCACCAGAGCCCGTGCCCGCTCCCGGTAGGTCCGGAGCAGCTCGGGATTATGTACCATTTCCTGCATAGGGTTTTCTTCCTCCTGTCGTCTTCTCCACCGGCGAACGCGATCTTCTCCTCTATCCAAGCTATGTTAAGGCACATAGCCGAAGCCCAAAATGGTGAACGTCTTGTCCTCGCTGCCCTCCGCCATGGACACCTCGATGCGGTGGCGGCGGGAGCTTTCCTCCCGGAACAGCACCGTGGCGTGGCAGTGGGTCCAGCCCGCCTCCAGGGGGTCCAGCCGCCGCTCCCCGCCGTCCCAGCGCACCAGAGCGGTCCCGAAGGCCGGGGACCCGGAGTCCTTGAACACCAGCTGGAGGGCGGAGCAGGTCAGCTCCAGGACAAAGGGCGCGCCGCCCGGCCCCTTCTGCCAGTTGTAGGGGAACTCCGGCGTGTTGGCGGCCTCCGCGTCCAGGGGGACGCTCTGGAGGTCCGTATCCCGGAGGGTGAAGCTGCCGGGGTCGATCTCCGCGCCCTGGCAGCCGTCCTTGCGGTCCAGCAGGCGGACGTGCTGCCAGTCCGCGCCGTAGAGGGGCGGGACCTCGCCGGGCCAGTCCTCCATGGGCTGCTGGCGGTCCAGCCGGTCCAGGAGGTACATGAGGCAGTCCGCCATGACCTGATGGCCCAGGTTGGAGGGGTGGTAGACATCGTAGAAATACTGCCGCTTGGTGATCACCAGCCCGCCGTCTCGCGGCAGGCCGAACTGGGGCGACACCGCCTCCAGCACGTCCACCATGGGCAGCTGGTAGCGCCAGCCGATGGGGGCCAGGCGGCTCTTCAGGTTCCAGTCGTTGAAAAATACGGAAAAGAGCAGGATCACCGCCGGGCGGTTGGGCTGGTCCAGGATCTTTCGGACCAGGCTCTCATAGCAGATGCCCTTCGTCTCGTCACCCTCGTCGTTGACGGCGAACTCCAGGACCACCAGGTCCGGCTGCACCGCGCCGTCCCGGGCGATATCCCGGTCGTAGCGGATGCCGCCCAGCTGGGAGGGGGTGCCGCCGACGCCGGCTTTTATGTAGGTGAACTGTCCCTCTGACGCGCCATAGGTGCGGCAGATGGCGTCAAAGGTCTTTCTCGCGTAGCACATCTCCTGGGTGGGGACCGCTCCGGCCCCCTGGGTGATGGAGCCGCCCAGGAACGCCACCGCGGCTTTCTCCCCGGCGCGGACCTTCTCCAGGAACCGCTTCACCCGGCTGTTGCTGCCGGCGGAGAGGAAGGAGCGGGCGATCATGGCCCGGTATGCCTCGCTGTCCCGCTCCACGGGCCCGTCCGGGTCCGTCTCCGGCACGTCGAAGCCGTCGTTCACGTAGAGCTTCACGGTGACGGAGGCCACGTCCCGATCCGTGGGGAAGGTGAAGAGCAGCTCCCCCGGGATGCGGCTGTCCCGCCAGGGGAAGTCCGCCAGATCCAGGATCCGCTCCATGCCGTCAGCCGGGACGGTGATGCTCCCGGCCCCGGCGTCCGGGCCCCGGAAGGCCAGGGTAAAGCCCACCTCCAGGGCGGGGTCCTCTGCCTGGGCGGAGACGCCCACGCTGTGGACCAGGCGGCGAAACCCCTCCGCCGTGGTCAGCAGCTCCAGGATGGCCGGGTCCTCGACGCCGCCGGAGAGCCGCGCCAGCACGGGGAGCCGGTCGGGGGAGATGAAGATGGGGTGGCGGCCCACGCCGTCATTCTGGGGCAGGCCCCCCACCCGCTGGTCCAGCAGCACATAAAATCCCTTGCGCTTCTCCTGTGGGTCCTTGGGCGCCAGCAGATCCAGCATAGTGTGCCTCCTCATCCCGCCGCCGGGGCAATGCTTGCGCACCGCCCCAAAATTACGCCAACATATTATCTCCATTGCGCATTTTTTACCTCTCATTTTTTGCTCTTCACTTCTCAAATGTTGCTCATTTTTTGCGTGCGACTCCCCGAAAATTTTGTTTGTTTTGCCGGATTTTTCCCGGCGCGGATAATTTCCGTTTTTTTACAAAAGGACGCATCTCGCAGACTTCTTCTGATGAAACGTATCATTTCTGTATTTTTCATTCATTCTATGGCGTTACTCAGCATTTTTATGTCAGGTTTTCCCCGGCGGCGTCTCCGCTCCGTCCGCCGCCCGGGGACAAGCGGGGCGGACCGGCGTCAGTTCCCGGGCCGGTCCCGAAGCAACGATTTAGCAATTTTGGACAACTGATTTTTTCGCATAATAATTTTTGCCCTTTTCGCGGGCTGATTTTTCTGTTTTCCCCGCAATATGAGCTATTTTCGGAATGTTTTGGTTACCAAAAACGCCCCCTTTGCCAGTTGCGTTTTTTGAAAATATGTGATAGTTTAATCTCCAACTGGGGGCTATGCCCCGCAAATTATGACACATCAGGAACAGGAGGCCTGGATATGGAAGGTAAAATGAAAGTCGCCCTTATGACCGCCATCGGCAAAATGGAGTACACGGAGCGGGATATCCCTACGCCCAAGGACGACGAGGTGCTGGTGAAGGTGGAGTACGTGGGCATCTGCGGCAGCGATCTCCACTACTTTGAAACCGGGGCCATCGGCGACTTCGTGGTGGAGCCCCCCTTCGTGCTGGGCCACGAGTCCGGCGGCACGGTGGTCGAGGTAGGTAAGAACGTCAAGCACCTGAAGGTGGGCGACCGGGTGGCCCTGGAGCCCGGCAAGACCTGCGGCCACTGCGAGTTCTGCCGCACCGGGCGGTACAACCTGTGCCCGGACGTGGTGTTCTTCGCCACTCCGCCGGTGGACGGCGTGTTCCAGGAGTATGTGGCCCACGAGGCGGGGCTGTGCTTCAAGCTGCCGGACAACGTCAGCACCATGGAGGGCGCTCTCATCGAGCCCCTGGCCGTGGGTTTCCACGCCGCCAACCAGGGCGGGGCCCACGTGGGCCAGACCGCCGTGGTCACCGGCTCCGGCTGCATCGGCCTGGTGTCCATGATGGCGCTGAAGGCCATGGGCGTCAGCCGGGTGTACGTGGTGGACATCGTGCCCAAGCGGCTGGAGAAGGCCATGGAGCTGGGCGCCGACGGCGTCATCAACAGCCTGGAGACCGACCCGGTGGCCAAGGTCATGGAGCTCACCGGCGGCATGGGCTGCGACCTGGCCATCGAGACCGCCGGTACCGAGATCACCACCCGCCAGTGCATCGCCTTCGCCAAGAAGGGCTCCAACATCGTCCTGGTGGGCTACAGCCGCACCGGCGAGCTGACCCTGCCCATCAGCGACTGCCTGAACAAGGAGCTGACCCTGAAGACCGTGTTCCGCTACCGCCACATCTACCCCATGGCCATCGACGCCGTGGCCGCCGGGAAGGTGGACCTGAAGCATCTGGCCACCCACACCTTCGACTTCGACGACCTGCAGAACGCCATGGACCAGAGCATCAACGACAAGATCAACGTGGTCAAGGCCGTGGTGAAGGTCGCTAAGGATTGACTGCCCTATACATATTGAATGGAGGAACACCGTATGCTATACATCGGCATCGACCTGGGCACCTCCGCCGCCAAGCTGCTGCTGGTGGACGAGGCCGGCCAGGTGCGCAATACCGTCACCAAGGAGTATCCCCTGTATTTCCCCCACCCCGGCTGGAGCGAGCAGGACCCCGCCTGCTGGTGGAACGCCTGCCTGGAGGGCGTGCCGGAGCTGATCGCCGGATTTGATCCCGGCGAGGTCAAGGGCATCGGCGCGGGCGGCCAGATGCACGGGCTGGTGGCCCTGGACAAGGAGGACAAGGTCCTCCGCCCCGCCATCCTGTGGAACGACGGCCGGACGTTCAAAGAGGTGGACTACCTCAACGAGACCATCGGCCGGGAGACGCTGAGCAGGTACACCGCCAACATCGCCTTCGCCGGATTCACCGCCCCCAAGCTGCTGTGGATGAAGGCCAACGAGCCGGAGCTCTTCGGGCGGATCGAGAAGATCATGCTGCCCAAGGACTATGTGGTGTACTGCCTCACCGGCGTCCACGCCACCGACTACTCCGACGCCTCCGGGATGCTGCTGCTGGACGTGGAGCACAAGCGCTGGTCTGAGGAGATGTGCGAGATCTGCGGCATCTCTGTTTCCCAGCTGCCGAAGCTCTATGAGAGCTGGGAGCCGGTGGGCACCCTGAAGCCGGATGTGGCGGCCAAGCTGGGCCTGCCGGAGGGTGTGGTGGTCTGCGCGGGCGCGGGCGACAACGCCGCCGCCGCCGTGGGCACCGGCACCGTGGGAGCCGGGGGCTGCAACATCAGCCTGGGCACCTCCGGCACCATCTTCATCTCCTCCGACAGGTTCGGCGTGGACCCCAACAACGCCCTCCACTCCTTCGCCCACGCCGACGGCGGGTATCACCTCATGGGCTGTATGCTCTCCGCCGCCAGCTGCAACAAGTGGTGGTGCGAGGACATCCTGAACACCGGGGACTTCGCCGCCGAGCAGACGCCCATTACGGATGAGAAGCTGGGCCGGAACCATGTGTACTTCCTGCCCTACCTCATGGGCGAGCGGAGCCCCATCAACGACACCAACGCCCGCGGCACCTTCGTGGGGCTCACCATGGACACCACCCGGGCCGACATGATCCAGGCGGTGCTGGAAGGCGTGTCCTTCGCCATCCGGGACAGCTTCGAGGTGGCAAAGAGCCTGGGCGTGAAGATCCCCCGGTCCTGCCTCTGCGGCGGCGGGGCCAAGAGCCCCCTGTGGCGGAAGATGCTGGCCAACATCCTGGGCATCCCCCTGGACATGGTGGCCACGGAGCAGGGGCCCGGCTACGGCGGGGCCATCCTGGCCATGGTGGCCACGGGCCTCTTCCCCAGCGTCCAGGCCGCCTGCGGCGCCTTGGTCAGCGTGGCGGAGACCCTGGAGCCCGATCCGGAGCTCACCGCCCGGTACGAGGCCCGGTACCAGCAGTTCAGGCAGATCTATCCCGCGATGAAAGCCCTGTTCCCCAAACTGCACTGAGAGGAGCGCTGCCATATGATGATCTATTCTGTGTATGACCCCGAGTTCAAGCCCTACGGCCAGGTGCTCTCCGGCTACGACACCGCCTGCCTGGTGAAGGCCATGGAGACCATCCCCCTGCCGGAGGAGGGCACCGCCTACGAGCCCAGCATCCCCGTGCTGGAGGCCACCTGCAATTACGGCGAGTTCCAGAACAACGCCTACGGCGGTATGCCCGTCCAGCTGGGTATGTGCTGGGGCCGCAACACCAAGCTCAACTGCCTGGAGTACCACCGGGACAGCGAGGTGAATGTGGGTGCCGGCGAGTTCATCCTCCTGCTGGCCAAGCAGGACGAGATCGTGGACGGCGTGTTGGACACCGCCTGCGTCAAGGCGTTTCGGGTCCCCGCCGGCGTGCCGGTGGAGGTCTACGCCACCACGCTGCACTACGCCCCCTGCAACGCCGCGAAGGACGGCAGCTTCCGGGTGGCGGTGGTGCTGCCCCGGGGCACCAACACCGGCGTCCCCGGCGCCAAGCCCAAGAACGAGGAGGACACCTGGCTCACCGCCCGGAACAAGTGGCTGCTGGCCCACCCGGAGTCCAGCGAGGCGGGGCAGGGCGCCCACATCGGCCTGAAGGGCGAAAATATTGACATCGCGGCTTTTATTTGATATAAAATCATCAGGATAACAAAATACATAAAAGGAGGAATCCCCTATGTCCGCCAACATCCCCCAGGTCAAGCTGGGCATCATCGCCGTCTCCCGCGACTGCTTCCCCATCGGCCTCTCCACCGCCCGCCGCCAGGCCATCGTGAAGGCCTACGGCGAGGGCATCTATGAGTGCCCCATCACCGTCGAGAACGAGCTGGACGCCAAGAAGGCCGCCGCTGACGTCCGTGAGGCCGGCGTCAACGCCCTGGTGGTCTTCCTGGGCAACTTCGGTCCCGAGACCCCCGAGACCCTGCTGGCCAAGTACTTCCACGGCCCGGTGATGTACATTGCCGCCGCCGAGGGCGACGGCGACCTCATCAACGGCCGCGGCGACGCCTACTGTGGTATGCTCAACTGCTCCTACAACCTGGGTATGCGCCACCTCAGCGCCTACATCCCCGAGTACCCCGTGGCCGACGCGGAGGGCGCGGCCGCCGAGATCAAGAAGTTTGTCCCCATCGCCCGGGCGGTCATCGGCGTGAAGAACCTGAAGATCATCACCTTCGGTCCCCGTCCCCAGGACTTCTTCGCCTGCAACGCCCCCATCAAGGGCCTCTATGAGCTGGGCGTCGAGGTGGAGGAGAACTCCGAGCTGGACCTGCTGGTGAGCTACAAGGCCCACGCGGGCGACGAGCGCATCCCCGCCGTCTGCGAGGACATGGCCGCCGAGCTGGGCGTCAGCGGCAACCAGTACCCGGAGCTGCTGCCCCGCATGGCCCAGTTCGAGCTGACCTTGCTGGATTGGGCCGAGCAGCACAAGGGCGCCCGGAAGTATGTGGCCTTCGCCGACAAGTGCTGGCCCGCCTTCCCGGAGAGCTTCGGCTTTGAGCCCTGCTATGTGAACTCCCGCCTGGCCAGCCGGGGCATCCCCGTGGCCTGCGAGGTGGATATCTACGGCGCTCTCAGCGAGTACGTCGGCGCCTGCGTCTCCGGCGACGCGGTGACCCTGCTGGATATCAACAACAGCGTGCCCAAGTCCATCTACGACGAGGATATCAAGGGCAAGTACGACTACCAGCTCACCGACACCTTCATGGGCTTCCACTGCGGCAACACCCCGGCCTGCAAGATGTGCGCCGACCGCGCCGTCAAGTACCAGCTCATCCAGCACCGCCTGCTGGAGCCCGCCGGCAGCGAGCCCGACTTCACCCGCGGCACCCTGGAGGGCGATATCGCCCCCAGCGATATCACCTTCTACCGCCTCCAGTGCGACAGCGAGGGCAACCTCCGCTCCTACATCGCCCAGGGCGAGGTGCTGAACGTCCGCACCCGCTCCTTCGGCGGCATCGGCGTGTTCGCCATCCCGGAGATGGGCCGGTTCTACCGCCATGTGCTCATCCAGAAGCGCTATCCGCACCACGGCGCGGTGGCCTTCGGCCACTGGGGCGAGGCCCTGTTCGAGGTGTTCAAGTACCTGGGCGTCAAGGATATCGCCTACAACCAGCCCAAGAGCCTGCCCTATCCCACCGAGAATCCCTGGGCGTAAGGGCACCGTTGCAACACGCAGAGAGAGCGCCCTTGTTGGGCGCTCTCTTTCGGCAGATAGGGGGAATTTTTATGAAAAGCCAGCGGGAGCGGGCCCTGTGGCCCCAGTTTGACGCGCTGCAGATGGGGTCCGGGTTCACCTCCGGGGACATTGTCCGGCCCCAGATCCTGGTGGAGGACGTGTTCGGCGACTCCCACCCCGGCAGCACCCACCTGAGCCGCCTCACCGAGCAGGTGAAATACGGCGTCTACCAGGCGGGCGGCGTGCCCTGCATGTACCACACCACCGACGTGTGCGACGGCTGCGCCCAGGGGCACGACGGCATGAACATCGTCCTGGCCTCCCGGGAGGCCATCTGCGACATGGTGGAGGTCCACGCCTCCGCCGTGCCCTGGGACGGGATGGTGCTGTGCGCCTCCTGCGACAAGTCGGTGCCGGCCCACCTGAAGGCCATCGCCAGGATGGATATCCCCGCCGTGTTCGTGCCCGGCGGCTCCATGCGGCCGGGGCCGTTCCAGACCACCTCCCTGGTGGCGGGGAAACTGTCCCTGAAGAACCGGCGGGGGGAGACCACGCCGGAGGAGCTGCGGGACTACCAGTTCACCGGCTGTCCCTCGGAGGGGGCCTGCACCTTCCTGGGCACCGCCTCCACCATGCAGTGCATGGCCGAGGCCCTGGGCATGGCCCTGCCGGGCAGCGCCCTGGCCCCCGCCACCATGCGGGATATCCTGGAGCTGTCCCGGAACGCCGGGTACGCGGTGATGGCCCTGGCGGAGCGGGGCATCACGCCGGACAAGATCCTGACCCGGGAGGCGTTCGAGAACGCCATCATCGTCCACAGCGCCATCGGCGGGTCCACCAACGCCACCCTGCACCTGCCCGCCATCGCCAGGGAGCTGGGCATCGTCCTGGAGCCGGAGCTGTTCGACGAGATCAACCACCGCATCCCACACCTGGGGAACATCGACCCCAGCGGCAAGCATCTGACCGAGAGCTTCTGGTTCGCCGGGGGCGTGCCCTATGTGCAGAAGCTGCTGCGGGACTACCTCCACCTGGACGTGCTGACCGTGACGGGGAAGACCCTGGGGGAGGATCTGGAGGATCTGGAGCGCAGCGGCTTCTTCACCCGGTACCTGGGGTATCTGGCCAACTACGGCCTCACCAGGGACCAGGTGATCTTCCCGGTGGACAAGGCCCCGGAGGTGGGCAGCATCGCCATCCTGCGGGGGAACATCGCCCCGGAGGGCAGCGTGGTGAAGTACAGCGCATGCGTGAAGGAGATGCTACGCCACAGAGGCCCCGCCAGGGTATTTGACAGCGAGGAGGCCGCCCACGACGCGGTGGCGGAGGGGCGCATCGACCCCGGCGACGTGATCGTCATCCGCTATGAGGGACCCAGGGGGTCCGGGATGCCGGAGCTTCTCATGACCACCGAGGCCATCGTCTGCGACAGGCGGCTCAACGGCACCGTGGCCCTGGTGACCGACGGGCGGTTCAGCGGCGCCACACGGGGCGCGGCCATCGGCCACGTGTCCCCGGAGGCGGCCAGGGGCGGCCCCATCGCCTTCATCGAGGACGGGGACCTGATCGAGTACGACGTGTCCAAGCGGACCCTGGACGTGGTGGGCATCCGCGGGGAGGAGCGGTCCCCGGAGGAGGTGGCCGCCGTCCTGGAGCAGCGGAAAGCCAGAGGCGTGGTGCCCCGGCCCCCCAGGAGGGGCCTCTTCCGGCGCTACACCGAGAACGCCACATCCGCCATGGAAGGAGCGACCTACTGATATGGATATCCACTACATCACCCCCGCCGTCACGCCCATGACGGAGGCGGGCGGGATCGACCTGGACTCCTGCGGGAGCCTGTACCGCCACCTGCTGGACGGCGGCGTGGACGGGGTCCTGCTGCTGGGCAGCATCGGGGAGTTCTTCGGCTTCACCCTGGAGCAGAAGAGGGAGCTGATCCGATACGCCGCCGGGGCCCTGGCCGGGCGGACCCGGCTACTGGTGGGCACCACGTCCCTGGTCTATGACGAGATCGTGGACCTGTCCCGCTTCGCCCTGGAGTCCGGGGCGGACGCCGTCGTGGTGATCCCACCCTACTACTTCCACTTCGACGACGAGAGCATTTACCGCTACTACGCCGCCCTGGCCGCCGGTATTCCGGGGGAGCTGTACCTCTACAACTTCCCGGAGCGGACGGGCTACGGCATCGCGCCCCAGGTGGTGCGCTCCCTGGCGGAGCGGTTTGAGAACATCTCCGGCATCAAGGACACCATCGGCGGCATGGACCACACCAGGGAACTCATCAAGGCCCTGCGGCCCGTGCGGCCGGAGTTCCGCATCTACTCCGGCTTTGACGACAACTTTGCCCACAACGTGCTCAGCGGCGGCAACGGCTGTATCGCGGGGCTGTCCAACCTGTACCCGGAGCTGACCTCCGCCTGGGCCAGGGCGGCCCGGGAGGGGGACCTGGTATCCATGACCCGCATCCAGCGGCAGGTGGACCGGCTCATGGACCTCTACGGCGTAGGCAAGCCCTTCGTGCCCTTCATCAAGGAGGCGCTGGTGATGCGGGGCGTGATCCGCTGCGCCGCCGCCACCGAGCCCATGCCCAGGGCCACGGAGGCCCAGCGGGCCCAGCTCCGCGCCATCATGGAGCGGGTCTGACGGAAGGCCGGCGGGTGGATTTGGAAATCTTTCTATTTACAGGTCCCGCCTGAAATGATATGATATCGGCGACTCTGCCAGGGAGGTATCGGATATGCGCGGCAACATCAAGAGGGCCTTTCGTCTCTACATGTACTTCTTCCGGATCGGCTGGTTCACCTTCGGCGGCGGCTGGAGCATCGTGGCCCAGATGCAGACGGACTTCGTGGAGAAGGAGAAGGCCATCGACGCCCAGGAGCTGCTGGACATCGTCAGCGTGGGCCGCAGCCTCCCCGGCACCATGATCGGCAACGTGGCCTACCTCTTCGGCTACCACCAGTGCGGGGTGCTGGGCGGGGTGCTGTCGGTGCTGGGCATCATCACCCCGCCGCTGGTGATCCTCAGCATCGTGACGCTGTTCTACCACTCCTTCCGGGACAACCCCTATGTGGCCAGGGCGCTGACCGGCGTCCGGGCCGTGGTGGCCCCGGTGATCCTCTCCGCCGTGTGGAAGCTCCAGAAGGCGGGGTCCCCGCTGCCAAAGCCCATGTTCTACGGGCTGCTGGCCTTCGGGTGCGTGCTGTCCCTGGTGTTTGACGTCAGCAGCGTGCTGGTGGTGCTCTCTGGCGTGATCTTCGGCGTGATCTATCACTTCGTATCCAAGAGGAAGGGGGCGGCGGCCCAATGATGACGATTTTCCAGCTGTTCTGGAGCTTTCTGCAGATCGGCTTTACCAGCTTCGGGGGGCTGTCCATGATCCCCCTCATCAGCAGCGAGATGCTGGGCCACGGGTGGATGACCTCCACGGAGGTGTCGGACATCGTGGCCATCGCGGAGATGACGCCGGGGCCCTTGGGGCTCAACTGCGCCACCTTTGCCGGCATCCGGGTGGCGGGAGTGCCCGGCGCGCTGGCGGCCAACTTTGGGATGCTGATGCCCACCTTCACCATCTGCGCGGCGGGGGCGGTGTTCTTTGAGCGGTTCAAGAACAGCGACGTGCTCAAGCACGTGATGACGGTGGTGCGGCCGGTGTGCATCGGCCTCATCTGGGCGGTCATCATCAGCCTCTGCATGGAGAACTACGCTGTGGCCGGACAGGTCCAGCTCACCAGCATCCTGATCGGCTGCCTGGGGGTATATCTGCTCCTGGGCCGCAAGTGGAGCGTCCCAAAGGTGATTTGCCTGGCGGCGGCGCTGGGGATTATTTTCTGCAGGGGGTAGGGGGGCTCCGCCCCCCACCGGGTCTGATCTGCACCCCCGATGGGTGCACCCCTGGCCTACTTTTCCCCCACGGGAAAAGTAGGCAAAAGCGTGCTCAAGAAAACCAGGAATGGTTTTCTTGAGAATCTTTCCTTATTTTTTGTTTAGGTTTGCGCTCCCCCTTTGGCTGGTTTGGTCTAAACCGAACCGGTTCCCGTGTATGAGGCGAAGCGGCTGTTTCAGTATGTCCCCAAGGAGATCCTGCTGCGGCGCAAGTTTCGCCGCTTGGGGCGGCGAAACCGGACATTGGGTTCGCTGGTCGTTTTTACGTTGTCCGACTGCGTCCTGCTCCGTTCCACTACGCACAGGACAGATTCCCGTTTACGGCCCGACAAGAAACATTCATCAATTGCGTAGTGGAACGGAGCAACCGGCAGTAAGAATACGGAAAAAATAAGGAGGCACCCCCGATGAATGCTTTCTCTGGGTGCTTCCTACGGAAAACTTTCGTTAACGCCCTTCCCACACGGAGGGGATTCTCAAGGGGGCCAAAGCCCCCTTGAGCAATTTTTTGGTTACTTTTTGTTTGCACAAAAAGTAACCCAGGGTGCCCATGGGCACTGAAAATAGAAAAAGAGGTGGGAGGGGCCGGAGGCCCCTCCCGATTGGCATTGGGGGGCTGCGCCCCCCAGCCCCCCTATTTCCACCCCTCCGGCAGGTACGCCGCCGTGGCGGCGATCATGCCGTCCACCAGGGATCGGATGGCCGCCTCGTCGGTACACTTTGCCCTGACATTGGGGTCGTGCAGGAACGCCCGGACCACCGCCTCGCGGTCACACTCCAGGGCGGCCTTCAAGGTCAAAAAGTGATTCTCCACATGGGGCAAGATCAGCTCCCGCAGCTGCGGGGGCAGGGGACCGGCCACCACGGGCCGGACACTGTCCCTGTCAAATACGGCGTTGGTCTCCACCACCGCGCCGCTGCCCTCGAAGAGGCCGGGGATCTGGCCCACATTGGGCAGGTTTACGTTGCTGACCACCCGGCCGAGGCCCAGCAGGGCCTTCATCAGCAGGATGCCCTCCTCCCCGGAGGGCTCCATGTCCACCGGGGCCGCGCCGGAGGCCAGGGCCTTGCTCTTCTCCAGGCGCTTTTTCAGGTCGTCCTTCCGCCACTGGACCGTGGTGAGGCCGAACTTCCAGCTGTGGACCGTGTCCGGGTCCTTCAGGTACTCGTCCCCGGGCGTGAACTCCGCCAGGTGCCGGTCCCCGGCGGCGGCGATGCAGCCGAAGCGGCGGAACAGGTCGAACTTTACCCGGTGGGCGCAGGCGAAGGAGTTGTTCATCCAGTTGTTGTCCGCCGCCTCGACGCCCTCGTCGTAGTGCTTATCCACGAACTCCCGGTACAGGGGGAACAGGTCTACGCCCTCCCAGGACGCCTGGTCGAACCAGGTGAAGTGGTTGATGCCCAGCACGTTCACGTGGATGTCCCGGCGCTCCGGTTCGGGCACGCCCAGCATCTCCGACACCACCGCCGCCAGCAGCTTCTGGGTGCCGGACACCTCGTGGCAGCAGCCGAAGGCCTTGATGCCGGGAAACACGTGGTACAGCGTCTGGACGCAGAGGGACATGGGGTTGGTGTAGTTGATGACCCAGGCGTCGGGGCAGCAGTCCCGGATGCCCTCGGCGATGGGCACGAACATGGGCAGCGTCCGCAGCGCCCGCATGATGCCGCCGGGCCCGGCGGTGTCGCCCACGGACTGCCAGATGTTCAGCCGCTCCGGCATGTGGACGTCCGCCTCCATCTCGTCAAAGGTGCCGGGGAGAATGGAGATGACCACGAAGTCCGCGCCGGTGAGGGCCCCGGCCAGGGTATCCGCCACGGTGTAGGTCCAGTGGCCCACCGTGGAGGGCTCGGCGTCGATGCGGGCGCCGATGATGGCGTTGGCCTCCGCCGCCGGTCGGTCTATGTCGTAGAGGACCACCTGCCCGCTCATGGACGGCTCGATGGCCAGGTCGGTCATAAACTTCCAGGCCCAGCCCCGGGAGCCGCCGCCGATGTAGGCCAGGCGGATGCCGGTGACCTTGTGATTTTCGTATTTCATAGCGCACCTCATGACTCTGGCCGGAGGCGGAAGCGCCTCCGGCCAGATGTTGTTTCATCGTATGGGATCAAAGCCCGAAGTACCGGGCGGCGTTCTTGTAGGACACGCCCTCCACGATCTTCTTCAGGGACGCGTCGCAGTTGGGGTACTCGCCGTTCTCCACCCAGTTGCCCACCAGGTTGCAGAAGATGCGGCGGAAGTAGTCGTGCCGGGCGTAGCTGAGGAAGGAGCGGGAGTCGGTGAGCATGCCCACGAAGTTGCCCAGCAGGCCCAGGTTGGCCAGGGACTTCATCTGGGCCTCCATGCCGCTCTTGGTGTCATTGAACCACCAGGCAGAGCCGTGCTGGATCTTGCCGGGGATCTCGTCGGACTGGAAGCAGCCGATGAGGGTGCCCAGCTGCTCGTTGTCCGCCGGGTTCAGGGAGTACAGGATGGTCTTGGGGCACTGGCCGGCCAGGTCCAGGGCGCTGAGCAGATTGGCGATATCGCCGCCGCAGGTGTTCTGGGCGATCATGTCCACGCCGGTGTCCGGGCCCAGCTTCCGGTACAGCCTCTCGTTCATGTTCCGCAGGCAGGAGTAGTGGAGCTGCATGGCGATGTTCAGCCGGTGGTACTCCCGGCCCAGGTGCAGGAGGATGTAGGTCTGATAGGCGTCGTTCTCCTCCACGGTGACGGTGCCGCCGGCCATGACCTTCTGATAGGCCGCGTTGGCCTCCGCTTCGGTGCAGGGGCGGTAGGGGATGTAGTCCAGGCCGTGGTCGCTGGCCCGGCAACCCAGCCTGGCGAAGTGCTCCAGCCGCTCCGTGAGGGCCGCGCACACGTCGGCGACAGAATCCAGGGACTCCTTGCCCACGCTCCTGGCCAGCTTGCCGATGTATTCGGCGAAGCCGGGCTTGCCGATGTTGATGGCCTTGTCCGGGCGGTAGGAGGGATAGACCTTCACGGTGAGGGTGGGATCGGCGGCGATCTTCTCGTGCCACTCCAGGGTGTCGATGGGGTCGTCGGTGGTGCCAATCATGGCCACGTTGGCCTTCTTGATGATGCCGCGGACGGTGAGGTCCGGGTCGTGTCGGAGCTTGTCGTTGACGTAGTTCCAGCACTCCTCCGCGTTCTCCACGGTGAGGGGCTTGTCGTAGCCGAAGAACTGCCGCAGCTCCAGGTTGCACCAGTGGTACATGGGGTTGCCAATGGCCATCTCCAGGCTCTCCACGAACTTCACGAACCGCTCGTAGGCGGGCTTATTGCCGGTGACGTACTCCTCCGGCACGCCGTTGGAGCGCATGACGCGCCACTTGTAGTGGTCGCCGAAGTAGGTGCCGTCCGGGTTCTCGCCGCCCAGCCAGACCTCCACGATGTTGTCAAAGCGCCGGTCCTCGTAGATCTCCCGGGGGGAGATGTGGCAGTGGTAGTCCACCAGGGGCTGGTGCTCGGCGTAGTCGTGGAAGAGGTGCTTGGCGGTCTCTGTCTCCAGGAGGAAATCCTTGTCCATAAATGCTTTCATAGCTGTACCTCGCAAAAAAGCGGACCGGGCCGGCCGGTCAGCGCTTGATGTCGTAATTCATGTTCATCAGGTTGCGGATGCTGTCCACGTCGTCGGTGATGTTGCCGTCGCCGTGGATGGTGTGCTTGATGACGCTGGAGGCCACGGCGAAGTTCACCATGTCCATGGGCTTGTAGTTGTGCATCATGGCGTAGATGAGGCCGCTGGCGAAGGCGTCGCCGCCGCCCACCCGGTCCAGGATGTTGAAGGTGAAGAGCTTGCTCTCAAAGGTGTGGCCCTGGTACCACATGTAGGCCATGAGGCTGTTCTCGCTGCCGGAGTGGGCGTAGCGCACGTGGCGGGCGATGCACTTCAGGTTGGGGTAGCGCTTCACAAAGGCCTGGAACACCTCGTCCTGCTCCTCATAGCCGGGGTGCTTGCTCTCGCCGTCTTTCACGTCACCCTTGCTGTGGTCGTTTTCGTCCTTCCACAGGTGGTAGGGCTCGGTGCCGAAGAGCACGTCGATGTAGGGCAGGCACTGGGTGCAGTAGTCCCTGGCCTCGTCCCAGGTCCACAGGAGGCTGCGGAAGTTGCCGTCGAAGCTGACGGTCATGTTCTTCTCCTTGGCCTTCTTCATCATGTCCAGGATCACCTTGGCGCAGCTGGGGGAGAGGGCCGGGGTGATGCCGCTGAGGTGCAGCCAGTCGAAGCCGTCCAGCAGCGCGTCCAGGTCCACCTGGCCGAAGTCGTACTCGGTGATGGCGCTGTGCTTGCGGTCGTAGGTGACCTTGCTGGGGCGGATGCCGTAGCCGGTCTCCAGGTAGTAGGTGCCCAGGCGGTGGGTGGGGGTCTCCTCCTTGGTGGAGAGGATCACGGGCGTGCAGTGGACGTCGTTGGAGCGGAGCATCCGCACGGCGCTCTTGCCCAGGGAGTTGTTGGGGACCACGCTGAAGAAGGTGCTGTCCACACCCAGGTTGGCCAGGGCCAGGGCGATGTTGGCCTCGCTGCCGCCGTAGCTGGCGTCGAAGTTGTTGGAAACGCGGATCTTGCCGTAGTTGGGGGGCGTCAGGCGGAGCATGATCTCACCGAAGGTGATGAACTTCTGCCCGCTCTGGCCCCGCAGAAGGGGATTACTGTGCTCCATGTGGACCTCCTCATATCGCGCCGGAAGGGGACTGCGCCCCCTCCGGCGCGCTGCATTCGCAGATTTTGATTGTTCCGCCGGAACGCGCCGCCCCGCGGCGGGCGGGGGCAGCGCTCCGAATTGACGGCCGTTTTCCCTCGGGAAAAGCGGGTTACAAGCAACTTCTGATCTTTTCGATCATGGCCGCATACTCCGCCTCGCTGAGGTACGTCCTGCCGGGGTTCATCTCGAACACGCCGCCCCACTCGTACTGGTCCCTGTACTTGGGGACCAGGTGGACGTGGAGGTGGCAGCCGGTGTCGCCGTAGGCGCCGTAGTTGACCTTGTCTGGGTGGAAGGCGGCGTGGATGGCCTTGGAGGCCCGGGCCACGTCGGCGAAGAAGGCATTGCGCTCCTCGCCGCTGATGTCCACCAGCTCGCTGACGTGGTCCCTGTAGGCCACGATGCACCGGCCGGGGTGGCTCTGCTCCTTAAAGAGGATGAGGGTGCTGACGCTCAGGTCGCAGATGTAAATGCCGAAGGCGTCCAGCAGCTCCCCCCGCATACAGTAGCCGCAGTTCTGATCCTTCATGGCGTCTTACCGCTGGATGCGGCCGGAGCCGTCGCCGCCGGCCAGCTTCTCCACCTCGGAGACCGTCATCATGTTGTAGTCGCCCTCGATGGTGTGCTTCAGGGCGGAGGCCGCCACGGCGAACTCCACCGCCGCCTGGGTGCTCTTGCCGCTGAGCAGGGCGTAGATCAGGCCGCCGCCGAAGCTGTCGCCGCCGCCCACGCGGTCGATGATCCGCAGCTCGTACTTCTTGGAGAAGCAGTACTCGTTGGAGGCCACGTCGTACAGCATGGCGGACCAGCCGTTGTCGGAGGCGGAGTGGGACTCCCGGAGGGTGATGGCCACCTTCTCAAAGCCGAACTTGTCCGCCAGCTGCTTGGCCACGCTCTTGTAGCCCTCGTGGTTCAGGGAGCCGCCGTAGATGTCGGTGGCCTCGGCCTCGATGCCGAACACGTCCTTGGCGTCCTCCTCGTTGGAGATGCAGACGTCCACATACTGGCACAGCTCGGTCATGGCCTCCCGGGCCTGGGCACGGGTCCACAGCTTGCCGCGATAGTTCAGGTCGCAGGAAATCTTGATGCCCTTGGCCTTGGCGGCCTTGCAGGCGTCCTTGCAGATCTCCACCACGTTGGGACCCAGGGCCGGGGTGATGCCGGTGAAGTGGAACCAGTCCACGCCCTCAAAGATGCTGTCCCAGTCGAAGTCGCCGGGCTGGGCCTCCTGGATGGCGGAGTGGGCCCGGTCGTAGATGCAGACGGAGCCCCGCTGGGAGGCGCCCTTCTCGTTGTAGTAGATGCCCACGCGGTCGCCGCCCCGGACGATCTTGCTGGTGTCCACGCCGTAGCGGCGCAGGCTGTTGACGGCGCACTGGCCGATGGCGTGGGCGGGCAGCTTGGTGACGTACACCGCGTCCATGCCGTAGTTGGCCAGGGACACGGCCACGTTGGCCTCGCCGCCGCCGAAGGTGAACTCCAGGGTGCTGGCCTGGACAAAGCGCTCGTAGTTGTAGGGCTGGAGGCGAACCATCAGCTCGCCGAAGGTAACAATTTTGGCCATTTCGTTGATCCTCCCAAATCAGAATTGTTTGCCCACCAGATGCACGGCAAAGCCCGCGATCTCACCGGTGAGATAGATGGCGTTCAGGGTGCCGTCGGACTTGTACTTGGCGGTGGACTCGTCAAAGGTGTAGCCCTTGGCCTCCAGCTCCGCCTTGGCCGCGGCCACGTCGGGGGTGCCGATGCCGATGTGTCCCTTGGCGCCCTTGTAGGGGGTCTTCATCACTTCCACCGCGTCCCCGGCGAAAACGGAGGTGTTGCCCACCTTCACCGGCAGGTCAAAGAGGGCGCCGAAGAGCTCTGCGGTCTTCTTAGCGTCCTCGGGGTCCGCCCCGTTGAGGCCCACATGGGCCAGGCAGTACTTAGCCATTGCGGGCCTCCTTCACGATCTCCCGGGACTTGACGCACAGCTCGGTGATCTCATCCCACTTCTGGTTGTCGATGAGGTCGGCGGTGACCATGTAGCTGCCGCCGCAGGCCGCAATGACCGGGGAGGACAGGTACTCCTTCAGGTTCTTCAGGGACACGCCGCCGGTGGGCATGACCTTGAACATGGGGAAGGGGGCGCTCATGGCCTTGATCTTGGCCAGGCCGCCGGACTGCTCGGCGGGGAAGAACTTGATGAGCTCCAGGCCGTACTTCAGGGCGGCGTGGTAGTCGGTGGGGGTGGTGCAGCCGGGGTAGATGGGGATATTCTTGCTCTGGGCATAGGCCACCAGCTCGGGGTCAAAGCCGGGGGTGACGATGAACTGGCCGCCGGCAGCGATGGTGGCGTCAATGTGGGCGGTGGTGGTGACGGTGCCGGCGCCCACGATCATGTCGGGCTCCGCCTCCTTCATCAGGCGGATGGCGGTGTCGGCGCCGGCGGCGCGGAAAGTGACCTCGGCCACGGGTACGCCGCCCTTGCACAGGGCGTGGGCCAGGGGGGCCGCGTCCCGCTCGGGGTGGTTCAGCTTGATGACGGGTACAACGCCGATTTGGGAGATGGCTTCATTCATTGCGTTCATGGTGACATTCCTCCTATAAGAGAATTGATAGATGATACGGGCCGCACAGACGCCCGCGGGAATTACAGCTGTTGGTACAGGCGCTCCAGATAGGTCCGGGATGCCTCCGCGTTATCGTTGGTGGTGTTCTCCAGGGTGGCCTGGACAAAGGGCTTGCTACGCTTCATCCAGCGCAGGATCTCGGTGTAGTCCATCATGCCGGTACCGGCGGCGATGCTGTCCAGGTCGTCCCCCCTGGGGACGAAGTCCTTCAGGTGGACCACCGCCACCCGGTCGCCCAGCTTGTCAATGGCGTCGCCGATGACCTTGTCCCGGGTGTCGATGTTCCCCGGATAGAGCAGGTTCACCGGGTCCAGGATGATGCGGAGGTTGGGGCTGGCGATGGCGTCCAGCACCCGCGCCGCCCGGTCCGCGTTGTAGACGATGTGCTTCCACACCGGCTCGATGGCCAGGGCCACGCCCCAGTGCTCGGCGCACTCCACCACCGGCTCCAGGCCGTGGAGGAAGATATTGAGCGCCTCCTCGCTGTGGGTGTTGGCGTCCATCTTGTACTGGGCGTTGGGCGCGCCGGTCTCGGTGCCCACCACGCCAGCGCCCATGATGGCGGCGGCCCGGAGGTGGCCGTAGTACAGGCTCTGGATCTCCTTCAGCTTCTCCGGGTCCGGGTGGGCCAGGTTCATGTAGCACCCCAGCACCGCGATGTCCATGTCCGCCTTGGCGAAGGCCCGCTTCACGTACATGGCCAGCCCCTCGGTGAGGGAGCAGTCGTTGAAGGTGCAGCCCGAGATGACCTTGGAGAGGGCAATGTGGGCGCAGGAGAAGCCCTCCTCCTTCGCCTTCGCCAGGCGGGCCTCCAGGGTCTGGAGCTCCGGGGCCAGGCCGGCGTTCACGTCGTGGAGTCTGATTCCGATTTGCATGGTCGTCCTTCTTTCCTGACAAAATGATTACAGCACCACGCCGTCCTTGAAGATGGAGATCTCCCGGAAGCCCTTCTCCTCGGCCCGGGTCTTCCGGCCGGAGGCCACCTCACAGATGAGGTCCAGCAGGTCCCCGGCGGCCTCGGCGATGGTCCGCTCCCCGTCCGCCACCACGCCGGCGTTGAAGTCGATCCAGCCGGCCTTCTTGGTGGCCAGGGGCGTGTTGGTGGCGATCTTCATGGTGGGGGCCGGCGCGCCGAAGGGCGTGCCCCGGCCGGTGGTGAAGAGGATCAGGTGAGCCCCCGCGGCGGTGAGGGCCGTAGCGGACACCAGGTCGTTGCCGGGACCGTAGAGCAGGTTCAGGCCCTTGGTTGTGACGGCCTCGCCGTAGCCGATCACGTCCACGATGGGGGCGGAGCCGCCCTTCTGGACGCAGCCGCAGGACTTGTCCTCCAGGGTGGTGATGCCGCCCTGCTTGTTGCCGGGGCTGGGGTTGTCGTAGACCACCTCGTTGTGGCGGATGAAGTAGTCCTTGAAGCCGTTGAGCATCCCGGCGGCCTTCTTAAAGACCGCCTCATTGACGCACCGGTCCATGAGGAAGCCCTCGGCGCCGAACATTTCCGGCACCTCGGTGAGGACCGTGGCGCCGCCCATGGCGCACATCAGGTCGGAGAACCGGCCCACCACCGGGTTGGCGGTGATGCCGGAGAGCCCGTCGGACCCGCCGCACTTCATACCCACCACCAGCTCGCTGACGGGCATCTCCTCCCGCCGGAACTGGCCCGCGAAGGCGGCGCACTCCTCCAGCAGCTTCCGGCCCGCCTCCATCTCGTCGGCGACCTCCTGGCAGGTGAGGAACTTCACCCGCTCCGGGTCGTAGTCCCCCAGCTCCGCCAGGAACTGCTCGTGGGTCAGGTTCTCGCACCCCAGGCCCAGCACCAGCACCGCGCCCGCGTTGGGGTGGCGGGTCAGGGCCGCCAGCAGCTTCCGGGTCTGGGCGTGGTCGTGGCCGGTCTGGGAGCAGCCGAAGGGGTGGGGGAAAGTGTAGAGGCCGTCGATGGACCCGGTCACCAGGTCCTGGTTCTCCCGGACCAGGGCCTTGGCCACGTCGTTGACGCAGCCCACGGTGGGGATGATCCAGATCTCGTTGCGGATGGCGGCCCGGCCGTCCTTCCGGCGGTAGCCCAGGAAGGTCCGGGCGGGGATGGGCTCCGGGAACACCACCTTGGGGTCGTAGGTGTACGCCACCTCGCCGGAGAGGTTGGTGGCCATGTTGTGGGTGTGGACCCACTGGCCCGGCGCGATGTCCTCGGTGGCGTGGCCGATGGTGAGGCCGTACTTCACCACCATCTCCCCCTTGGGGATAGGCCCCAGGGCCATCTTGTGGCCCTGGGGGATATCCGCGGCGGCGGTGACGCCCAGGAAGGACGTGCCCGCCGGGATGGGACGCAGGGCAACGGCCACGTTGTCCGCGTCGTGGATGTGGATAAAATCAGGCATAGAGGCCCTCCGTATTCTTTACAGGCACTTGGCGTAGGCGGCCTTGGCGCCCTGGGTGCGGATGAGCTCCAGCGCCTCGGCGGCGGCCTTCTCGAAGCCGGGGACCTGGGTCAGGTCCTGGCCCCACATGCGCTGGTCGGTCATGACGGCGTGGGTGAGAGCCGCCGCGTCGTCGTTCCGGTGCTCATAGTAGAACTCCAGCACAAACCGGTCGTCGGAGCACACATAGGTGTCGCCCTTGGGACGGCGGCAGACCAGGCCCTTGTCGTTCAGCTCCTGGATGTCGGAGGAGAAGAACGCCATGTAGGCGGCAAAGCTGGTGGTCAGGCACGGGGGCAGCTTGCCCTCCTTCTCCACGTACTCCAGGAAGCTGGGCATGTTGCGGGCCCGCCACTTGGAGGTGGAGTTCAGGGAGATGCTCATGAGCTCGTGGTTGATGAAGGGGTTGTTGAAGCGGTCCTGCACCGCGCTGGCAAAGTTCATCAGATCGTCCTTGTCCAGGGGCAGGGTGGGAATGACCTCCTCATAGAGCATCTTGTTCATGTAGCCCAGCACCGTCTCGTCCTGCATGCAGTCCCGGACGATGTCGAAGCCCGCCAGATAGGCCCCCAGCACAAAGCCGGTGTGGGCGCCGTTGAGGATGCGGACCTTCCGCTTCTTGTAGGGGGTCACGTCGGGCACCACGATGCAGTTGAGCCCGGCCTTCTTGAAGGGCAGCTTGTCCTCCAGCCACGCGGGACCCTCGATGTTCCACACGCCGAAGACCTCGCCCACGTCCAGCAGGGGGTCGCTGTAGCCGTGCTTGGCCTCCAGCTCGGCCACCTCCTTGGGGTCGCGGATGCGGCCGGGGACGATGCGGTCCACCAGGGTGGAGCAGAAGGTGCAGTCCTCGTTGACGTACTTCCGGAAGGCGTCGGAGAGCCCCCACTGGTCGATGTACTGGTTGACGCACTTGAGCAGCTCCTTGCCGTTGTTGTCGATGAGCTCGCAGGAGAGGATCACCAGGCCGGACTGCCCCGCCTCGAACCGGGTCAGCAGCACCTGGGTCAGCTTGGCGGGGAAGGAGGAGGCGGGCTTGTCATCCTTCTGGCAGGCGGGGTCGTAGACGATGCCGGCCTCGGTGGTGTTGGACACCACGTACTCCAGGTCGGGGGACTTGGCCAGCTCCATGACGGCGTCATAGCCGCCCTCGGCGTAGGGGTTGATGGCCCGGGAGACGCAGGAGATGACCCGCTTGCGGTCCACCCGCTCGCCGTTCTCCCGGCCCCGAAGATACAGGGTGTACAGGCCCTGCTGGGCGTTGATGAGCTCGGTGAGGCCCTGGGCGATGGGCTGCACCAGGACGCACTTGCCGTTCCAGCCGGCCTTCTCGTTGGACACGTCGAACCAGTAGTTCACAAAGGCTCTGAGGAAGTTGCCCTCGCCGAACTGGAGCACCTTCTCCGGCGCGTTCTCCAGAATGTAGCCGTCGTAGCCGGACTTCCGCAGGACCTCATAGTTTAACTTTTCCATTTCGATCTACCTCCGTATAATTTAGTGAAATAAATACGAATCGTATTGGGATATTGGCCTTTCATCGAAAGACTCCCTCCCGCCGCCGCAGAGAAAGCGCGGGCATTGCAGCGTCCCGGCGGCAGGGGAGTTCTCTTCGATCCGATTCTCTTTCGGAAAATGAAACCGGTTCAGGGGGATACGGAAAAAAGGGGCACAGGTCCTGTACCCCTTTTTGTTACGGCTGATAGTGAAACCTGTGATTGAGCCATGTCTTGCACAAGGGAAGCCACGCCCGACAGATCTCGTCCGGCGTCTCCACCTCCTGGTTGCAGGTGGAGATGCCGTGCAGGCCGGTTTCAAACAGGTGGTACTCAACAGGGACCCCGTTTCGCTTCAGTTGTATCGCCAGCAGCAGGCTGTTCTCCGGCGGGACGCTGGCGTCCTGCCCGCCGTGCCAGAGGAAGGTGGGCGGGAAGTCCGGCGTCACCCGGTCCAACAGGTGCAGCTTCTCCCGCACCGTCTCATCCCCGCCGGACAGGGTCCGGGCGGACTCCTCGTGGGCGTACTCCCGGGTGCTGACCACCGGGTAGCAGAGGATCAGGGCGTCGGGCCTGGCCCGGGGCGGCAGGCCCAGCTCCGGGTCGCTCCACAGCGCCCCCAGGCTGGCGGCCAGATGGCCCCCGGCGGAGAAGCCCATGACGGCGATCCGCTCCGGGTCGATGTGCCACCGCTCCGCGTTCCGCCGCAGGATGCACACCGTCTCCGCCAGCTCACGGAGGGGCCGGTAGCCCCCCGCCCGCTCCCCGCAGGAGTACTCCAGCACGAACGTCTGGTACCCGTCGGCGGAGAAGGCCAGGGCCGGCGCCTCCCCCTCCCGGGGGGAGCAATACTGGTAGGCGCCGCCGGGGCAGACCACCAGGGCCGGCCGGACCTTGTGGGCCCGGAGCCGGTCGGTGTCGGCGCGGAGATACCCCGTGACCCGGCTCTCCAGGGCCCGGAAGGTCACTGCCTCCATCAGGGCTGCTTGCCGATGTAGGCCAGGATACCGCCGTCCACGTAGAGGATGTGGCCGTTGACGAAGTTGGAGGCGTCGGAGGCCAGGAACACCGCCGGGCCCATCAGGTCCTCGGGCTCGCCCCAGCGGGCCGCCGGGGTCTTGGAGACGATGAACTGGTCGAAGGGATGGCGGCTGCCGTCGGGCTGCCGCTCCCGCAGAGGCGCGGTCTGGGGGGTGGCGATATAGCCGGGGCCGATGCCGTTGCACTGGATGTTGGCCTCGCCGTACTCGGAGCAGATGTTCCGGGTCAGCATCTTCAGGCCGCCCTTGGCGGCGGCGTAGGCGGACACGGTCTCCCGGCCCAGCTCGCTCATCATGGAGCAGATGTTGATGATCTTGCCGTGGCCCTTCCTGATCATGCCGGGGATGACGGCCTTGGCGCAGATGAAGGGACCCACCAGGTCGATGTCCACCACCTGGCGGAACTCCTCGGTGCTCATCTCGGTCATGGGGATGCGCTTGATGATGCCGGCGTTGTTCACCAGGATATCCACGCCGCCCAGGTCCGCCTCGATCTTGGCCACCAGGTCCGCCACCTGCTCGTCGCTGGTGACGTCGGCGATGTAGCCGTGGGCGTCGATGCCCTTGGCGGCGTAGTCGGCCAGGGCCTTGTCCAGGTTCTTCTGGCTGCGGCAGTTGAAGACGATCTTGGCGCCAGCGCCGGCCAGAGCCTCCGCGATGGCGAAGCCGATGCCGTAGGCCGCGCCGGTGACCAGCGCCACCTTCCCCTCCAGGGAGAACTGTTTCATCATGTCCATTGTCATACACTCCTTATTGTCCGTATGGATTACTTCAGATCGCTGGGCTTCAGGTTGTCCATGTCGTCGAAAGCCAGGTTCTCGCCCGCCATGGCCCAGATGAAGGTGTAGTTGGAGGTGCCGCAGCCGCTGTGGATGGACCAGGACGGGGAGATCACCGCGTCGAAGTTCTGCATCACCAGGGGCCGGATCTCCATGGGCTGTCCCATGAGGTGAATCACCGCCTGATCCTGGGGGATCTCAAAGTAGGTGTACACCTCCATGCGGCGCTCGTGGGTGTGGCAGGGCATGGTGTTCCACACGCTGCCGGGGCTCAGCTGGGTCAGGCCCATGGACAGCTGGCAGGTTTCCAGCACGTCCGGGTGGATGAACTGGTTGATGACCCGCTCGTTGGCGTTCTCGCTGCCGCCGCAGGGGCGGTGGTTGGCCTTGGCCATGGTGAGCAGGGTGGTCTTGCAGCTCTTGTGGGCGGGGCAGGACACCAGATAGAACCGGGCGGGGGCCGCCGGGTCGGCGCTGGCGAAGGTCACGTCCTTGGCGCCCTTGGTGATGTAGAGGCAGTCCTCGTAGTCCATCTCGTAGGCCGTGCCGTCCACCGTGATGCAGCCCTTGCCGCCCAGGTTGAACACGCCGCCCTCTCTCCGCTCGAAGAAGAAGTTGGTGCCGAAGTTGGCCCAGATGTCGATGCCCTTGTCGATGGGCACGGTCTCGTTCACGGGCATGATGCCCATGACCACCATGCGGTCCACGTGGGAGTAGGTGGCCTGGACGGTGTCGGGCACATACAGGCCGGTGATGAGGAACTCCTTGCGCAGCTCCTCGGTGGTGTAGCGCTTGACGTCATTGGGGTTTGCGGAATAGCGAATATCCATCAGTTATATCCTCCTGGATAAGATCTGTTTACTTGATCACGTTCTCGGTGTCGCCCTCAAAGAGGTACACGTCGCCGTAGGGGATGGAGAAGGTGATGGTGCTGTCGGTCTCCGGGGTGTCGTGGGGGTCCACCTTCAGGATGGCCTTGTCCTCCTCCGCGGTGATATACACGTTGGTGTTGTCGCCCAGCATCTCGGTGAGCTCCACCGCCGCCTTCACCACGTAGGCGTCGCTCTTCTCGCCCAGCTCGATGGCCTCGGGGCGGAAGCCGAAGACGATCTCCTTGCCCTCGTACTGCTTGGCCTTGCCGCCCAGCTTCCTGGCCACGTCCAGCTGGTTCTTGCCGAAGGCGATCTTGCCGCCCTTGACGGTGCCCCGGATGAAGTTCATGGGCGGCTCGCCGATGAACCCGGCCACGAACACGTTGACGGGGTCGTAGTACAGCTCCTTGGGGGTGCCAATCTGCTGGACATAGCCGTCCTTCATCACCACGATGCGGTCGGCCAGGGTCATGGCCTCGGTCTGGTCGTGGGTGACGTAGATGGTGGTGGCGCCGGTCTGGCGGTGGATCTGGGCGATCTCGGAGCGCATGGTCACGCGCTGCTTGGCGTCCAGGTTGCTGAGGGGCTCGTCCATCAGGAACACGCCCACCTTCCGGATGATGGCGCGGCCGATGGCCACGCGCTGGCGCTGGCCGCCGGACAGCGCCCTGGGCAGGCGGTCCAGATAGTCCGTCAGGCCCAGGATGGCGGCGGTCTTCTTCACCTTCTCCTCGATGACCTCCTCGTCCACGCCCTGGAGGGTGAGGCCGAAGGCGATGTTGTCGAACACGGTCATCTGGGGGTAGAGGGCGTAGCTCTGGAACACCATGGCGATCTGCCGCTCACGGGGACCCCACTCGTTGGCCCGCTGTCCGTTGATGAGGAAGTCGCCGTTGGAGATGTCCTCCAGGCCGGCGATCATGCGCAGGGTGGTGGACTTTCCGCAGCCGGAGGGGCCGACAAAGACGATGAACTCGCCCTTCTCGATCTCCAGGTCGAAGTTATGCACGGCGTGGTAGCCGTTGGGATAGATCTTGTTGATTTTGCTCAAGGTCAAGTACGCCATACTCTTCTGTCTCCTTAACACATGATTTGTTGACTTGGGCCAAAATGCGGAGTTTTATAATTTGTAATTCTTTTATGGACAAAACAGTTAAAATTTGATACAATGAATCAAACTCGCCGTGCGCAGCAAAAGGAGAGGGAAAATGAATCAGATTGTCTATGTGGGGAAGCATTCCCTGACCATGCAGGTTTCCCGCCACAGCCACAGCAGCTGGGAACTGATCTACTGCACCAGCGGCAACGGAGAGCTGCTCTTCGACGGCCTGACGCTGCCCTATGGGAAGGACAGCGTGGCGGTCATCCCGCCCTTCGTCCCCCACTCCAACCGGAGCCGGGAGGGCTTCACCAACATCCACCTGAATCTGACGGAGACCACCCTGACGGAGACCGCGCCCCTGGTGGTGCCCGCCGATCAGACCGGCTTCCTCCTGGACGCCTTTCAGGCCGCCTTCTACTACTACTCCAGGATCTCCCCGGACCGGGCGGTGCTGCTGCCGCTGTACGGCCAGCTCATCGGGGCCTTCGTGTCGGCCCGGCAGCCGGAGGCCTCCCACAACAGCATCGTCCGGGAGATCGAGAACAGCATCCTCCAGAACTATCCGGACGCCTCCTACGACCTCAACGCCTTTCTCCACGCCCTGCCGTTCAACTGCGAGTACGTGAAGAAGCTGTTCAAGAAGGAGACCGGCCTGACGCCGCTGCAGTATCTCACGGAGAAGCGGCTGGACAGCGCCGCCCAGGCCCTGGCCATCAACTCCGGCAAGGTCAGCGTGGCGGAGACCGCCCGGCTCTGCGGCTTCAGCGAGCCCCTGTACTTCTCCCGGCTGTTCAAGAAGCGGTACGGCGTCTCGCCCCGCCAGTACGAGCCGGAGGAGTCCTCCTCCGTGTCAGCGGACAGCGTAAAGATCACGCTGTGAGCCGCTTGACCTCGGTGTAGGCCAGGACGAAGGGGGCCACGCCCTTGGCGTCGTTGGCCACCACCGGCTCGGAGATGTAGTACTCGTAGGAGCCGTCCCGGCGGCGGTTGTTCTCCGGCCCCAGGCCCGCCACCAGGCAGATGCCGCCCAGGTTGAGCCCGCTGTCGGTGAAGGTCAGATATTTTTCCATGATGCCGTCGAAGGTTTTCTTGCCTTTGGCGGCATATTCTTTTGCCAGCACGCCCAGCCGCGCGCCCTTCAGCATGGCGTAGGCCATCATGGCGCTGCCGCTGGTCTCCAGGTAGTTGCCCTCCCGGCCTCCCTGGTCGGGCACCTGCCAGTAGAGGCCGGTGTCCCCGTCGGCGTAGCGGCCGATGGAGGCCATCAGCTCGGAGAAGATGGCGGCCAGGCTGTCCCGGTCCTCCCCGGCGGGCAGGATCTCCAGCAGGTCGGCCAGGGCCACGGCGAACCAGCCCAGGGAGCGGAGCCAGAAGTTCTTCGAGCACCCGGTCTCTTTGTCCGCCCAGAAGGCGGCGCGGGAGGCGTCGTAGCCGTGGAAGTAGAGGCCCTTCTCCTCCGAGAACATCCTGGCCCGGACGTTTTTGATCTGGGCCACGGTGTCGGAGCAGTCCCCGCCGCCGAAGCGCTGCTGGTACAGGGCGTAGAAGGGCTGGGCCATGTAGATGCCGTCCAGCCAGACCTGGTTGGGGTAGATGGCCTTGTGCCAGAAGTTGCCCTCAAAGGTGCGGGGCTGCTTCTTCAGCTGCTCCCCCAGCTTTTGGGCGGCCAGGCGGTACTTCTCCTTGCCCGTCCGGTCGTAGAGCTGGAACAGCACCCGGCCCTCGTTGATGTCGTCCAGGTTGTACTTCTCCGGCTGGAAGGTGCGGATGCTCCCGTCCTCCAGCACAAAGGCGTCGATGAAGCCCTCGGCGAAGGTAAAGTACCGCTTGTCCCCGGTGATGCGCTCCATCTCCAGCAGCGCGGTGATCATGCAGCCGTCGATGTAGTTCCAGGTGGCGGGCTTGCCCTCCCGGATCTTCTCCAGGTTCCAGGCCGTGCGCTCCGGGCTGGACTCCTCCACCAGCCGGAGGACAAATTGGTCGATTCTCGTATAATCCATCAGTCCACCTCAAATCCTTCCGCCTCAATATCGTCGTAGTGACCGGCGATGAGGCGCTTGCCGTCGGCGCCGGTGACGTTGACGTTCCGGATGCGGATATGCCGCACGTTGTCCAGGTACAGCCCCAGCCGGCACCGCTTCTCGGCGAAGTTCTGCATGGCCGGCACGGCGGGCTTGGCGTCGGGGGCGAAGGAGATGTCGATGTTCTCCAGCACCACCTCGTCGATGGGGCTCTCGGTGAGCCCGTCGATGTAGCAGGCCGCCACCTCCGCGCCGGTGCAGGTCATGTTGCGGAAGGCGAAAGAGCCCAGGTGGGGCGTCCTGTCGTCGATGGGCAGCTTCTCCCGGCTCCAGACGTACTCGGTGTACCGGTCCGGGTCGCAGCAGTTGTACCACATGTTGATGACGATGGGGGTCAGCACCTGCTCCATTTTGATGTTGTCAAAGAGAACGTTGGTGATGACGCTGTCCTTGCCCCGGCCCCGGCGGGACTTGATGCGAAGCCCCCGGTCCGTGGCGCGGAAGTGGCACTGGGTGACGCTGAGGTTCTTGATGCCGCCCGCCAGCTCGCTGCCCAGGGTCACCGCCCCGTGGCCGAACTGCATCAGGCAGTTGCGGATGGTGTGGTGATCGGCGGGGGAGAGGTACTTCCGGGCCAGCTCCAGCTTGCCGGACTTGATGGCGATGCAGTCGTCGCCCACGGAGAAGCGGCAGCCGATGATCTTGACCCCGTCGCAGCCCTCCGGGTTCACCGCGTCGGTGTTGGGGCTGACCTTGGGGGCGGTGACGAAGCAGTCCAGGACAGAGATATCCTGGGAGTAGAAGGGGTGGACGTGCCACGACGGGCCGTTAGCCACGGTGATGCCGTGGAGGGTGACGTGGCGGCAGCGGTTGAGGAAGATCACCCGGGGCCGGGCGGCGGGGAAGCTGTTGAAGTCCTTCCACCAGTCGCCGTTCTGGCCGTTGCCGTCCACGGTGCCCCGGCCCACGATGGTGATGTCCGTGGCGTAGGCGCCCTGGAGCAGGGACTGGTAGGCGCACCGCTCCACCCCCTCAAAGGTGGCCAGCGGCAGGTCCCGTCCGGTGACGGCATCCGCCGCCGCGCCGGGGATGATGGGATACCGCTCCCGGTCCGTGGAGCCCAGCAGGACGGCGCCCTCCGCCAGCTCCAGGGTGATGTGGCTCCGCAGCGACAGGGGCAGGGACAGGTAGGTGCCGGGCGGGAAGTAGAGGCGGCCGCCGTCGGGCAGGAGGTTGATGGCCGCCTGGATGGCGCTTGTATCCTCGTGAACGCCATCGCCCGCTGCGCCAAAGTCCCTTACGCTGATGCAGCAGGTTTCCGGCTTGGTGTTCAGATGCAGTTCCTCCTCCGCGCCGGAGGCGAAACGGATGATGACGGTGTATTCGGTGTCAGGTCGCAGGTCAAAGAGGGAAAAGACGTTGCTCTTGCCCCGGAGGACCTCCGCGCCGTCCAGCAGGACGGCGTACTCCTCCGGCGCTTCGTAGGGCGTGGCGGTATCCAGCTCGAAGCAGGCGCTGCTGCTTCCGCAATACAGGATCTTTGTCATAGTAAAACCTCTCACTGGGCCGGCTTCTCCGCTCCCCTGTGGAAGAGGCCGAGCAGCAGGTGCTTCCCCTTGATGAGGAGCATATCGAAGCCGAGATAGAACACGCCAAACAAAACCGGCTCAACCCCCAGCGGCGGCGCCGCATCCACCGCGCCGGTGACGGACACGATGGCCAGGTTGATGACATTGTAGAGGCCGTAGATCAGGAACAGGACCACATAGCCGTAGAGAATGTTCAGGGGGAAGCTGACGTAGCCCTTCTTGGGGAACATCATGTACCGGCTGTTGGCCCCCGGGGTCCTCTCGAAGAACCGGAGCACCGGGTTGACCATCAGGTCCGTCACGATGCCCAGGGCCATGCCGGTGACCAGCAGCAGATCCAGGGTCCCGGACAGATAGCCGCCCAGGCCCCACACAAAGAAGAAGCACACAGCCCCGGCGAACCACGCCTTGATGAAGAGCAGCTTCACCCAGTCGGCGATCTTCAGCCTCGGCCCGGAGCGGTAGGCCCGCAGCTCCTCCTCCGACACCTCCGGCGAGTTGGACTCGTCGGCGTTGACCAGGTCGTCCACGGCCTTGGTCTTCAGCTTGTAGTAGTCGGTCTGCTTTTCGATCTCCGGCTTTTCCGGTCCGTTTTTCTTGCGCTTGCTCATGGAAACTCCTATCAGGCAGTTTGGGAGGCTCATACGAGCCTCCCAAACCTGTCAGCTATTTGGGGGGCATGGACCCAGGGCGCGCCGCGCACCGCTGCCGTGTGCGGAGCCGCACCGGATACCCGGCGGCGGCCCGTCCTTGTCAGTCCTCGCCGGAGATGTCGATGGCGCCCATGTCGCCGTTGCCCTCCACGTCGATGGAGGTCTTGATCTTCCGCAGCATCTTGGAGTACACCGGCAGCAGCGCGATGAGCACGATGGCCACCGCCAGGATGCCGACGTGGATCCGAAGGTTGTCGTAGGCGTACTTGATGTACATGGTGCTCTCATTCACCACGATGGGGTTCTCCCCACTGACCGCGCTCCAGATGAGGCTCATGTAGTAGCAGTCCGCGAAGATGATGACGGCGAACATGGCCAGCATCAGCACCAGCATGGGCTTGTTCACTTTCTTGCGGTAGGGGAAGGCGTTGAGGAAGCACATGAAGGACAGCATGGACAGCAGCATGGTGGCAAAGCCGGCCAGGCCCATGCCCGGGCCCTGGATACGGGCCGTGGTGTCCGAGATGTGCATCAGGTTCATGGAGTAGAACAGGAACGCCACGATGACCACCGCCATGGGGATCATCTGGGGACGGCGCTTGATGGCAACCAGGAACTTACGCCAGATCTCTTTCAGACCGCCGCTCTTTTTCTTTCCCATCTCACTTACCTCCCCTTATGGCGTTGGTCGTCTCCTTGTCGAAGAAGTGCTTCCTGTTGAAGGAGAACGATGCGGTGTCGCCCACCCGGTAGTTCTTCCAGCCCTTGAGCTTGGCCGTGACCTTCACGCCGGTGCCGCCCACATTGCCGTAGACCAGGGTGTTCATGCCCAGGTTCTCGCTGTTGGTGACGGCGGCCTTGAAGTCGCTGCCCTCCACGATGTTCTCGGGGCGGACGCCCAGGGTGATCTCTTTCCCCTCGTAGCCCCGCAGCTCCGCCTTCTCCTCCGGGGTGAGGCCCACGGTGAAGCCCTTGCCCGTCAGCTTGTCGCCGTCCACCCGGACGTCGAAGAAGTTCATGGGCGGCAGGCCGATGAAGCTGGCCACGAAGACGTTGTTGGGGGAGTCGTACAGCTCCAGGGGCGTGCCCACCTGCTGGACGTGGCCCATGGACATGCAGACGATGCGGTCCGCCAGGGTCAGGGCCTCGGTCTGGTCGTGGGTGACGTACATCATGGTGGCCTGCAGCCGCTTGTGGAGCAGCAGGATCTCCCGGCGGGTGGCGCCGCGGAGCTTGGCGTCCAGGTTACTGAGGGGCTCGTCGAAGAGGAACACCTTGGGGTTCCGGACGATGGAGCGGCCCATGGCCACGCGCTGGCGCTGGCCGCCGGAGAGCTGGGCGGGCTTCTTGTTCAGCTGGCTGGTGAGGCCCAGGATCTCGGCCGCCGCCAGCACCTTCTTGTGGATGACGTTGGGATTCTCCTTGCGCAATGTCAGGGAGAAAGCCATGTTCTCATAGATGGTCATGTGGCCGTACAAGGCGTAGCTCTGGAACACCATGGCCATGTCCCGGTCCTTGGCCGGGGTCTGGGTGATGTCCTTGCCGTCCAGCAGCAGCTTGCCCGCGGAGATGTCCTCCAGGCCGGCCACCATGCGCAGGGTGGTGGACTTGCCGCAGCCGGAGGGGCCCACCAGGACGATCAGCTCGCCGTCCTTCACGTCCAGGTTGAAGTCAAAGACCGCCTGCACGTTGTTGTCGTAGATCTTGTCGATATGCTGGATGCTCAGCGTTGCCATGACTTCACCTCCTTACGCTTTGTTGGCTTCCAGGGTCTTCATGTGGTCCGCCAGTTCTTTGCACTTGACGAGGTTGATGACCGCCGAGGCCAGGAGGCAGACGGCGGAGATCAGGAGGCAGCCCACCGTCCAGGCAAACTGCCCGCCGCCCATGACCAGGACCTCCGCGCCGCCCACCATGGTGGTGGCGGAGTGGGCCTGCATGGGGAGGATGAACACGCGGACGATCTGGCCGATGCCGATGACGGCCAGCAGGTAGGAGTAGTTCTTCTGGTAGTTCTTCACGCCCTCCGAGGACAGGAACACGGCCAGCATGAAGATCAGGTTGTAGACGATGGAGACGCCGATGAGGATCTTATAGTAGTAGGTGCCCACATCGGACTGGTAGATGCTCACAAAGTAGAACACGTTGAAGAGGATGCCCAGGATGGCCAGGGACGAGGAGGCGGTGTTCTTGATGAAGCGCATCCGGTCCCGCTGGATCGTGCGGTCGTCCATTTCGGTCATGCGTTGACCCTCCTTCCTTCCTCGATGAGCTTCGCCTCGTCCTTCATCAGCTGCATCTTCCACACCGCGTTGAGCACCAGCAGCACGGAGACCAGGATCATCAGGCCGAAGACCAGATAGTGCAGGTCGAACCAGAAGGTGCTCTCGGTGTACAGGGTGCCCCACATCTCCGCGTGCTCCTTGAGCTGCTCAAAGTTCACGTTGGTCAGATAGTAGGCCTTGTAGGCCTCGATCTGGATGTGGCCCCACACGGACATGGCCACGGCGGCCACGGCGTAGAGGCCGGTGGAGAAGTAGTTGCCGATGTAGTACTTCCGGCGGACATGGGTGTTGGTGACGAACAGCAGCAGCGCCATCAGGATCAGCGCGATGCTGCACATCAGCAGCTGCTGGTTGAGCCCCTGCATGAAGTAGTAGATCTGGGAGCCCTCCACGCTGCTGTTCCAGATATCGTTGGCGTTGCGCATGGTGCTGTAGAAGCTATCATACAGATCGGTCATGATCCCGAGGGAGTAGATAAAGAATACCCCGCTCACGATGATAGCCGCCAGGCAAAGAAGTTTCTGTGCTTTGATCTGCTTTTTATACATGACGACCTCCTTCCAGGGATGTTCTATCCGCCCCCGCGGGGGAGCCTCCGCTCCTCCGCGGGGGGATCAGCGTATCCGATCACGATGGTCCGCGCGGCGGCGCCGCGCCTCCGTCGGTCGATGCCGGTCCGTCGGTATCAGCCCAGGGTGTTGTAGAAGTTCAGCGCATTCTGCCAGGCGTCCTCCTTGATGGCCAGGTAGCGGGCGCCGTTCCAGGTGGTGGCCACGGTGTTGGCGGTGCTCTCCGCGTCGGTCATGGCGGGGTCAAGCATGTCGGCGCCGTAGCCGGAGACGATCAGCTGCAGGAGGATGGTGTCCTCCTTGCTCTTCTGGCTGAACTTGTTGTTCAGCTCAGTGTAGCTGGAGATCAGCTCGTTATCCTGCTTGGTGGTGGGCAGGACGGTGGGAACGATGGTGTACCAGCCGTTGTCCATGACCTTCAGCTCGGGGTGCTTGATGGTGCCCAGGGCGATGGCGGTGGAGATGTGGCCCGCGCCCTCGCGGCCCACCTCGTGGGTGCACTGGTACTCGAAGGACTGGCTCTTCACGAAGGACAGGGTGGAGCCCAGGTACTGACGGGCGTAGTTGGTGTAGTTGCCGTTGGCCAGGCTCCACAGCTCCTCATAGGTCTCGTCGGCGATGACGGGCCACTGCTCGCCGTTGAAGTCGAAGGTCACATAGCTGCCGTCGGCGTTGGTCTTGATGAAGGCGTCGGGGCCGTAGCTCATCATGATCTGGCCTTCCTTGCTGTAGGCGTAGTCGATGAGCTTCAGGGCGGCGTTCAGCTTATCCTGGTTGCCGGCCACGCCGGGAGCGGAGATGGCCCAGGCGTCGGTCTTGACGGAGCGCCAGGACTCGGTGAAGCGCATGTACACGCCGTTGGGATCGGTGCCGTCATACCAGCGGGCCACGGGGACCATGACGGCCATGTACTTCTCACCCTCCTGGAGGGCGGTGGCGTTGTAGATGGTCTGGGTCTGGTTGTAGTCGTAGTGCATGAAGCCCAGGTCGTTGGCCAGATAGGTCTCGGTCTTCTCAGCGGACATATCCACGAAGGCCTTGGAGATCAGGCCCTCCTGGACCATGGCGTGCATGTACTCCAGAGCCTTGTAGGTGTCGGCCTCCTGGCGGGCGTCGTGGAGCTTGTTATCGGTGCCCACATAGAGGTAATCCTGGCGGGACTCCAGGCCGCGGACGCCGAACAGGGTGGCGGCGAAGCGGTACATATCCTGGCGGCGCTGGTTGTTGTCGTCCTCACGGGTGAAGAGGCCCTGGATGGAGTCGGTGCCGTTGAGGGTCTGGGGGTTGGCCACCACGCAGCGGAGCAGGGCCACCAGCTCGTCGGCGTCCCAGGCGGCGTTCTGGCCGATGAACAGGTCGGCGCGGTTGGTGCCGTAG
Organism: uncultured Oscillospiraceae bacterium; assembly: GCA_947589745.1. Taxonomy (GTDB): domain Bacteria; phylum Bacillota; class Clostridia; order Oscillospirales; family Oscillospiraceae; genus Pelethomonas. The sequence continues at coordinate 63,820 of CANQCS010000004.1, forward strand.
TAGCCGCCATAGGCCTCGTCGATGTAGGTGCGGAGCATGTTGACGGCGGCCACACCGTCGATGGTGCCGGCGGCGTTCATCTTGTCGATGATGTTGCCGGCGGTGTCATAGTCCTTGGTGACCTTCTCGGTGCCGGAGCCGTCGGCCTTGACCACGTCGATCTCCACCTTGCCGGAGGTGGGCATATAGGGCTGATAGACGGGGGCGGCCAGGTTCTTGCTGGCGCTGGCGGTGAACTCGCCCTCGCCGTTGAGCAGCTTCTCCACCCAGTCGGTGCGCATCAGGGGCATACGCTCGATGTCGTTGACGCCGTCGAAGTAGGGACTGAAGTAGAGGGCGCCGGTGGAGGTGTCGCCCACGATGGACATGCGGACGATGGGGTTGGCGTCCAGATAGGCCTTGAAGTTGGGCATCTGGTCCAGATAGTCGGCGATGTTCACCAGGCTGCCGGCCACGCCGTACTCATTGAGGGTGGCGGCGGTGCCCAGCACCACGTCCACCTGGTCCAGCTGCTCCTTCCAGTAGTCGAACTCGCTGCTGGAGCCGTTGCCCTGGTACTTGCTGGTGAACTTGACGCCCAGGATGTCCTGGACAGCGGCCCAGGTGGGCTTCAGCTCGCCGGTGTGGTAGGTCACGCCGTCGGCCAGGGTGATGCCGTCGCCGGCGATCTCGGCGTCGAAGACGATGCCGGTCTTGCTGTTGTTATAGCCGGTGGCCATGCGCAGCTCGGTGCCGGGGGCGTAGGTCAGCTCGGCGGGGGCGGCGGTGCTGCCCTGGTCGCTGGAGCCCTGGTCCGTGGCGCCCTGGTTGGTGGAGCTGTCCTGGGTCCCGGAGCCCTGCGTGCCGGAATTCTGGGTGCCGCCGCCCTGCTGCTGGCTCTGCTGGGTGGGGATCTGGGGGCCGCAGCCGGCCAGGAGCGTGGCCATCATCATAACGGCCAGGAGAACGGAGAGAAGGGATCTGAACTTTTTCATGGTATCCTCCTTAAAAATGTAGTGTCGGGTCGTATCGTTTGCCGGGCCTCCGCCCGGAAGAGTCACGAGAGGGATAGCCGCGGGCCGCCGGGGATCACTCCTTGACGCCGCCCACGTTGACGCCCTTGGCGAAATACTTCTGGATGAAGGGATAGATGATGAGGATCGGCACGATGGAGCAGACGATCAGCGCGTAGATGACGGAGTCGGAGGCGTAGATCTCGTTCCAGCCGGCCAGATAGTCCGCGTCGGTGTACTGCTCCAGGCGGAGACGGATGAAGACCTGCAGGGGCTGCTCGTTGGTGTTGGAGATCATCTGCCGCGCCCAGAAGTAGCCGTTCCAGCGGGAGATGGCGAAGAACAGGGCCACGGTGGCGATGGTGGATTTGCTCATGGGGATGAACACGTTGGTCAGGACCTGCATCTCCGTGGCGCCGTCCACGATGGCGGCCTCCTCGATCTCGGAGGGGACGCCCTCGAAGGCGTTGCGCAGCAGGATGATGTTCATGGCCGCCATGCCCATGGCGATGACTACCAGCCACTTGTCGTCCATGATGCCCACCGCGTTGAACACCTTCTTGGTGGCCAGGTAGTTCAGGTACTGGGGAACGATACCGGCGGAGAACCACATGGTGAACACCAGGAAGAAGTTGAAGGTCTTGCGGAACAGCAGGCGCTTCTTGCTCAGGGCGTAGGCGCCCAGGATGGAGGTGAGCATGGCCCACAGGGTACCGTAGAGGGTGACGAACAGGGTGTTGGAGTAGGCGTTCCAGAACATGTTGTCACCGAACATCCGGGCGAAAGCCTGGAACTGGATGTCCTTGGGGAAGAGGACGATGCGGCCGTACTCCACCGCCTCGCGGCCGCTGATGGAGGCGGACACCGCGTAGACGAAGGGGTAGAGGCAGCACAGGGCGAAGATGGTGAGCAGGGTGTAGCTGACGATCTTAAAGATCAGCTCGGAGATCTCAAGTTTTCTCTTCATGGCACCCTCCTATTAGTAGAGCGACGTGTTGGAGGCCTTCCGCGCGATGGTGTTGGCGCCGATGACCAGCAGCATACCGATGACGTTGTTCATCATCTCGGCTGCCGCCGCGATGCCTGTGCCCGCGCCTCCGGCGCCCATGCCGTTGCGGTTGGCGAAGGTGGAGACCACGTCGGCGGTGACATAGGTGTTGGTGTTGTACAGCAGCAACACCTTCTCATAGCCGATGTTCAGCAGGGAGCCGATCCGGGTGATGAGCATGATGACGATGGTGGACAGGATGCTGGGCAGGACCACGTAGCGCATCTGCGCCATCTTGTCCGCACCGTCGATCTGGGCGGCCTCATAGCTGGTGGGAGAGATGGCGATGATGGCAGCGAAGAACACGATGCTGTCATAGCCGGCGCCCTCCCAGATGCCGCTGATCTGATAGATGGAGCGGAAGAACTCGGGGCGGTTCAGGAGGCCGGACATGGCCGTCTCCTCGCTGACGAGGCCCAGTCCCGCCAGCGCCTGGCTGACGATGCCCATGCCGCTGGTGAGGGAGCCCTGCTTGACCAGCATGGTCACCAGGGAGGTCATAACGACGGTGGACATGAACTTGGGCAGGTAGGTGAGCACCTGGTAGATGCTCCGGGCCACGTTGGAACGGATCTCATTGAAGAACAGCGCCAGGATAATGGGGATGGGGAAGCCGAAGCAGAGCCCGTAGAAGCTGAGGATGAATGTGTTCCGCAGCGCTCTCCAGAAGTCTGTGGACAGGCTGTCCCCTGCGAAGAGCAGGCGTTTGAAATACGAGAAGCCGGAAAAGAACTGCTGAGACACCGGTAGGACCTGATCCGGGACCTTGAAGCAGCTGAGCAGCTCGTACATCGGGAAGTAGCGCCAGAACAGGAAGACAAGCAGCATGGGGACAAGCATCAGGTACAGCCGCCAATCCTTCACAATGGTCAGACCGACGTGCTTCCAGTAGTGCTTTTCCACATCGTCTCGAACAGCTTGTTCCGGGCTGATCCGATAAACGCCTTTGGTTTTATCGAACTCGAGGAAATCCGCTGCCCTTTGTTTCATAGTTTACCTCCTTTTTGTTCCCCCTTCGCGTTGATGCGGAGGAGATAGTGTTTTTGATCCTCATAGACACCGTCCAGCTTGCGCGCTATCCAGATGATCACGAAAGTAAATAAGTAGGAGAGGCTGTCCGTGGTGAAGAACTCCACCATGCTGCCCGCCGGCGCCCCCAGCGCCACGGCCGCCACGCCTCTCCCCAGGTGCATCAGCGCCTGCACCAGGAGCGGGAAGATCAGGGACAGATACCCCGTCCGCACCCGCTCCTTGCCCATGGCCTTCAGCAGAAGGACCGCCAGGAGGGAAAACAGATTGCCGATACAATAATAAATGTACTGCTCCACCGTGCCCCCGGAGAACAGGCAGAAGACGAACCCCGCCTCAAAGGCGTGGAGGCCGCCCCACGCGCCCCAGCGCATATACACGATGGAGGTCACCGCCGCCGCCAGGGAGACGGTGTACAGCTGATCCGGGAACCAGAAATTGGCTGCGGTGACGATGAGAAACTCAAATACCGCCAGTATGACGGCCATCAGCGCCAGGTCGATGGTCCGGTATTCCTTCCATGTGCGCCGTTTCTCCATAGAATCCCACTCCGCTTCCCGGGCTTGTCCGATCTTTCGCCGCCCCGCCCGCCGGCGGAACGGCCCCAACTGGGGGACATTCACAAATTCTTCACAACTATTTGTGCAATATGACAATACCAGCGGTTTTTATCGCAAGTTGTATTATACATGATATCAGATTTTATGTATATAGACAAAACAGCGCAGTTTATGCACAAAACAGATTTCTTGCTGTTTCGCACTGTGCAGGAGGAAAATTCCAGGTTATAATTGGACGTATCCAACAAAAAGGGGGAACGGAACCATGATAGTTGTTCATCCCGGCGAGGATCTGCAGGCGGCCCTGGACCGGGCCAACCCTGGCGAAATCATCCAGTTGCCGCCCGGGGACTACCGGGCCAAGGCCGTGATCTCCACCGGCGGCGTGACCCTCCGGGGGGCGGGGGCGGACCGGACCCGCATCCTCTGGGACGACTACGCCAAAAAGCTGGACAGCCGGGGGGTGGAGTACAACACCTTCCGCACCTGGACCGTGGCGGTGTGCGCCGATGGGGTCACCATGGAGGACCTGGCCATCGTCAACGACGCCCTCCACCCGGAGGTGAAGGGCCAGGAGGTGGCGCTGACGGTCTACGGCGACGGCTTCACCATGCGCCGCTGCCGCCTCACCTCCACCCAGGACACCCTGTTCCTGGGCCCGCTGCCCAGGGACCTGATCGCCCGCTACGACGGTTTCCTGCCGGACCCGCTGCGGCGGGACATCTCCTGCTCCCAGCGCTTCACGGACTGCCTCATCGAGGGGACCGTGGATTTCATCTTCGGCTGCGGGCGGGCCGTGTTCGAGGACTGCGAGATCCGCTCCCTGCTGGACGCCAGGGGCACCGGCTATGTGGCCGCCCCCGCCCACGCCTTGGAGCAGACCGAGGGGTTCCTGTTCCGGCGCTGCCGGTTCACGGCGGAGGAGGGGGTGTCCGGCATCTACCTGGCCCGGCCCTGGCGGGACTACGGGCTGTGCGTGTTCCGGGACTGCGCCTACGGCGGCCACATCTCCCCCCTGGGCTTCGACAAGTGGAACGACACAGAGCGGGACAAGACCGCCCGGTTCTACGAGGACCCGCCGGTGGCGGGGCGGGTGCCCTGGGTCAAAGCGGTAAAATGAAAAACCGGCGGGGCCGGGACCTGTTTGAGTCCCGGCCTCGCCGGTTTGGTATGCGGTTGGCCCGCTTCCGCCCGCCGGGGTCAGCTGAGGTTGAGGGTCAGGGGGATGGTGAGCAGCTCAATGCCGTTCATGTAGACCACGATGCTCATGCTGAGGGTGCCGGTCTGGGGGTCCAGGCCGCCAAACTCAAACTCGAAAGTGAAAGCAGAGCCGGAGGGCTCAGAGGGGCCGGAGGGGCCGGTGGCCGCTTTTTCGTAGCGGGCGTAGACCGTCATGTCGCCGGTGACCTTGGTGGAGGCGGTGACCGCCTTGCCGCTGGCGTCGTACCAGCCCTGGAAAGTGTAGCCGGAGTGGACAGGGGCGGTGGGCAGGGTACCGACGGTGCCACCCTTCTGGACCGTGCGGGCGGTGATCGCGCCGCCGGTCTGCTGGTCGATGAAGGTGACGGTGTAGGCGTCAAGCGGGATATCCGGCCCGGTGCTGTTGAAGATCACCTCGGCGTTCTTCAGCGGCTCGTTGTTGGTACTGATCGAAATGGCGTCCCACTGTGCTTTAGTACCGGGATAGTATACCTTCTCCAGGCTCTCGCAGCCATAAAACGCCCTGCTCCTGATGGTCGTCACGCTGACGGGGATAGATACGCTGGTCAGGTTAGTGCAGCCTGAGAACGTGGAGTTCTCGATGAGCGTGATATCCGCCTTGATGGCCGCGCTTGTCAGACCGGTGCAGTCAGCAAACGCCTCATCCCCGATGAACGTGACGCCCTCCGGGATGACCACATCGGTCAGGCCGGTACAGCCGGAAAACGCGCTGTTCCCGATGTACGTGAGGCTGTTCGGAATGCTGGTGAGGCCGGTGCAACCGGAAAACGCGCTGTCCCCAATGCGTGCGACACTGTTCGGGATGCTGGTGAGACCGGTACACCCGGAAAATGCGATTTCTGAGATGTACGTAAACCTCTCCGGGATGCTGGTGAGACCAGTACAGCCAGCAAACATACCTGTACTGGTACTTTCGACGTTATCGGGAATGCTGGTTAAACCGGTGCACCCCTTAAACATATAACTCCCCATGTATGCGTCATCGCTCTGGATAACTACGCTAGTGAGGCTGCTACAGCCAGAAAACACATAACTCCCGATATCCATGACGCTGTCGGGGATGACTACGCTGGTCAGGCCACTGCAACCAGAAAATGCATAACGCCCGATATACGTGACACTGTCGGGGATGACCACGCTGGTCAGACCGCTGCAGCCAGAGAACATAAAGTCCTCAATAGATGTGACGCTGTCGGGGATGACCATTCTGGTCAGGCCACTGCAACCTTCAAACGCACTATATCCGATGTACGTGACACTGTCGGGGATGACCAGGCTAGTTAGACTGCTACAGTCATAGAACGTAGACTCCCCGATGTATGTGACGCCGTCCGGGATGACCACATTAGTCAGACTGCTACAGCCTGAAAACGCCGCATACCCGATGTCCGTGACGCTGTCGGGGATGACCACGCTGGTTAGACTGCTACAACCATAAAACGCCTCATATCCGATGTACGTAACGCTGTCGGGAATGACCACGCTGGTCAGACTGCTACAGTCAAAAAATGCTTCATCCCCGATGGACGTAATGCTGTCGGGGATGACCACGCTAGTCAGACTGTTACAGTCCCAAAACGCGTCATACCCGATGGACGTGACAGCGACTCCCTCGATTTCCGACGGAATCACCGCTGCCGTCACCTCCCAGTCACAACCCGTTATTGTCCCCGTGGCCTTATCAAAATAGATGTTGCCGCCGGTGACAGGATATGGCACTTCGCTCGATACCGCCAGGGCTGTGCCTGGTACCAGGGCCAGCGCTATACAAAGCGCCAGCAAGATGGATAACGCTCGTTTCTTCATGTCTTGATGGTCCTCCTTGCATCATTCGTATTTACCACAGAATTGTTATTCCGTGGTGGAGGAAGGCCGAGGCATTTGGCCGCCTTTTATTTTTCATAAAAGGTTGCACGAAAATATGCAACTTTTGGGCCGGTCTCAAAAAAATTTTTGAGAGCCGGTCTGTCTGCTATGCCCAAAAGGCAAAATTATCCTTGCATTTAGGAAAGCCGCATGATAAGATACGCTATGTAGATGCTGGGAAAGTCGGCTCTATACCACGGAATAACAATTCCGTGGTTTTTCTTTTTATATCACCAACTTCATCTTATCCAACTGCCGCCTATGCTCATACCCGGACTCCATGGTATAAATTCGAGTCGTATTGATAGACGAGTGCCCCAAAATATCCGCCAGCCGGACGATATCCTTCTCCAGTCCGTAGAACGTCCGGGCGAACAGGTGCCGCAGGTTGTGGGGGAAGACCTTCGTCTCCGCCACTCCCGCCTCCTTGCACAGCGCCTTCATGTCGTGCCAGATGTTGGAGCGGTCCAGGGGCCTTCCGCCGCGGGTCACAAAAATGGGCCCGGCGGCGATTTTTTTTGCCCCGGCGTATTTCAGCAGCCGCCTTTGCAGCTTGACGGGGAGAAAGACGGTGCGGGACTTCCCCTTGTTCCGCACCTGGGCCCGCCCCAGGCGCGCCGCCTCCACGGTGAAGAATTGCAGCTCGCTGACCCGGATGCCCGTGGCGCAGATGGTCTCCATGACCAGCATGAGGCGGTCGCTGCCCCTTTTCTCCGCCGCGGCCAGCAGGCGGCGGTACTCGGCTTGTGTCAGCTCCCTCGCCTCGTCCCGGAAGATGGCGCGCTGGACCCGGACGGATTTCAGTTTGCACTCGGGCCTGCCCAGGAAATCAAAGTAGCGGTTCAGCGCGGCCACGGCCCCATTGACGCCGGAGGGGGCGCGGCTTCGGAGCAGGCCGTCCCGGTAGGCCCGGGCGGTCTCCTCGGAGATTTCCCGGCCCGCCAGCCAGGAGAGGAACTGCCCGGCCTCCCGCCGGTACTTCTCGATGGTGGCGGGGGACTTGTCGTTTTTGCGGAGATAGGCGGTAAAGCGGTCCATGGTGTTGCCTCCCGTGAAAAAGTCTTATATACTTTCCCGCAAAAAGGGCAAAAGTTGCACGCGGACGTGCAACCTTTCCGAAAAAATTTTTAGGACGCGGAGGGAGTATCCGCGCCTCGCGGACGGAAGCGTGCGGTTTTTGGGCGGATTTATCGAAGTCGATAGAGGAAACGCCCAAAAACCGGTGGTATTTCATACAATATTCCATCTTGCGCTTTTGCCGGGAGCATGATAGGCTAATGGCGAAATCGGGTAGGCTTGTCCGCAACTGACGGAATCGTGGAGCACCACACGGGAACGGACAAGCAGAGGGTGCGCCTCCGGTGTCTTCCGCCGGTACGCGCAATGCCGGCCGTCTGGGCAGCTGATTCTGTACGTCACGTAAGGAAACGCAGGGAATCAGTCTGCCCATTCTTTTTCTTGAAAGAAAAAGAATCAAAAAGAACTTTACCCTCGCTCCCGGGACACAGCCGGGTTCCGTCCGGCGGCCCGGTAACGGTTCCGTCTTCCGGCCGGGGGAACACACATTGGGCTCATTATCAAAGGAGGAGTTTCTATGAGGAAAGTCGCCGTCATCATGGGTAGCGCCAGCGACCTGCCCACCGTGCGCAAGGCCGCCGATACCCTGGACAGCTTCGGCGTGCCCTGCGAGGTCCACGTCTGGTCCGCCCACCGCACGCCCCTGGAGGTGCGCCGGTTCGCCGAGACCGCCCGGGAGAACGGCTTCGGCGTCATCATCGCCGCCGCCGGCATGGCCGCCCACCTGGCGGGGGCCGTCGCCGCCGCCACCACCCTGCCCGTCATCGGGCTGCCCCTGAGATCCACCAACCTGGACGGCATTGACGCCCTCCTGTCCACGGTGCAGATGCCCTCCGGCATCCCTGTCGCCACCGTGGCCATCGACGGGGCTGTCAATGCCGCGCTGCTTTCCATCCAGATTTTGGCGGTGGAGGACCCCGCCCTCGCCGCCAGGCTGGACGGAAAGCGCCGCGCCGACGCCGCCAAGGTCCTCGCCGCCGACGCCCAGCTCCAGGAGGAGCGGGCCGGGAAGTAAATCCGTTCACAAAAATCTCTACTATAATTTAAATCGGAGGTCACACTATCATGGAAAAGACTGTTCAGCTCTACGAGGGCAAGGCCAAGAAGGTCTACGCCACCGAGGACCCCAACCTGGTGATCGTCTCCTACAAGGACGACGCCACCGCCTTTGACGGCGCCAAGAAGGGCACCATCCGCGGCAAGGGCGCCGTCAACAACCGCATGAGCAATTTCCTCATGGGCAGACTGGCCGAGGCCGGTATCCCCACCCACTTCGTGGAGGAGCTCAACGACCGTGAGACCGTGGTGAAAAAGGTCGAAATCGTCCCCCTGGAGGTCATCGTGCGCAACGTCTCCGCCGGCCACTTCGCCAGCCGCTACGGCGTGGAGGAGGGCATCGTCTTTGACGAGCCCGTGGTGGAGTTCTCCTACAAGAACGACGACCTCCACGACCCCCTGCTGAACACCTCCCACGCCCTGGCCCTGAAGCTGGCCACCAAGGAGGAGATCGCCCAGATCAAGGCCATGGCCCTGAAGGTCAACGAGGAGCTGAAGGCGTTCTTCCTGAACTGCGGCGTGCGGCTCATCGACTTCAAGCTGGAGTTCGGCCGCCTGCCTGACGGCTCCATCGTCCTGGCTGACGAGATCAGCCCCGACACCTGCCGCTTCTGGGACGTGAAGACCAACGAGAAGCTGGACAAGGACCGCTTCCGCCGGGACCTGGGCAACGTGGAGGACGCGTATCAGGAGATGATGCGCCGGGTCTTCGGGGAGTAAGTCATGGGCGGCTTTTTTGGCGCCGTCTCCCGGCGGGACGTGACCCTGGACATCTTTTTCGGAGTGGACTACCACTCCCACCTGGGCACCCGCCGCGGCGGCATGATCATCCACGACGCATCTGACGGCTTCCAGCGCCAGATCCACTCCATCGAGAACACCCCCTTCCGCACCAAGTTCGAGGGGGATATCCAGAAATTCCACGGCTGCTCCGGCATCGGCTGCATCAGCGACACGGACCCCCAGCCCCTGATGGTCCGCTCCCACCTGGGGGTGTACGGCATCACCACCGTGGGCATCATCAACAACGCCGACCAGCTGGTGGAGCGCCACTTCGCCCAGGGCGGCACCCAGTTCATGGCCATGAGCTCCGGCAAGGTCAACTCCACCGAGCTGGCCGCCGCCCTCATCAACCAGGGCGAGACCCTGGTGGACGGCATCCGCCGGGCCCAGGAGCTGGTGGACGGCTCCCTGACCCTGCTGATCCTCACCGAGCGGGGCGAGATCATCGCCGCCCGGGACAAGATGGGCCGCCTGCCAGTGCTGGTGGGCAAAAATGAGGAGGGCACCTGCGTGTCCTTCGAGTCCTTCGCCTACCAGAAGCTGGGCTACAGGGACGCCTACCGCCTGGGCCCCGGCGAGATCGTGCGCCTGACCCCCGCCGGCTGGGAGACCCTGGCCCCCGCCGGGGACAAGATGAAGATCTGCGCCTTCCTCTGGACCTACTACGGCTACCCCAACTCCAACTACGAGGGGGTCAACGTGGAGGTCATGCGGGGGCGCAACGGCCACATCATGGCCCGGGACGAGCGGGAGCGGGGCACCCTGCCCGACGTGGACTACGTGGCCGGCATGCCGGACTCCGGGGTGCCCCACGCCATCGGCTACGCCAACGAGAGCGGCATCCCCTTTGCCCGGCCCTTTGTGAAGTACACCCCCACCTGGCCCCGGTCCTTCATGCCCGCCGACCAGACGGTCCGCAACCAGGTGGCCAAGATGAAGCAGATCCCCGTGCCCGAGCTCATCGAGGGCAAGAAGCTGCTGTTCGTGGACGACTCCATCGTCCGGGGCACCCAGCTGCGGGAGACGGTGGAGTTCCTCTACGCCAGCGGCGCCAAGGAGGTCCACATGCGCTCCGCCTGCCCGCCCATCATGTACGGCTGCAAATACCTCAATTTCTCCCGCAGCAACTCCGCCATGGAGCTCATCGCCCGCAAGACGGTCCAGGACCTGGAGGGCGACGAGGGGCAGGCCCATCTGGACGAGTATTCCGACGTCCACACGGAGCGGGGCCAGTGCCTGCTGAAGGCCATCCGGGAAACCCTGGGCTTCGACTCCCTGGGTTACCAGTCCCTGGACGGCTTGATGGAGGCCATCGGCATCGACCCGGACAAGGTCTGCACCTACTGCTGGAACGGGAAGGAATGATCCCCTATGCAAGAGCGGCTCACACAAGCTGCACCCTTTGACAGTATTCACGAGGAGTGCGGGGTCTTCGGCATCTGGACGCCGGAGGGCTCGCCCCTCTCTCCCGCCCACGAGGCCTACGCCGCCCTCTTCGCCCTCCAGCACCGGGGGCAGGAGGCCTGCGGCATCGCCGTCAACAACCGGGGCGTCATCCGCTGCCACCGGGACGTGGGCCTGGTGGGGGAGGTCTTTGACCAGGCCCGGCTGGACGCCATGCCGGGACAGATGGCCATTGGCCACGTCCGCTACTCCACCACCGGCGACCCCCGTCGGGAGAACGCCCAGCCCGTGGCCATCACCCACGTGAAGGGCAATCTCGCCGTGGCCCACAACGGCAACCTGGTGAACGCCGGGGCCCTCCGCCGGGCGCTGGAGCTGAAGGGCGGCATCTTCCGGTCCTCCTCGGACACGGAGGTGCTGGTCTACACCCTGGTCCAGGAGCGGCTGAAGGCCCGGTCCATCGAGGAGGCCGTGGTCAACGCCATGGGCATCATCCAGGGGGCCTACTCCCTCTGCATCATGTCCGCCCGGAAGCTCATCGCCGCCCGGGACCCCCGGGGGATGCGGCCCCTCTGCATGGGCAAAATCGGCGACGCGATGGTCTTCGCCTCCGAGTCCTGCGCCCTGGACGCCCTGGGGGCGGAGTTCGTCCGGGACGTGGAGCCCGGCGAGGTGGTGGTCGTGGGGCCCGGCGGCCAGGTCAAGTCCCTCCACGCCGCCGAAAAGGCCCCCAGCGCCATCTGCGTCTTTGAGTATATCTACTTCGCCCGCCCCGACTCTGTCATCGACGGGGCCAGCGTGGAGCTGGCCCGGCAGGAGGCGGGGAAGTACCTGTCCCTGGAGTACCCCGTGGGGGCGGACATGGTGATGGGCGTGCCGGACTCCGGCATCCCCGCCGCCATCGGCTACGCCAAGTGCTCCGGCATCCCCTACGGCGTGGGCCTCATCAAGAACCGCTACATCGGCCGGACCTTCATCCAGCCGGGCCAGGACCAGCGGGAGCGGAGCGTCCGCCTGAAGCTGAACGCCCTCCGGGAGGCGGTCCGGGACAAGCGGGTCATCCTGGTGGACGACTCCATCGTCCGGGGCACCACCTGCGCCCGGCTCATCCGGATGGTCCGGGACGCCGGGGCCAAGGAGGTCCACCTCCGCATCTCCGCCCCGCCCTTCCGCCATCCCTGCTTCTTCGGGGTGGACATCCCTGAGCGGGAGCACCTGCTGGCCCACAACCGCACGGTGGAGGAGATGCGCCAAATCATCGGCGCGGACACCCTGGGGTTCCTCTCCACCGGCGCGGTGCGGAAGATCGCCCGGAACTGCCACTTAGGCTTCTGCGACGCCTGCTTCACCGGGCAGTACCCCATGGAGGTGCCGGAGCAGGCGGAAAAAAATATGTTTGAAAGTGAGATCGAGGCATGAGCGAGAGTCATAGCGCGTCCTACGCCGCCGCCGGCGTGGACGTCACCGCCGGCTACGAGGCGGTCCGCCGCATCAAGCCCATGGTGGAGTCCACCTACATCCCCGGCGTGATGGGCACCATCGGTGGCTTCGGGGGGCTCTTCGCCCCCGACCTGTCCGGCATGAAGAAGCCGGTGCTGGTCTCCGGCACCGACGGCGTGGGCACCAAGCTGCGCCTCGCCCAGCTGCTGGACAAACACGACACCGTGGGCATCGACTGCGTGGCCATGTGCGTCAACGACATCATCTGCGGCGGAGCCGCGCCCCTGTTCTTCCTGGACTACATCGCCTGCGGGAGGAACGATCCGGCCCGCATCGCGGAGCTGGTGTCCGGCATCGCCGAGGGCTGCCGCCAGGCGGAGTGCGCCCTGGTGGGCGGCGAGACCGCCGAGCACCCCGGCGTCATGCCGGAGGACGACTACGACCTGGCGGGCTTCTCCGTGGGGATCGTGGACGAGGAGAAGATCATCGACGGCAAGGCGCTCACCGAGGGCGACGCCCTCATCGGCCTGGCCTCCTCCGGCGTCCACTCCAACGGCTTCTCCCTGGTGCGGAAAGTGCTGGACGTGGAGCACGCCGACCTGACCGCGCCCCGGGAGGACCTGGGCGGCCGGAGCCTGGGCGAGGCGCTGCTGGCCCCCACCCGCATCTATGTGAAAGCGGTCAAAGCCCTGCTGCGGGCGGGCATCGACATCCACGCCGTCAGCCACATCACCGGCGGCGGGTTCTATGAGAACGTCCCCCGGATGATGACCGAGGGACTGACCGCCAGAATCGACGTGAAGAGTTTTCCGCGCCCCGCCGTCTTCGACCTGATCCAGAAGGCGGGGAACATCCCGGAGCGGGATATGTACAACACCTTCAACATGGGCGTGGGCATGGTGATCGCCGTCCCCGCCGCCCAGGCGGACGCGGCCCTGGCCGCCGCCAGAGAGGCCGGGGAGGACGCCTATCTCATCGGCTCTGTGGTCCGCGGGAACGACGGGGTGACGCTGGTATGAAGCGCATCGCAGTCCTGGTGTCCGGCGGCGGCACCAACCTCCAGGCCCTCATCGACGCCCAGAGCCGGGGCGAGATCGTGAACGGCGGGATCGCCGCCGTCATCGCCTCCAAGCCCGGCGTGTTCGCCCTGGAGCGGGCGGCAAAGGCGGGCATCCCCGGCTATGTGATGGCTAGAAAGAACTATCCCGACAGCCGCACATACACCGTAGCCCTCCGGGATAAATTGCAGGAGCTGGGCATCGATCTGGTGGTGCTGGCGGGGTTCATGACCATCCTCACGGAGGATCTGGTCCGGGCCTACCCCAACGCCATCCTCAACGTCCATCCCGCCCTGATCCCGTCCTTCTGCGGGGAGGGGTTCTATGGCCTCCACGTCCACGAGCGGGCTCTGGCCTACGGCGTGAAGGTGTCCGGCGCCACGGTCCACTTCGTCAGCGCGGAGTGCGACGGCGGGCCCATCGTTCTGCAAAAGGCCGTGGCCGTGGAGGAGGGGGACACCCCGGAGGTCCTCCAGCGGCGCATCATGGAGCAGGCCGAGTGGAAGCTGCTGCCCAGGGCCGTGTCCCTCTTCTGCCAGGACAGGCTGCGGGTGGAGGGCCGGACCGTCCACATTTTAGACTGATATTATCGATTGGGGGAAAACGATATGATGGATCTGAACCAATACCTGCGAGAGACCGCGTACCCCGGCCGGGGCATCGTCCTGGGCCGGTCCGCCGACGGCAAAAAGGCCGTCATCGCCTACTTCATCATGGGCCGCAGCGAGAACAGCCGCAACCGGGTGTTCGAGGCCACCGAGGACGGCATCCGCACCAAGGCCTTTGACGAGAGCAAAATGACCGACCCCAGTCTCATCATCTACCACCCGGTGCGGAACATGGGCCCCGTCATGACCATCGTCACCAACGGCGACCAGACCGACACCATCCGGGACACCATCCGACAGGGCCACTGCTACCGCCACGCCCTGAATACCCGTACCTTCGAGCCCGACGGCCCCAACTGGACCCCCCGCATCTCCGGCGTGGTGAAGCCGGACGGCAGCTACAACCTGTCCATCCTCAAGAGTCTGGACGGGGACCCGGCCTGCTGCTGCCGGTACTTCTTCGAGTACGACGCGCCCAAGGCCGGGGTGGGCCACTTCATCTCCACCTACCAGGGCGACGGGAGCCCGCTGCCCTCCTTCGAGGGAGAGCCCAAGCGGGTGGCCGTCACCGCCGCCACCGCCCAGGAGTGGGCGGACCAGCTGTGGGCCAGCCTGAATGAGGACAACAAGGTGTCCCTGTTCGTGGAGTATATCGACCTGGAGAGCAAGGAGCGGGAGACCGTGATCGTCAACAAACACCAGTGAGGGTTTCGCTGTGGACGAATTGATGTTGGTTACGCCCACCATGGAATACGCCGGCGCCATCATGAACTTTCGCCAGGAGCTGCTTGACGCCGGCGACTCCTTCGACGGCTGCTCCAGACTGGAGCGTTATGCCCGGGCGGAGGACTGGCTGGAACACCTGCGGATATTTGCCTCCGAGGATACCTGCCCTAAGGACAGAGTCCCGTCGGACACCTGGCTGGCGGTGCGGAAGGCCGACGGCCGGGTGGTGGGCTGCATCGACTTCCGCCACCACATTGATCACCCCATCCTGTCCCTGTGGGGCGGACACATCGGCTACTCCGTCCGGCCCACCGAGCGCCGGAAGGGATACGCGAAAGAGACGCTCCGCCTGATCTTGCTGAATTGCAGGGCATACGGCCTCGACAGAGTTTTGATCACTTGCCATCGGGACAACATTGCCAGTGAGCGGACCATTCTGGCCAACGGCGGGGTTTTTGAAAAGGAGATCGAAGTGGACGGCGAGACCATCCGCCGGTTCTGGATCGACCTCAAATGACCGGGCCGGAACTGTGGGCGGAGTTCACCGCCAAAACCGGCGTCACGGCGGAGTACGACGCCTGGGCCTTCGGCGGCGACCCGGACGGACTGGCGGCGCTGGTCCTGGCCGGGGTCAAGACCGCCACCGCCTCCGCCTTTCCCCTGTACGCCCTGGAGGGCGATTCCCTGCCGGAGGCGGGGGAGTACAGCGTCATTCTGGACAGCCGGGGCACCGCCCTGTGCGTCATCCGCACCACGCGGGTATATGTGGCCCCCTTTCGTAAGGTCTCCCCGGACCACGCCTGGCGGGAAGGGGAGGGGGACCGGAGCCTGGCCCATTGGCGGGCGGTCCACCGGGACTTCTTCACCGGGGAGCTGGCGGAGGCGGGACTGCCCTTCGGCGAGGACCTGCCCGTGGTGTGCGAGGAATTTGAGAGAGTCTTCTAATAAAAACAGCATCCACAATTTTTGATCTTGATAAGGAGCGCAAGCTATGACCGAACTGGAACTGAAATACGGCTGCAACCCCAACCAGAAGCCCGCCCGCATCTTCATGCGGGACGGCAGCGACCTGCCGGTGACCGTCCTCAATGGCAAGCCCGGCTACATCAACTTTCTGGACGCCTTCAACGCCTGGCAGCTGGTGAAGGAGCTGAAGGAGGCCCTGGGCCGCCCCGCCGCCGCGTCCTTCAAGCATGTCTCCCCCACCTCCGCCGCCGTGGGTCTCCAGATGTCCCATCCTCTGAAGAAGGCCTGCTTCGTGGACGACATGCCGGGACTGGACGAGAGCCCCCTGGCCCGGGCCTACGCCATGGCCCGGGGCACCGACCGGCTGTGCTCCTTCGGCGACTGGGCGGCCCTCTCCGACGTCTGCGACGAGACCACCGCCCGCCTCATCCAGCGGGAGGTGTCCGACGGCGTCATCGCCCCCGGCTACACCGATGAGGCCCTGGCCATCCTGAAGACCAAGCGCAAGGGGAACTACAACATCGTCCGGATCGACCCCAGCTACGTCCCCGCCCCCCAGGAGACCAAGGACGTGTACGGCGTCACCTTTGAGCAGGGCCGCAACAACTTCAAGATTGGCACCCACCTGCTGGAGAACATCGTCACCGCCGACAAGGTCCTGACCGAGCCCGCCAAACGGGACCTCATCGTGGCCCTCATCACCCTGAAGTACACCCAGTCCAACTCCGTCTGCTTCGCCTTCAACGGCCAGGCCATCGGCGTGGGCGCAGGCCAGCAGAGCCGCATCCACTGCACCCGCCTGGCCGGGAGCAAGGCGGACACCTGGCTGCTGCGCCAGCACCCCATGGTGCTGGACCTGCCCCTCCTGCCCACCCTGGGCCGCCCGGAGCGGGACAACGTCATCGACGGCTACATCAACGGCAACGAGGAGGACGTCTGCGCTGACGGCATCTGGCAGCGGTACTTCACCAAGCGCCCCGACCGGCTCACCCCCGACATCGCCCAGGCCTGGCTAGACGGCTTCCAGGATGTGTCCCTGGCCAGCGACGCCTTCTTCCCCTTCCCGGACAACATCGAGCGGGCCCACCGCAGCGGCGTCCGCTACGTGGCCCAACCCGGCGGCTCCATCCGGGACGACCTGGTCATCCAGAAATGCGACGAGTACGGCATGGTGATGGCGTTCACCGGGATGCGCCTCTTCCACCACTGAGCCGGTAAGGGAGGGAAAAACGATATGACGATCCTCGTGATCGGCGGCGGCGGCCGGGAACACGCCATCATCCAGAAGCTCCGGGAGGACCCCAGGGCGGAGACCATCTACGCCCTCCCCGGCAACGGCGGCATCGCCGCCGACGCCGTCTGTGAGCCCATCTCCGCCATGGACATCCCCGCCATCGTGGCCTTCGCCAGGTCCCACGCCATCGACTTCTCCGTGGTGGCCCCGGACGACCCCCTGGCCCTTGGCGCGGTGGATGCCCTGGAGGCGGAGGGCATCCCCTGCTTCGGTCCCCGGCAGAACGCCGCCCAGATCGAGAGTAGCAAGGTCTTCGCCAAAAACCTGATGAAAAAATACGGCATCCCCACCGCCCGCTACGAGACCTTTTCGGAGCTGGACAGTGCCCTGGCCTACGTGGAGCAGCAGGGCGCGCCCATCGTGGTCAAGGCCGACGGCCTGGCCCTGGGCAAGGGCGTCACCGTGGCCGCCACCGTGGAGGAGGCGAAGGCCGCCCTGCGGGACATGATGGAGGGCGGCAAGTTCGGCCAGGCCGGGGCCAGGGCCGTGGTGGAGGAGTGCCTCACCGGGCCGGAGGTGTCCGTGCTGGCCTTCACCGACGGCGAGACCGTGGTGCCCATGGTGTCCTCTATGGACCACAAGCGCGCCCATGACGGCGACGCGGGCCCCAACACCGGCGGCATGGGCACCATCGCCCCCAACCCCTTCTACACCCCCGAGATCGCGGAGCGGTGCATGGAGGAGATCTTCCTGCCCACCATCCGGGCCATGAAGGCGGAGGGCCGCCCCTTCCAGGGCTGCCTCTACTTCGGCCTGATGCTCACCCCGGACGGCCCCAAGGTCATCGAGTACAACTGCCGCTTCGGCGACCCGGAGACCCAGGTGGTGCTGCCCCTGCTGGAGAGCAGCCTGCTGGAGGTCATGCTGGCGGTCCGGGAGGGCCGTCTGGCCCGGACCGAGGTCAAGTTCAGCCGAAAATCCGCCTGCTGCGTGGTGCTGGCCTCCGACGGCTACCCCCTGCACTACGCCAAGGGCTTCCCCATCGCCCTGCCCGAGACCGGTGCGGGCGAGCACATCTACATCGCCGGGGCCGCCCAGAAGGATGGCCGGCTGGTCACCAGCGGCGGTCGCGTCCTGGGCGCGGTGGCGGTGGCGGACACGCTCCCCGCCGCCATTGAGAAGGCCTACGCCCTGGCGGACCGCATCCACTTCGACAACGCCTTCTGCCGCCGGGACATCGGCGCGAGGGCCCTGAAGGCCATGGAGGGACACGCCTGATGGTATACCGCATCTATGTAGAGAAACGCCCCGGCCTGTCCCCGGAGGCCGGGAACCTCCTGAGCGACCTGCGGGACTTCCTGGGCGTGAAGAGCCTGGAGGGCCTGCGCATCCTGAACCGCTACGACGTGGAACACATCGACCCGGAGGTCTACGCCCGGGCCAAGGGCGTGGTGTTCTCCGAGCCCCAGGTGGACATGACCTGGGACGAGACCTTTCCCGAACCCCGGACCTACCACAGCCTGCTGGCGGTGGAGGCCCTGCCGGGCCAGTTCGACCAGCGGGCCGATAGCTGCGCCCAGTGCGTCCAGCTCATGTCCGGGGCGGAGCGGCCCCTGGTGGCCTACGCCAAGGTGTACCTCCTGGAGGGCCGCCTCAGCGGGGAGGACCTGGAGAAGGTCAAACACTACCTCATCAACCCGGTGGAGAGCCGGGAGGCCTCCATGGACAAGCCGGACACCCTGGTCCGCAGCCACCCCCAGCCCCCCATGGTGGAGACCCTCACCGGCTTCACCGCCCTGGACAGTGGGGAGCTCCGGGCCCTGCTGGACCGGCTGGGCCTGGCCATGGACCTGGACGACCTGAAATTCCTGCAGGCCTACTTCAGGGACGGCGAGCACCGGGACCCCACCATCACCGAGGTCCGGGTGGTGGATACCTACTGGTCCGACCACTGCCGCCACACCACCTTCGGCACCCACCTGGAGAAGGTGGAGATCGCGGACCCGGCGGTACAGGCCGCCTATGACCGCTACCTGGCCGCCCGCGTGGAGGTCTACGGCGAGGAGAGGGCGGCAAAGCGGCCCCAGACCCTCATGGACATCGCCACCATCGGGGCCAAGGTCCTGAAGAAGCGGGGAGAACTCCCGGAGCTGGACGAGAGCGAGGAGATCAACGCCTGCTCCATCCACGTCCCCGCCGTGGTGGACGGCGAGGAGCAGGACTGGCTCCTGATGTTCAAGAACGAGACTCACAACCACCCCACGGAGATCGAGCCCTTCGGCGGCGCGGCCACCTGCATCGGTGGCTGCATCCGGGACCCCCTGTCCGGCCGGGCCTACGTCCACCAGGCCATGCGGGTCACCGGCGCGGCGGACCCCAGGGCGTCCTTCGCTGACACCCTCTCCGGCAAGCTGCCCCAGCGCAAGCTGACCACCACCGCCGCCGCCGGATATTCCAGCTACGGCAACCAGATCGGCCTGGCCACCGGCCATGTGGCGGAGGTGTACCACCCCGGCTACGCCGCCAAGCGCCTGGAGTGCGGCGCTGTCGTAGCCGCCGCGCCCGCCGGGAACGTGCGGCGGGAGTGCCCCGCCCCCGGGGACGTGGTGATCCTCCTGGGCGGCCGCACGGGCCGGGACGGCATCGGCGGGGCCACCGGCTCCTCCAAGAGCCACAACCTGACCTCTCTCACCACCATGGCCTCCGAGGTCCAAAAGGGCAACGCCCCCGAGGAGCGGAAGCTCCAGCGGCTGTTCCGGGACAGGTCCGTCACCCGGATGATCAAGCGCTGCAACGACTTCGGCGCGGGCGGCGTCAGCGTCGCCATCGGCGAGCTGGCCGACGGCCTCACCATCGACCTGGACGCGGTGCGGAAGAAGTACGACGGCCTGGACGGCACCGAACTGGCCATCTCCGAGAGCCAGGAGCGCATGGCCGTGGTGGTGTCCCCCGAGGACGCCGCCGCCTTCATCGCCGCCGCGGAGCGGGAGAACCTGGAGGCGTATCAAGTCGCCACCGTCACCGAGAGCCCCCGGATGGTCATGACCTGGAGAGGGGAGACCGTGGCGGACCTGAGCCGTGACTTTCTGAACACCAACGGCGCGGTGAAGCACGCGGACGTGTCCGTGCCTGCGGCCTGTCCTGACGGCTTTATCGGCGTGATCCACGAGGGCGATCTGCGGGAGGTGGCCTCCCGGCTCCAGACCGCCTCCCGCCGGGGACTGGTGGAGCGGTTCGACGGCTCCATCGGCGCGGGCAGCGTGCTGATGCCCTTCGGCGGCGAGACCCAGCGGACCCCGGCCCAGGCCATGGCGGCCCTGCTGCCGGTGCTGCCGGGCCAGGAGACGGAGCAGGCCAGCGTCATGGCCTACGGCCTGGACCCGGACCTGATGACAGGCGACCCCTACTACGGGGCCAGGGCCAGCGTCGTCACCTCGGTGGCCAAGCTGGTGGCCGCCGGCGGCGACTACCACGCCGCCTACCTGACCTTGCAGGAGTTCTTCGAGAAGCTCCGCACCGACCCGGAGCGCTGGGGCAAGCCCTTCTCCGCGCTGCTGGGCGCCCTGGACGCTCAGCTGGAGCTGGGCTGCGCCGCCATCGGCGGCAAGGATTCCATGTCCGGCTCTTTCATGGACCTGGACGTGCCCCCCACGCTGATCTCCTTCGCCATCGCCCCGGTGAAGGCCGGGGAGGTGCTGTCCCCGGAGTTCAAGGCCCCCGGCCATCCGGTATACCGCTTCAGCGGCGGCTCCGCCTCCGATCTTCAGAGCACGAAGGCCGCCTGGGACGCCTTCCACGCGCTTTGCCAGGAGGGCAAGGTGGCCGCCGCCTGGGCGGTGGAATCCGGCGGCGTGGCCGAGGCGGTGATGAAGATGTCCTTCGGCAACAGCATCGGCTTCCAAAAGGACCCGGACGCCGGGGCCCCCTGGTATGGGCCCTATCCCGGCATGATCGTGGCAGAGCTGACGGAGGACGTGGACCTGCCCTGCGCCGGGAAGCTGGGCGTCACCACGGCGGAGCCGGTCATCGACTTCGGCTATGAGGCCGTCCCCATCAGCGAGCTGCTGGCCCTCCATGAAGCCCCCCTGGAGGATGTGTTCCCCACCCGCACCGGCGAGAACGGCCCGGTGGAGCCCGTCACCTGGACGGGGGAGGCCCCCGCTGTCCGCGGCCACGGCATCGTCCGGCCCCACGTGGCCATCCCCGTGTTCCCCGGCACCAACTGCGAGTACGACTCCGCCCGGGCCTGCCTCCGGGCCGGCCTGGAGCCGGAGATCGTGGTGGTCCGCAACCTGACCCAGTCCGCCCTGGCCCAGTCGGCGGAGGAGCTGGAGCGCGCCATCCGGCGGAGCCAGATCGTCTTCCTCCCCGGCGGCTTCTCCGGCGGCGACGAGCCGGAGGGGTCCGGCAAGTTCATCGCCTCCTTCCTCCGGAACCCGGCCCTCAGCGAGGCCATCATGGACCTGCTGGACCGCCGGGACGGCCTGATGCTGGGCATCTGCAACGGCTTCCAGGCCCTCATCAAGCTGGGCCTGGTGCCCTTCGGGAAGATCGTGGACACCGACGCCGGCTGTCCCACCCTGACCTACAACACCATCGGCCGGCACCAGTCCTCCATCGTGCGGACCCGCGTCTGCTCCAACCTGTCCCCCTGGCTGATGGAGGCCGGGACAGGGGAGATGTACAGCGTCCCCATCTCCCACGGCGAGGGCCGCTTCATCGCCTCTGAGGACCTGCTGGCAAAGCTGGCGGCCAGCGGCCAGATCGCCACCCAGTACGTGGACCTGGAGGGCCGCCCCACCATGGACACGGCCTTCAACCCCAACGGCTCCCTCTGGGCCGTGGAGGGCATCACCAGCCCCGACGGCCGGGTGCTGGGCAAGATGGGCCACACGGAGCGCACCGGCCCCGGCCTGTACCGGAACGTGCCGGGCCGCTACGACATGGGCCTCTTCCGCAGCGCGGCGAAATACTTCCGTTAACTCTCTCATACTTTTTCTTGAAAGAAAAAGTATCAAAAAGAACTTTAATATCGCTACCAAAGCGTTGCGATACCTGCATTTTCCACACGGTAACGACATATTGTTCTCATTGAAGGGTAGTATAATTCCAAAATAAATGTGGTCCCGCCTCTTTTGGGTGGGACCACATTTTTCCAAAATCTTCATAATTATAATGAAGCCCCTGGGGCAAAAGCTCCAGGGGCTTCTGATAGACAAGAATGAAACTCAGCGCTTGCTGAACTGCGGAGCGCGCCGCGCAGCCTTCAAGCCGTACTTCTTGCGCTCCTTCATGCGCGGGTCGCGGGTGAGGAACCCGGCCTTCTTGAGGACGGGGCGGTTCTCCTCGCCGGCCTGCAGCAGGGCGCGGGAGATGCCGTGGCGCAGAGCGCCGGCCTGACCGCTGACGCCGCCGCCGGTGACGGTGGCAACGATGTCCACCTTGCCCTCGCTGGCGGTAGCCACCAGGGGCTGACGGACGATCATCTTCAGGGTGTCAAGACCGAAATACTCCTCGATATCGCGGCCGTTGATGGTGATGGAGCCGGTGCCGCCGGGATAGACCTGGACGCGGGCGACAGAGGACTTCCTGCGGCCGGTGCCGTACAGATAGGGCTTCTTGGACTGATACATATTCCTCTGCCTCCTTATTCAGCGGTGTAGAGCTCGGGCTTCTGGGCCTGATGCTCGTGGGTGTCGCCGGCGTAGACGTGCAGGCGCTTGAGGGAGTCCTTGGTGATGACGTTCCGGGGCATCATGCCGCGGACGGCCACACGCATGGCCAGCTCGGGCTTCTTGGCCATCATATCCTTGTACTTGGTCTCCTTCAGACCGCCCACCCAGCCGGAGTGGGTGCGGTACATCTTCTGCTCCAGCTTCTTGCCGGAGAGAGTGGCCTTGCCGGCGTTGATGACGATGACGTTGTCACCGCAGTCGGCGTGGGGGGTGTAGGTGGGCTTGCGCTTGCCGCGGAGCAGGTCGGCGACGATGACGGCGGTGTGGCCCAGGGGCTTGCCGGCGGCATCGACAACATACCACTTGCGGACGATGTTGCCCTTGTTTGCCATGAAAGTGGACATGTGCGGTTTCTCCTTATCTCGTTCCTTCGATTACGGAAGCGCAGGAGGGAGGTTCCTGCGGTCTCGTCATCGAAGGAAGCTTGAATTTTTGTCCCGCCGCCGGTCGGCCCGGCCGCGAACGATATTATTTATACCACAGACCCTGTCCGTTGTCAATAGCGTTTTTAATTAGCTGGTACTATCCTCTTGAAATCTCCTGTTTTCTTTTAATATCTTCCGTTTTCTCGTGTCTCACTTTTAAATTTTCTGTCCGCGCCCCGCGAACGCCGGGGAAAGCAGGCAAAAAGGGACGCCGGGGACCCGCAAAACATGGCGTTTTACAGGTCCCCGGCGCTTTTCGTTCACAAAACCGATCCCAAGGGGGAACTGGTCTGCCGTCTTAGAGCTCCAGATAGGAGTCGGCGTACAGGGTGTGGTTCTTGAGGACGTCGCAGCTCTTGATGGTCTCCATCATCCGCTGGTCGCAGGGGTTGATGATGGCGGAGGTCAGGCCCTGCATCATGGCCATGGCGATCATGGCGCTGTCCATGATGGGACGGATGTGCTTGGGCATACCGTTGGAGTTGTTGGACAGACCGCCGGTGGACTTGAGGCCCTCGTCGGAGAACATCTTGATGGCGTTCAGCACGTCCATCTGCTTGTCCTGCATGCCCTTGACCACCAGGAACAGAGGATCGAACCACAGGTCGTCGGACTCCATGCCCTGGTGCAGGCCGCGCTCCAGCATGTTGTGGCAGTGCATCATGCGCTCCTCGTTGTCCTTGGCGATACCGTCGGCGGAGCAGAGGGCGATGACGATGGCGTCGTTGGCGGCGGCCAGGTCGATGTTGCTGATACGGCTGCCGGCGTCGGCGGAGTTGACGATGGGCTTGCCGTTGGTGCGGTTATAGACCTTGATACCGGCCTCGATGGCCTTCTGGTTGGCGGTATCCAGGGCCAGAGGCACGTTGTTGAAGTTCTGCTGGAGCAGCTGGACCGCCCACTGCATGAGCTCGGGGCCGTTGGACTCGGCAGGCCCGATGTTGACGTCCAGATAGGTGGCGCCGGCGGCGATCTGCTCGGCGGCACGCTTGAGGATGGGGGCCTCGTCGTAGTTGTCCATGGCCTTGCGGATGACGGGGGAGATGCAGTGGATGCGCTCGCCGATGGTGACGAAGGTCTTGCTGGCGGGGTCGTGGCCCTTGTAGATGACCGGCTTGTCGTCGATCTTGTAGGGGCCGGTCACCACGATGGGAGGCGCGGGCTTGACCACCTTCTTGGGCGCGGGGGCCTCGGCGGGGGCGGCGCCGGCGGTGGCAGCGGCGGCGGACTTGTCCACGTAGCTCTTCTTCCACTCCTCGTCGCGGAGGTACTTCACCAGCTGGACGGCCTCGGTGGTGCCCACGATGACGCTCCAGTCGGGCAGCTTGTCCTGGATCTCGCCCTTCATGACGGCCACCTTGCCGGGGATGATGAGGGCCCGGGACTTGATCTTGTTATTGATATCGAACTCGTCGAAGAACTTCTTGATGGAGCTGCTGGAGAACTTGCCGGCGGCCCAGGCGGTCAGCACGGACATACCGGAGGCGTCGGTGATGAGCAGGTTCACGGGCACCTTGCTGCGCTCCAGCTCGCCGGACACCAGGAAGTAGGTCAGGGCGAAGTCCACGGTCAGGCAGCAGGGGCTGTTCTCGTCGGCGCCGTTGATGGGATAGATGCCCGGCTCCACCTTCATGGGCTTCTGGGGGTCGGTGAAGATGTTCTGGCGCAGGCCGTACAGAGGCAGGGCCTTGGCGTAGGTCATCTCGGAGCAGACCACGATGGAGCCGTACTTGCAGGTGAACAGGCTCAGCAGGGCGGCCTCCAGGTGGGCGTCGCCGCCGGAGAGCTTGGCCACGTTGACGAGGGAGGGATAGCCGAAAGAGCGGTCGCCGTCCTTCAGGGCGGTGCGGCGGATCTGGACGGCGTTGGCATAGGCGTCCTTGATGGAGGCGGTGCCCACGTCCAGGATCAGGTTCTTGTTGCCGGACTTCTCCAGGTTCTCCACCACGGCGTGGAGGGCGCTGAGATCGTCGGCGCGGACGCCCAGGAGCACCTTGGCCTCGGTGGCGATCTTGCTCATGTCGGCATAGTTGTCGGGGGTGGCGCCGTTGAGGATGAAGTCCGCGCCCTTGGCGGCCTCAACACCGGCCTTGGCGGCGTCCACGTCGGTGCAGCTCAGCACCATGGGACGGCCCAGGGCCTTGACCTTGGCGACCAGCTTGGCGTAATCCTCAGCGGAGGCCTTGGCGGGGTTGTGGTTGACGTGGACCATCTCCACGTACATCCGCTCGCCGATGCGCTCATAGTCCACCAGGGGCAGCTTGGCCAGGACCTCGTCCTGGGCCTCCTCGGGCATACAGTCGCAGACGTTGACGGCGTACAGGGTCTTGCTCACCAGGGTCTTCTCGTGGCGGCTCAGCACGGTCTCGCCGCCCAGGGACAGGCCGCCCACCTTGTAGGTCTTCATCGGGGGCGCGGTGGCCTCGGACAGGGTGGACAGGGCGGCGTCGGACATATGGGGGCACTTCTCGATGGGCAGGGCGCCGGAGGCGACCTTCATGGCGAACGCCATGCAGGTGGGGCAGCCGCAGTCCTTGCAGTTGGTTCTGGGGGTCAGTTTAAAAATGTCAAGACCTTTCAATGCCATGGTTGGTCCTCCTTACATCAAAGCAGCGATCAGCTGCGCAACAGTCGCGATGGACGCGGGGTGCTTGAGGATGACGGCGTCGCTGCCGTAGGCGAGGCAGGCGGTGGCGGTCTCGACCTCCATGTCGATGCCGCGCTCCTCGGTGCTGCCCCAGCCGGGGTTCTCGTCCTCGGGGGCGGTGGACTCCTTCACGCCCCAGGTCTCCACACCCACCGGGGTGATGATGGGCATTTGGAGGGTGTTGTCGTTCTGGCTGAGGGCGGCGGCCTTCACGCGCTCCAGGGTGGAGACCACGTACTCAAAGCCGTAGCCCGCGGCGGCGGAGCCGATGTTCATGGCGACGTTGTGGCCGTCCACGCCCATCTGGCCGATGAGGACGTTCAGCTGCTTGGCCAGGTTGATATCCACGGCGGACTCCGCGCCCACCTTCTGGCCGTAGGCCAGGCTGGCGCCGGCGGCCACCTGCTTGTAGTTCTCCTCCTTGGCGGAGAGGACCAGGATATTCCTGCCCTGGAGGGCCTCGGACACCTTGGAGAACAGCTCGGCGTCCTTCTCGGTGTTCTTGCAGCCGGCCACGACGATGGGCTTGTCGACGGCGGCGGCCACGGCCTTGGCGTCGGCGACGCAGTCCTCGATGGACTTGTTGGCGCCGTTGGGGTCGGCCAGGTCGAAGCGGATGCAGACAAAGTCCGCGTCCTTCAGCTCCGCGGCCCTCTTGGCCCGGTCGGCCAGGGTCTCACACCCGTCGTAGAACTCCGTCAGGCCCGCGCTGGGCTGGACGGGGTCGTCGCTGACGTCGATGCCGATCTTGGGGCGATTGGCGATGGGGGCGTCAAAGGTGTAGAGGTTGAAGACATTCTGGCCTCCCAAGGTGGTGGCCTTGTCTCCGGTGCCCAGCGTCAGCTCGTTGATCTTGGCGCTGAATACCTGGGGCTTCTTAGCGAATGGCATAGCAATGATCTCCCTTCGTTGTATTGCTCTATATGGATATGGTTGTGCCTACAAAGGTTACAGGGTGAGCCGGTCGAAGATGGCCCGGACGGCCTGCTTCACGGGGCTGTCCATGGGGACGGTGACGCTGGGCTTTCCCTCGGCGTCGTACTCATAG
Source organism: uncultured Oscillospiraceae bacterium (assembly GCA_947589745.1). Lineage (GTDB taxonomy): Bacteria > Bacillota > Clostridia > Oscillospirales > Oscillospiraceae > Pelethomonas. Next base: position 90,743 of record CANQCS010000004.1, read on the forward strand.
ACCGTCTCGTCGTGGGGCACCACGCCCATGAGCCGGAGGCCGTACTTGTCGATCTCCTCCCGCACACCGGCGTTCAGCTCCCCATTGGGGGCCCGGTTGACGATGAGGCCCACCTCCTTGGCTCCCAGCTTCAGGTCCACGATCATCTCCGCCAGGCGGCCCGCCGCCTGGATGCCCCGGCGGGAGCAGTCGCTGACCAGCAGGATGGTGTCCACCTGGGGCAGGACTCCGCGGCTCAGGTGCTCCAGGCCCGCCTCGTTGTCCACCACGATATAGCGGTAGTTCCGGGCGTACTTGGCCACCTGGGTGGTCAGCAGGCCGTTGACGAAGCAGTAGCAGCCCTTGCCCTGGGTGCGGCCCATCACCAGCAGGTCGAAGTCGTCGGCCTCGGTGAGGGCATCGGAGAAGCGCATCTCGGTGTAGTCCGCCTTGGTCATACCGGCGGGGATGGGGCTGACGGCGGCGGTCTCGGCCCGGGCGATGTCCTCCCGGATGTCGCCCAGGGTCTCCTGGACCTCCACGCCCAGGACCTCGTTCAGGTTGGAGTTGGCGTCGGCGTCCACGGCCAGCACGGGGCCGTTCTTCTTCTCGCAGAGATACTCGATGAGCATCCCGCAGATGGTGGTCTTGCCCACGCCGCCCTTACCGGCGAGGGCGATGGTCTGCGCCATAGTGTATCGCTCCTTACAGTTGACGTTTCTTCTCAATCAATGGGGGTGAAGGAGTAGCGTTTGAGGAGCCCGGCGGTGTCGGTGTGGTAGACGGCCGTGCCGTCCGCCAGCACCTCCTTCTCGATCCTGGCCTTGGGCTCCTGGGCGCGGACATAGGCGTCGGTGTCCTCCAGGGACACCTCCGAGAACGCCACGTCCCGCATCTGGTTGTTGCTGCACTGGTTGAAGATCTCGCAGCAGAGCTCGTACTCTCTCATACGCCGCGCTCAGTCGGCCGCCACGATGACGGACCCGGCGGTGAGGTCGGCCTCCACCAGGCGGCCGGTGACGGTGACGGTCTGGCCCATCACATCCTCCAGCACCAGCTTGTCGCCGTCGGCGGTGATCTTCTCCACGAACCGGCAGAGGATGTTGTCGTCGCTCTTGGTCCTGTTATAGACAGTGGAAAGACACATCTCGTATCGCTCCTTTACTTGCTTTGTTTCCCGATCTCCTCCAGGGCGGCGGACAGATAGCCGTTGGCCTGGTCGAAGGACTCCACCGCGTGGAGCAGCTGGTGCCGGGCCTCCCCGTCGAACTGCTCCGCCATGTCGCTGAGCTCCTTGGCGTGGTGGATGTTGTGGTCCAGCATATACCGCAGCACCGCCACGGTCTGCTCGCCGGGGGCGGCGTGGGCGTGGTCATGGCTGTGGTCGTGGCCGCCGTGGGTGTGGTCGTGGCTGTGGGTATAGGTGCCGTTCTCATCGGTGTGGGTGTGCTCATGGGTGTGGGTATAGCTCTCGTGCTCGTGGTCGTGGTCAAGATGCTCCATAGAGATACCTCCGGTGTCAATTGACACAATTTTAACTAAGTACACTATACCGCAAAACCGCCAAGTTTGCAAGGAGTAGAAACGGAATATTTGACGAAATTTTTGGAGATTCTTTGTGGAAACGGACGAGGTACCGGGATAAAATTCCCGTCTGGTGGTTGACAGCGGGGAAGAAAGCGGCTAAGATAACTTATTGGTCCGCCGAATCCAACCGGCGGCTGTTTTATCGCTCTCGATCGACAGAGCGGCAACGCGGCGGACTGCCGCGCCAATAAAAACGAAAAGGATGGTCACAATTATGAGAAGGAAGGAGGACGACGCGTATGATCGACTTAGAAGACGGCGTGTTCATGGAGCAGGTAGAGGAGATGGCCCTGCGAAAGCGATGGCCGGAGCTGCGGGATATGCTGGTCCTCCTGGAGCCGGCGGATATCGCCGCCGTGCTGGCGGAGCTGCCCGAGGATAGGCTGCCCCTGGTGTACCGCCTGCTGCCCAAGGAGCTGGCTGCGGAGACCTTCGTGGAGATGGAGAGCGAGGAGCAGGAGCTGCTCATCAAGACCTTCTCCGACACGGAGCTGAAAGAGGTCCTGGACGAGCTGTACGTGGACGACACCGTGGACATCATCGAGGAGATGCCCGCCAACGTGGTCAAGCGCATCCTCAAGCATGCGGACCCGGAGACGAGAAAGAGCATCAACGAGATCCTGCGGTACCCGGAGGACTCCGCCGGGTCCATCATGACCACGGAGTTCCTGGACCTGAAGCGGGACATGACGGTAGAGGACGCCTTCAAGCGCATCCGCCGCACCGCCGAGGACAAGGAGACCATCAACGTCTGCTACGTCACCGACCCGGGCCGCCACCTGCTGGGGCTGGTGTCCATCCGGACCCTGCTGCTGGCGGAGATGGACGACCTCATCGAGGACATCATGGAGACCAACGTCATCTTCGCCTCCACCCTGGACGACAAGGAGGACGTGGCCCAGGACCTGAGCAAGTACGACTTCCTGGCCATGCCGGTGGTGGACAAGGAGGGCCGTCTGGTGGGCATCGTCACCATCGACGACGCCCTGGACGTCATCGAGGAGGAGGCCACCGAGGACATCGAGGCCATGGCCGCCATGGCCCACTCCGACAAGCCCTACCTCTACACCGGCGTGTGGGAGACGGTGAAGAGCCGCATCCCCTGGCTGCTGCTGCTGATGCTGTCCGCCACCTTCACGGGCATCGTCATCACCAGCTTCGAGGACTCCCTGGCCGCGTTCCCGGCCCTGATGGCCTTCGTGCCCATGCTGATGGACACCGGCGGCAACAGCGGCCAGCAGAGCAACGTGGCCGTCATCCGCGGCCTGAGCCTGAAGGAGCTGGGCTTCAGCGACCTGTGGCAGGTACTGTGGAAGGAGTGCCGGGTGGCGGTGGTGTGCGGCGTGCTGCTGGCCTCCGCCAACTTCGTCAAGCTCCTGGTGGTGGACGGCTGGCTGCTGCGCAACGACGGCGTGACGCCTCTGGTGGCGCTGGTCATCTGCCTGACCCTGGTGTGCGTGGTGTTCTGCGCCAAGGTGATTGGCTGCCTGCTGCCCCTGGTGGTGGATAAGCTGGGCCTGGACGCCGCCGCCGTGGCCGCGCCCTTCATCACCACCATCGTGGACGTGCTGGGCCTGCTCATCTACTTCCAGTTCGCCAAGCTCCTGCTGGGCCTCTAGCAAAACGGCCCTTTCCCATAAACCCTGGAACCCCCTGGGACCTTACGGTCCCAGGGGGTCTTAAAAAGCCTCGCAGAGTTTCGCGCCGCGCACGGCGCGAAAAACAGTGAAATTCGTTTTTCCGGCGGCGTGTACGTCGGAAAAAACACTCTGCGCGGAGCGTGCGTCGAACTTGTGCGCGCTTCGCGCACAAGTGAGGCGCGTAGCGCAGCGAAACCCCCTTGTCCCAGAAGGCCAAAGGCCTTTTGGGACAGCCTGGAAAACCCCCCGGAACCTCACGGTCCCAGGGGGTTTCCTTGTTCAGGGGTCCGAAGCATCCCGCCGCCTTGCCTCCGGCGTTGGATACCGCGGCGCCTCTCCTTTGGTTCCAAGCTCCTCCCGACTCCGGCTAGTTAAGCCGTTCAGAGCCTGTCCCCTCCGGTTCCGCGCCGCCGCGTCCGCGGCCATCGGCGCACCGGCGTTCCGCCCGAGATGCCCTAATGAGCGTCTCGTTGAATCCGCCTCCCCGGGCGGGGGAGGCTTCATCGTATTCGTATTCTACCACAGTTTCTCCCGTTCGGCAACAGGAAATTTTCCGCAGAGCGAAAAAACTTCACGAATCTGTCAGTCCGCCGGCGGCAGAGCGCCATATTCTTCCATGAGCGCCTGGAGCTCCTCCTGCGTCAGGAGGCCCCACTCCGTGATCTCATGGTCCCCTGTGGCGGTGGTATAGTCCTGGAGATAGTCCCGCTGAAGGTCCATCAGCTTCTCGGTATCGAGGTAGCCCGTCTCTATCAGGTATTGAATCGTCTCGGTCATGGTGGGGTAGACGCTGACAGACCGGTAGCTGTATCGCTGGTCCTCCGGGTGCCGGACCTGGAACCGCATATGCAGCTCCAGATCGTAGGTCTTACCCTGCCTGGTGCCGCCGAATAGGGAGGCCCGGGGGATATTCCCGGCGGCCAGATCCCGCTTTATGGCGTCCAGGACCCCGTTCCATTCGTCCTCCGCCATGACATATTCCGCCTGCTCCACCCAGTTGTACACGCTCAGCTCAATGAGCTGGGTGCCCCGGGGGATCTCCACGGTCCTGGCCCGGAGGGCCTGGTCGCCGCTGACCAGGGCCTCCAGCTTCCCGTCGAAGGTGTTGGGGTCCTCCGCCCGGTCGGTGGTGACGTACATATTGTACACCCGCTCCAGCTCAGAGCCGTTCTTCAGCGTGTACCGGAGCGTCAGCCCGACATACTGCCACTCGGTCTGGCTCTCCTCGTCATAGGGTATGCCGTAGGCCCGGTATATGTTCTCCTGGTCCTTGATATACGCCCGGTCGTCCACGATGGCCTGGTGGAGGTCCACCACCTCCCGGATATCCTCGTCATACTGCCCGGCATACAGGGCCATGTCGATGTTGTAGCCGCTCACCCGCACCGACTCCACCTCGCCGGCGTCCGGCACCCTGGTCTCCAGGCCGAAGGGGTCCAGGCCCAGCCACAGGGTCAGCACCAGGACCCCGGCGCACACCGCGCCCACGCCCCGGAGGCTGCCCTTGAACACCCGCAGGGACTTCTCCAGCAACATGGAAGCGATATAGTACCCAAGGATGCCCCCGGCGGCCAGACAGAAGCCCATGGGGACCGGGTCGCACCAGTCGCCCTTCTGGAAGACGCTCTCCCAGAGCATGACATAGAAGAGCCGGCCCACGGTGAGGGCGGAGAGGAAGGCCACGCCGTAGCGGAACACCGGCCGCAGCCAGCGGAACACCATCACGTCCCCGGCGCTCTCGCTGTGCCGCAGGCGGTAGAGGAGCCAGCTCAGCCCCAGCAGGGCCAGCCCAACGCCCGCGTACAGGAACAGGGTGCCCCAGCCGTGGAGGACCGTGACCCGGCCCTCCGAGGTGTAGGTCTCCCCCACGAAGTCCCGGACCGCTTCAAAATTCTGGAGGATCTTGGCGGGCGGGCAGAGCCAGGAGGAGATGGTATAGTTCGACTCCGTCACGCCCAGGAAGAAGCTGGTGTAGAGGCTGCTGAACAGCGCCGTCACCATGATGGACAGGAAGTTCAGCAGCACATACAGCACCGGCACCGCGAAGCTGTTCCCGGTGATCATGGCGCAGAAGGTGGCGATGCCGAAGTAGGTGACGGTCATCAGGATCACCGCCAGGGCCGTGAGGCACACCGCCTTGAAGTCCATGAAGCCCCAGCACAGGGCGACGAGGCTCACCAGCGCCCCGGTGATCACGTAGGGAATCAGCATCATGGCCAGCCCCGAGGCCGTGCCGGTGACGAAGAGGCAGGTCCGGTCCGCCGGCAGGGCGTGCATCAGCCCCACGGCCCTGGCGTTCATCAGATACCCCCACACCAGCATGGCGCAGAGGATGGCGTAGGCGATGGTGACATAGGGCACGGCGTAGGCCACGACCTCATAGAGCATCTGCACGAAGTCCTGGGCCAGGTGGTCGTTGATCTGGACGGAGGCCCGGTTGGCCACCAGGCCCAGCAGCAGCCACAGGGGGATCATGGTCCCGCCCAGGGACGCCAGGCCCCACACCGGCCAGAACCGGGTCAGGTTTTTCTTGAAAAGGGTGGGACTAAAGAATGATCTCTTGCACGGCATAGTGCTCACCTCCCAGCTCGTAGATAAAGATCTCCTCCAGGGACAGGGGCAGGGCCTCCAGCATCAGGGGCTGGAACATCCCGAACCGGGCGCTGACCGCCTCCGCCTTGCCCCGGACGATATAGGTGTACACCCGTCCCACGTGGGAGGTGTGCAGCACCTCCAGCTCCGCCGGCGGCACCGGCGGCCCGCCGGGCCCCCACACGGCCTGGAGCTTGACGATGTTGTCCTGGAGGTCGGAGAGGCTCCGCTCGATGAGCACCTTGCCCTTGTGCATGATGCCCACGTGGTCGCACACGTCCTCCAGCTCCCGCAGGTTGTGGCTGGACACCAGCACCGTGGTGCCGTTCTCCGACACGTCCCCCAGCAGCATGCTCCACACCTGCCGCCGCATCACCGGGTCCAGCCCGTCCACCGGCTCGTCCAGGATCATGTACCTGGGCCGGCAGCACATGGTCAGCCAGAAGGCGGCCTGCTTCTGCATCCCCTTGCTGAGCCGCCGGATCACGGACTTCTCCGGCAGGTCGAACACCCCCTTGTACTTCTCATACAGCTTGTCGTCGAACCGGGGGTAGAAGCCCTTGTAGAACTTCATCATGTCCCGGATGGTGGCGGAAGGGAAGTAGTACCAGTCGTCGGGAATGACGGCCAGCTCCGCCTTTTTCTCCGGGTTCTCGTAGATGGGCGCGCCGTCCACCAGCACCTGGCCGCTGTCCGGCCGGTAGATGCCGGTGAGGTGGCGGATGACGGTGGATTTCCCCGCGCCGTTGGGCCCAACCAGCCCGTAGACCCCGCCGTCCGGCACGGTGATGTTGGTCCCGTCCAGGGCCCGGAACCCGCCGAAGGTCTTCACCACATTCTTGACTTCGATCATTGGGGCGTCCCCTCCTTTACCACGGCGATGATCTCCTCATCGCTCACGTTCAGATACCGCAGCTCCGCCAGAATTTCCCGGAGCCTGGCGAACAGCTCCTCCCGCCGCCCGGTGGGGGCCTGCCCCCGGTCGGCGGCGAAGGACCCCTTGCCCGGCACAGAGTAGATGAACCCCTCCGCCTCCAGCTCGGCGTAAGCCCGCTGGATGGTGTTGGGGTTGATGGCCAGCTGGGAGGCCATGGCCCGCACCGAGGGCAGCTTCTCGTCGGGGCCCAGGGCCCCGGTGACGATCATCTTCCGCAGCCCATCCTTGATCTGCCCGTAGATGGGCCGGGAATCCCGGTAGTTCAGATCCAGCACAACGTTCCCCTCCTATCTTCTCGAGATGACCGCCGCCGCGATGACCAGCAGCAAAACGGCCAGGACCACAAGGATCACAGGGACGATAGGAAATACCATGGACGATCACCTCCGGCAGAACTGTACTATTTAAATTAGTACACTTATCATACCCGTATCTACCCCGTTCCGCAAGGGGAAAACCTATAAGAATTGTTTAAGATTTTCTTAAGACCCAGCCCCAGGCCATTTCGATATGACAAAACAAGTCCGGGGAACGCCGTCCCCGGACTTGCAAACTGTCGAAAAAAACCTGTGTAAACTTCTCTTTGGCCTCTTTCTTTTCACAAAAAGGCTCATTTCTCCTCCCGCCGGAACTCCAGGATATCCCCCGGCTGGCAGTCCAGCACGTCGCAGATGGCCTCCAGGGTGGAGAAGCGGATGGCGCTGACCTTGCCCGTCTTCAGCTTGGAGAGGTTCACATTGGCGATGCCCACCCGCTCCGACAGCTCCTTCAGCGACATCTTCCGGTCCGCCATGACCCGGTCCAGGCGTAAAATGATCGGCATGGTCCCACCTCACAGCGTCTCGTCGGACTGCCGCTGGAGCTCCTCACCGTACCGGAACACGTAGGACAGCAGGAGCAGCAGGGCCGGCACCAGGAGCCAGGTGGCCTCGGTGGTGTGTTCCACCGTGTAGCCGGTGACCAGCCCCTCCGCGAACAGCTGCCGGAAGTCGTACATCCCGATCTCCGCAAAGGCGGCCGTGCCGCCCAGCACCGCGGAGACGAGGATGCCCGCCAGCGTCACCAGGGCCAGCTTCCGCAGCGCGGCGGACACCTGGATGCCGAAGGGCCTTCCCTCCGCCATGGGCTCCAGGATGCGGGACAGCAGCCGCAGGACGCAGGCCGTCAGCACCAGGGACGCTGCGGCGCTGCCCACCACGGCGCAGAGAAAGAAGCGGACGCTGCCGGTGGGCTCCAGGGGCCGGGAGAGCTGGAGCTCCACCGTTCCGAGCTCCACAGTCATGTCCGCGGCGCTCACCACCTCCTGCAGGGCCGCGCCGGGGAGCAGGGCCGCCAGCGCCAGGGCGATCACCGTAACAATTCCGCAGCCCACGCAGAGGCCGTACAGCACACGGACGATCTTGTAGAGGACACAGGCGGTCCGGCTGAGCTTTTCCATAAGAGAACTCCTCCTTTTTTCTGATGCCGCCATCATACCACGCGAGAAAACGATTGTCAACTATTTTTTAATGTTTATCGTTAATTTATTTATCTTATTATTTACTCAGACTTTCCTCCGGCCCCCATGACGCCCCCTCATATCCATCAAAACCCCAAATCCGCAAAATGAAATTTTTATGAATTATTTTCCTCGTTCCCCATTGCTTTTACGAAAAAAGCTGTTATACTGAAATAGCGTGTGCAATTATGTCTACGGATTACCGGAACTCCCGGTATGAAGTGTTTCGGCTTGGGTAAACTGTACCTGATAGCCATATATTCGTCTGCGTGAGGTGCATTCCTTTGACAAAATATATCGTTGAGGGCGGACGCCCCCTGTTTGGTGAGCTCCACATCAGTGGGGCCAAGAACGCCGCCGTGGCGATCATCCCCGCGGCGCTGATGGTCAGCGGCCCCTGCCGCATCGAGAACATCCCCCAGATCAGCGACGTGACCCTCCTCCTGGGCATCCTCCGGGACCTGGGGGCCAATGTCCGCTTCCTGACTCCCGACACCGTGGAGATCGACGCCACCCACCTGCGCAACGGCCGGGTCCCCTATGAGTCCGCCCGGCGCTGCCGCGCCTCCTACTATATGCTGGGCGCTCTCCTGAGCCGGTTCGGCTCGGCGGACGTGGCCCTGCCCGGCGGGTGCGACTTCGGCGGCACCCGTCCCATCGACCAGCACCTCAAGGGCTTCCGGGCTCTGGGCATCCAGGTGGACACCCAGGGCGGCTTCGTCATGGCCGAGGCCGCCGGCGGCCGTCCCAAGGGGGCCAGCATCTTCCTGGACAAAGTCTCCGTGGGCGCCACCATGAACATCATGCTGGCCGCCACCCTGGCCACCGGCATGACCGTCATCGAAAACGCGGCCAAGGAGCCCCACGTGGTGGACCTGGCCAACTTCCTCAACTCCATGGGCGCCAACATCATGGGCGCCGGCACCGACGTCATCAAGATCCGCGGCGTGGACCGCCTCCACGGCGGCTCCTACTCCATCATCCCCGACCAGATCGAGGCGGGCACCTACATGGCCGCCGTGGCGGCCTGCGGCGGGGAAGTGAAGATCTGCAACATCATCCCCAAGCACATGGACTGCATCTCCGCCAAGCTCCGGGAGATGGGCGTGGAGATCACGGAGGTGGACGACAGCCTCCTGGTCAGCCGCATCGGCCACCTGGCCCGCACCAACATCAAGGCCATGCCCTATCCCGGCTTCCCCACGGATATGCAGCCCCAGATCGCCGCCGCCCTCTGCCTGGCCAGGGGCACCAGCATTATCACCGACGGCGTCTGGAACAGCCGCTTCCGCTACACCGACGAGTTCAAGCGCATGGGCGCCCAGATCCAGGTGGACGGGAACCTGGCCATCATCGAGGGCGTGGAGCGCCTGACCGGCGCCCAGCTGGAGGCCTGCGACCTGCGGGCCGGCGCGGCCATGCTCATCGCGGCCCTGGCCGCCCACGGCATCAGCGAGATCACCAACGTCCAGTACATCGAGCGGGGCTATGAGGACGTCATCGGCAAGATCCGCTCCATCGGCGGCAACATCCGCGTAGCGGAGTACCCCGAAGGGGAACTGGCCGTCACCGCCAGCGCGGGCTGATCCGTTTCCTTGAAACAAAAAAGGGCGCTATCCTCGCTGCCAGGGCAATGCCGCACACGCGTTTCTCGTGGGGCAGCGAGGCGTCTGTCCCGCCGAAAACCGGCAATTATCAAATCTCCACAGCCCCGGAGCACCGGGGCTGTTTTCATCCCGCCCACATTCCGCCGCAAGAGGTACATATGACACGATTCTGCTCCTTTGCCAGCGGCTCCAGCGGCAACGCCGCCCTGCTCAGCTGCGATGATACCCACATCCTCATCGACATGGGCATCTCCTGCCGCCGTGTCTGCCAGTGTCTGGCCCGCCTGGGCCTGACGCCGGGGGACCTGACCGGCATCCTCATCACCCATGAGCACACCGACCACATCGCGGGCCTGGCCACCTGGATCAAGAAGTACCGCACCCCCATCCTCTGCACCCCCGGCACCGCGCTCCAGCTGGAGTACCGCCTGGCCGGTATCTCGGAGCTGCTGCACACGGCGGAGCCCTGGGACCCGGTCTATGTGGGCGGGCCCTTCACCGCCCTGATGCTGCCCACCAGCCACGACTGCGCCCAGGGCTGCGGCTTCGGCATCCAGGGCCCCGACGGCCTGCTGTGCGTCTACACCGACACCGGTGTGCTGCCGGACCACAGGACACAGGCCTACCTGATGTCCTCTGACATGCTGGTGCTGGAGAGCAACTACGACGAGGACATGCTGCGGAGCGGCCCCTATCCCTTTGCCCTCAAGCGCCGCATCCTGGGGGAGGAGGGCCACCTCAGCAACGACACCGCCGCGGAGATCGCCCTGTCCTGCGGGGAGATCGACACCCGCACCATCCTCCTGGCCCATCTCAGCAAGGAGAACAACACCCCCCAGCGTGCCCTGGAGACCGTGGGCGCGCCGCTGGAGGCCATCCAGTGGGGCGGCCGGCTGGAGGTGCTGCCCCGGTACGACATGAGCCCCGTGTACACCATGGAGAGAGCAAGATGCAGCGAGTAAAGATCATCTGCGTGGGAAAGATCAAGGAGCGCTTCTACGAGGACGCCGCGGCGGAGTACGTCAAGCGCCTGAGCCGCTTCTGCAAGCTGGAGATCGTGGAGCTGAAAGAGGAGCGCCTGCCGGAGGACCCGTCCCCGGCCCAGATCGACGCGGCGCTGTCCCGGGAGGCGGAGGCCATCCGCGCCAAGCTGCCCCCCAGCGCCGCCGTGGTGGCCCTCTGCATCGAGGGCCGCCTCCGCTCCAGCGAGGAGCTGGCCAATCAGCTGGAAACCTGGGGCGGGGACAGCAGCAAGCACCTGGTCTTTCTCATCGGCGGCTCCTACGGCCTGCACCCCTCCATCAAGGCGGAGGCCCGGGACCGGCTGAGCATGTCCCCCATGACCTTCCCCCACCACCTGGCACGGGTGATGCTCCTGGAGCAGCTCTACCGGGGCTACCAGCTTCTGGAGGGCGGACGGTACCACAAATAGGAGGGTCACATGATCTCTCACGAAGAAACCAACAGGCGGCAGGCCATCGCCGCCATGACCTCCGCCATCAGCGGGGTCCTGGCAGATGACCTGCCGTCTGTCTATCTCTACGGCTCCGCCGTGCTGGACGACTTCCGCCTGGGGTGGAGCGACATCGACATCCTGGTGCTGACGCAGACGCCCATCTCCCTGGAACAGGCCCAAAAGCTGGTGACGCTGCGGCAGACGCTGCTGGCGGCGGAGCCGGACGATCCCTACTACCGCTCCTTCGAGGGCGGGATGCTGCCGCTGTCCGCCTTTCTCTCCAAGGCGCCGGACCGGGTGGTCTACTGGGGCACCAGCGGCCAGCGCATCACGGACACCTATTCCTTCGACAGCTTCTGCCTGTGGGAGCTGCTGCACAACGGCCAACTCCTCCACGGCCCGGAGCTCCGCGATCAAATGACGCCGCCCACCTACGCCTCGCTCCGCGAGGACGTCAAAAAGCACTGTGACAGCATCCGCCGGTACGGGCACACCACCGGCCGCAGCCTCTACTCTTTCGGCTGGTTGCTGGACATCGCCCGGGGCCTCTACACGCTGCGCACCGGCGCGGTGATCTCCAAGACGGCGGCGGGCCAGTGGGCGCTGGAGCAGGGCCTCTGCCCGGACCCCGGCGCGCTGGAGACCGCCCTTCTGGTCCGAAGGGACCCCCTATCACACCGGGACGACCCCGGCGTCCTCGACTACGCGGCGTCCATCACCCCCGCTGTCCAGCGCTTCGCGGACGTGCTGGAGTCAGAGTTGGACGCCCTCCCGCCCCAACTGACGGAGAAGTAGATCCACCGTCTCCGCCACGGGCCTGGTCCCGTCCACCCGGACGACGGGACAGCGCAGCGCCGGAAGCCACGCCTCCACGAAGTCCCCGGGCCTGGACGCCACCAGCGAGAAGAAGGCCTCCTCCTTCTCATACAGATCCCCGCTCGGCAGCATCCTGCCGCCGAATTTCCGGAAGGACCGCTCTCTCACCCGCTCTATCCGCACCTCCCGCGGGACCTCCAGCAGCACCGCCCAGCGGTAGAGAGGCAGCACCGCCGCCCCGTAATCGCCCCGCACGGCGGCGAATACAAAGTCCGGGTGCTCCCTGACCTTCTCCAGCAAAAGCGTCTCCACTTCCTCCCGGGAGCGCGGAGCAGCATACAGATACCCGGCGTCCGTCTTCGGAAAATACAGGTCCTCGTTGTCGATGAACCGATATCCCAGCCGCTCCGCCAAGGCTCTCCCCAGCGTACTCTTCCCGCAGCCGTTCAGCCCGCACACCAATATCCCCGCCATATCCGCCCTCCTGTCACCGCGCCCGCAGCTCCCAAAAGGCCACGGCGCTGGCCGCCGCCACATTCAGGGAATCCACGCCCCGGAACATAGGGATCTTCACCGTGTAGTCGCAGGCCGCGATGGCCCTTTCCGGCAGTCCGTCCCCCTCGGCCCCCAGCACCACGGCCAGCTTTTCCTCCCGCTTCAGCGCCGGGTCGTCCACGGGCACAGAGTTATCACTGAGCGCCATGGCCGCGGTCCGGAACCCCAGCTCCTTCAGCGCCGCCAGCGTCTCCACCGCGCCTCCCGCGGCGGTCCAGGGCACCTTGCACACCGCGCCCATGCTGACCCGCACGGCCCGCCGGTTGTAGGGGTCGCAGCAGGTGTGGGTGACCAGCACGCCGTCCACCCCCAGCGCGGCGGCGGAGCGGAAGATGGCCCCCACGTTGGTGGCGTCCACCACGCCGTCCAGCACCGCCAGCCGCCGGGCCCCGGCGCACACAGCCTCCAGCGTCCGCGGTGCAGGCCGCCGCATGGCGCACAGCACGCCCCGGCTGAGGGTGTACCCGGTCAGCGCGGAGAGCACCTCCCGGTCCGCCGTGTAGACCGGCACGTCCCCGCACCGCTCAATGATCTCCCGGGCCTGGCCCCCGATTTTGTCCCGCTCCATCAGCATGGACACAGGCCGGTAGCCTTCGTCCAGGGCACAGGCGATGACCTTGGGGCTCTCGGCAATAAAAACGCCCTTTTCCGGCTCCCGCCGGTTGCAGAGCTGCGCCTCGGTGAGACGTGTGAACACGTCCAGCTCCGGGGCGGACAAATCGGTAATTTCAACTACCGTTGACATTGGCGTCACATCCTCAAAAACAGTTGTTTCTATTGTAATAGCAACTGGCCGAAATGTCAAAGGACAGAATGGGGGCTCCGCCCCCACCAGGTCTGATGGGCACCCCCGATGGGTGCACCCTGGGGTTACTTTTCCCTTGCAGGAAAAGTAACCAAAAGTGCACTCAAGAAAACCAGGAATGGTTTTCTTGAGAATCTTTCCTTATTTTTTGTTTAGTTTTGCGCTCCCCCTGTGGCTGGTCTGGCCTAAACCGGGCTTGCTCCCGTGTAGTGGGGCGAAGCGTCTGTTTCAGAGCTTTCCCAAGGAAATCCTTCTGCGGCGCAAGTTTCGCCGCTTGGGGCGGCGAAACCGAACATTGGCTTCGCTGGTCGTTTTTCCGTTGTCCAACTGCGTTCTGCTCCGTTCCACTACGCACAGGACAGATTTCCGTATACGGCCCGAAACGAAACATCTATCAATTGCGTAGTGGAACGGAGCAACCAGCAGTAAGAATACGGAAAAACAACACGGCAGTACCGATGAATGCTTTCTCTGGGTTCTACCCACCATCTATCTGCCCTTAACCGTCTCCCCGGGGATTCTTAAGGGGCCCTAGCCCCTTAAGCAATTTTTTGGTTACTTTTTGTTTGCACAAAAAGTAACCCAGGGTGCGCGGCGAAGCTGCGAGAAGATAAAGAGGTAGTAGGGGGCTGCGCCCCCGCACCCCCGATTTTGTGATAAATCCCAATTGACAGGCCCCCGCCGGGGCCTGTATAATATAAGGGATAGGGTCGAGTCCGTGTGGCCCACCAGCTTGAGGAAGGGGTGCGCATCGTGGACTATATGCTGAAAAATGCGCGGATCCTGGAGAACGGTTCTCTCCATCCTGGCAGTATCTTTATCTCCAAGGGCCGTATTGTTTCCATCGGCGAGTGTCCGGAGTTTTCCTCCGGCGCTGTTGTCATTGACCTCCATCAAAATGTCGTGTTTCCCGGTTTCGTGGATGTGCATGTGCATCTGCGGGAGCCGGGCTTTTCTTATAAAGAGACCGTCCGCACCGGCACCCTCGCCGCCGCCCACGGCGGCTTCGCCCACGTCTGCGCCATGCCCAACCTGTACCCCGTCCCCGACAGCCGGGCGGCGCTGGAGGAGGAACTCTCCCTCATCCGCCGGGACGCCGTCGTCCACGTCCACCCTTACGGCGCCATCACCCGGGGGGAGAAAGGGGAACAGCTGGCGGACCTGGCCGCCATGGCCCCCGATGTGGCCGGATTCTCCGACGACGGCCGGGGCGTCCAGAGCGGGGACATGATGCGCCAGGCCATGACTGAAGCCCACCGCCTGGGCAAGATGATCGTCGCCCACTGCGAGGACAACAGCCTGCTCCACGGCGGGTACATCCACGACGGCGAGTACGCGAGAACCCACAACCACCAGGGCATCTGCTCCGAGAGCGAGTGGGGCCCCATCGCCCGCGACCTGAAGCTCTCGGCCGAGACCGGCTGCGCCTACCACGTCTGCCACGTCTCCGCCAAGGAGAGCGTCCAGCTCATCCGGGAGGCCAAGAGCAGGGGGGTGGACGTCACCTGTGAGACCGGCCCCCACTACCTGATCTTCAACGACGTGGATCTCCAGGAGGATGCCCGGTTCAAGATGAATCCCCCCATCCGCTCCGAGGCGGACCGCGAGGCCCTGGTGGCCGGCATCCAGGACGGCACAATCGACATGCTCATCACCGACCACGCCCCCCACTCCGCGGAGGAGAAAGGCAGGGGCCTGGAGAAGAGCGCCATGGGCGTGGTGGGTCTGGAGACCTCCTTCGCCGCCGCCTACACCTATTTGGTGAGGCCGGGCCTCATCACCCTGGACAAGCTGGTGGCGCTGATGCACGACAACCCCGCCAGGCGATTTGGCTATGGCACCTCTCTGGCCGAGGGCCAGCCGGCGGACCTGACGGTGTTCGACCTGGACCAGAAGTACACCGTGGACCCGGAGAAATTTCTGACCATGGGCCGGGCCACCCCCTTCGCGGGGATGGAGCTCTACGGCGTGTGTAAGCTGACCATGGTGGACGGAACCATCGTCTGGCGGGAGGCCGGGTTCTGAGAGGACTGCCAGATAGATAAATCGGGATCTGATGGAAGATAGATGATGAAAATAGAATTTGACAACATTATTCTTCGCGATATGATCGAGTCCGACATTGAGGACTATGTGCGTTGGTTCACCACCGAAACCGAATGGTCAAATACCGATGCGCCATGGGAGCCTATCGAATCGGGCGAGGAGACCGAGCGCACCTCTTGGCGTGAATACTATGAGTCCGTGAAAGGTCTTCCCGACGATGTTCGCCGTTGGAAGTTTGAGATTGAATGGAACGGCAGACACATTGGCTGGGTAAGCTCCTATCCCATTGACGAGAATTACGAATGGATCGGCGAGATCAAGGACGGTCAGACCGTTTATCGTGCTGTTGGCATTGACATTTGCGAATCCGATGTTTGGGGTAAAGGTATCGGCACAAATGCTCTCCGTGCCTTTGTGAACTATTACTTTGAGAACGGCGTGGATGAGCTTTACACACAAACTTGGTCGGGTAACGTCCGTATGCTCCGCTGTGCCGAAAAGCTCGGCTTTGTGGAGTGCAACCGCAACATCGACACACGAGAGGTTGATGGACAGAAATATGATGGGCTAACTTTCATGATAAAAAAATGATCACGCACAGATAAATTCCCGTTTATCTCCAACCACAGAACCTTCTGACAGGGAGGACCACATGAAACAAGTCACCTACACCATCGCGTCCAACCGCCTCCTGGCGGCGGACGTGTACGAGATGCAGCTCTCCGGCGACGGCTCCCCTATCACCGCCCCGGGGCAGTTCATCGACCTCAAGCTGGACGGGTTTTTCCTCCGCCGCCCCATCTCCGTCTGCGATTGGAGCGCGGACACCGTGACCATCATCTACAAGGTGGTGGGCAGGGGCACCGCCGCCCTCGCCGCCATGGCCCCCGGCCAAACGCTGGACATCCTGGTGGGCCTGGGTAACGGCTTCGACGTGACCAAGTGCGGCCCGCGCACCCTGGTCATCGGCGGCGGCGTGGGCACACCCCCCATGTACGGCCTGGCGAAAGCCCTCCTGGCCGCGGGCAAAACGCCCACCGCCATTCTGGGCTTCAACACGAAATCGGAAATTTTCTATGAGGATCGGTTCCGCGCCTTGGGCATCGACACCGCCGTCACCACCGTGGACGGCAGTTACGGCATCAAGGGCTTCGTCACCGACGCCCTGCCGGAGCAGTACGACTTCTTCTGCGCCTGCGGCCCCTTGCCCATGCTGAAGGCCCTGTACCGGGCCACCGGCGGCACCCCCGGCCTCATGAGCTTCGAGGAGCGCATGGGCTGCGGCTTCGGGGCCTGCATGGGTTGCAGCATCCAGACGAAACACGGCAACAAACGGGTCTGCAAGGACGGCCCCGTGCTGGAGAAGGAGGAGATTCTATGGTAAACACGTCTGTCACCCTCTCCGGCATCCGGCTGGACAACCCCATCATCCCCGCCAGCGGCACCTTCGGCTTCGGCTACGAGTTCGCGGAGCTCTACGACATCAACTGCCTGGGCACCTTCTCTTTCAAGGGCACCACCCGCGCCCCCCGCTTCGGAAACCCCACCCCCCGCATCGCCGAGGCCAATGCCGGGATGCTCAACGCCGTGGGCCTCCAGAACCCCGGCGTGGACAGCGTCATCGCCGAGGAGTTGCCCAAATTAAAGGAAGTTTTCCACAAGCCGGTCATAGCCAACGTCAGCGGCTTCTCCGTGGAGGACTACGCCTACACCTGCGAAAAGCTGGACAAGGAGCCCCAGGTGGGCTGGCTGGAGGTGAACATCTCCTGTCCCAACGTCCACAACGGCGGCATGAGCTTCGGCACCAGCCCGGAGGCCGCCGCCCAGGTGACCAGGGCCGTCAAGGCCGTCACTACCAAGCCGGTGTACATGAAGCTGTCCCCCAACGTGACGGATATCGCCGCCATCGCCAGGGCCTGTGAGGACGCGGGCGCCGACGGCATCAGCCTCATCAACACCCTTCTCGCCATGCGCATCGACCCCCGCACCCGCCGCCCCGTCCTGGCCAACGGCACCGGCGGCCTGTCCGGCCCCGCCGTGTTCCCGGTGGCGGTGCGGATGGTGTACCAGGTGTACGAGGCGGTGAGCATCCCCGTCATCGGCATGGGCGGCGTCACCTCGGCGGAGGACGTGATCGAGCTGATGCTGGCCGGGGCCACGGCGGTGGAGGTGGGGGCCGCCAATCTGACGGACCCCTGGGCCTGTCCGAAGATTATCGCGGACCTGCCCCGTGTCATGGACAAATACGGCATCACCAATTTGGAAGAGATCATAGGAGGCGCACACCATGGGTAAAGACGTCATCATCGCTCTGGACTTCGACAGCAAGGAGAAGACGATGGCTTTCCTGGACAAATTTCAGGAGGAGAAGCCTTTCGTCAAGATCGGCATGGAGCTCTACTACGCCGAGGGCCCGTCCATCGTGAGGGACATCAAGGCCAGGGGCCACAAAATTTTCCTGGACCTGAAGCTCCACGACATCCCCAACACCGTAAAGAAGGCCATGGCCGTCCTGGCGGGCCTGGAGGTGGACATGACCAACGTCCACGCCTCCGGCACCAAGGCCATGATGGAGGCGGCCCTCCAGGGCGCGGGGGACACCGGCACCAGGATCATCGCCGTCACCCAGCTGACCTCCACCAGCCAGGAGCGGATGGAACAGGACCTGCTCATCGAGAAGCCCCTGGACCAGGTGGTCATCCACTACGCCCGGACCGCCGCGGCCTCGGGCCTCGCCGGTGTGGTCTGCTCCCCCCTGGAGGCGGGCAAGGTCCACGCCGCCTGCGGTCCCGATTTCCTCACCGTCACCCCCGGCGTCCGCTTCGCCGACGGCGACGTGGGCGACCAGGTCCGCGTCACCACCCCGGCCAAGGCCAAGGAGCTGGGCTCCGACTACATCGTGGTGGGCCGTCCCATCACCCAGGCCCCGGACCCGGTGGCGGCCTACCGCCGCTGCGTGGCGGAATTTGTAGATTGATATGGCCTGGCACACCATCCTTTTCGACCTGGACGGTACGCTGACGGACCCCAAGGAGGGGATCACCAAGTCGGTGGCCCACGCCCTGGCCTGGTTTGGCATCCAGGCGGACCCGGACACGCTGACGGGCTTTATCGGCCCGCCGCTGAGCGAGTCCTTTCCGGAGTTCTATGGCTTTGACGCCGCCCAGACGGCCCTAGCCACGGAGAAATTCCGGGAATATTTCTCCCGCCAGGGCTGGCTGGAGAACGTCCCCTATCCCGGCATGGCGGAGCTGCTCCGGGACCTGCAGGCCGCGGGCAAGCAGCTGGTGGTCGCCACGTCCAAGCCGGAGGCGTTCGCGGTCCGCATCCTGGAGCACTTCGGGATGGCCCCCTATTTTGCCTACATCTGCGGCGCCCCCATGGGGGATGAGAAGCACGCCAAAAAGGCGTCGGTGGTGGCCGACGCCCTCCGCCGTGCAGGAGTGGCGGACAAGTCCGTCGCCGTGATGATCGGCGACCGACGCCACGACATCGCAGGGGCCCATGCTAACGGCCTCGCGGCCGTGGGCGTGCTGTACGGCTACGGCGACCGGGCGGAACACCTCGCCGCCGGGGCGGAGCACATTGCCGGCAGCCTTGCAGACTTGCGGGAACTGCTGATGGGATAAACCCCGGCATTGGGTGCTAAGGGGCCTCCGGCCCCTGGCGGGTCTGGTAGGGACCTGCCGGTCCCTGCTGACCCTGGGTTACTTTTTGTGCAAACAAAAAGTAACCAAAAAGTTGCTTAAGGGGCTGGGGCCCCTTAAGAATCCCCGGGGAGGACGGTTAAGGGCAGATGGGTGTTGGGTAGAACCCAGAGAAGGCTTTCATCGGTACTGCGGTGTTGGTTTTTTCCGTATTCTTACTGCCGGTTGCTCCGTTCTACTACGCAATTGATAGCGCGGTTCTATTCGGGCTGTAAACGGAAATCTGTCCTGTGCGTAGTGGAACGGAGCAGAACGCAGTCCGTCCCCAGCCGTATACGGAAATCCTTCAATTGCGTAGTGGAACGGAGCAACCAGTAGTCGGATAAAGTAAAAAACGACCAACGCACCCAATGAGCCCCCGCACCAGCGCTTCATTGTTCTTGGGAACATACTCCCCACAGCCGCTTCGCCCACATACACGGGAGCAAGAACAGTTTAGACAAAACAGACCACAGGTCGAGCGCAAACCCTAAACAAAAAATGAGGAAAGATTTTTAAGAAAACCTCGGTTTTCTTAAACGCACTTTTGGTGACTTTTCCTGCGAAGGAAAAGTCACCAGGGGAAGCAGGGACCGGCAGGTCCCCGTGAGGTCGGCCAAAGGCCGACCATAGGGCTGGGGCCGTCCGTAGGACGGCCTAACGCCCACCAGACCGGCCAGGGGGCGGAGCCCCCTGCGCCCCATCCAAAAAGGAGAAAGGATCACGATGATGGAAAAGATTGAAACTTTGATTGCGAAGGATCTGCTGAAGATCAGGGCCGTGTTCTTCCGCCCGGAAGAACCCTTCATCTGGGCCAGCGGCATCAAGAGCCCCGTGTACTGCGACAACCGCCTGACCCTCACCGCGCCGGAGGTGCGCAACGATGTGGAGAACGCCCTGGCGGAGACCATCCGCCGGGAGTACCCGGACGTGGAAGTGCTCATGGGCACCTCCACCGCCGGCATCGCCCACGCCGCCATCACCGGCCACATCCTGGGCCTGCCTATGGGCTACGTCCGCTCCGGCAATAAGGACCACGGCCGCAAGAACCAGATCGAGGGCCGGCTGGAGCCGGGCCAGAAGGTGGTGGTGGTGGAGGACCTGATCTCCACCGGCGGCAGCGTCATCGAGGTGGTGAACGTCCTCCGGGAGGCCGGAGCCGACGTGCTGGGCGTGGTCAGCATCTTCACCTACGGGATGCAGAAGGGCCTGGACCGCCTGGCGGCGGCCAATGTCCGCAACATCAGTCTCACCAACTTCGACGTCATCGCCCAGGTGGCCGCCGAAGAAAACTATATCAAACCCCAGGACGTGGCGCGGCTGATCGCCTTCCGCAATAACCCGTCCGACGAGAGCTGGATCGGAGGAAACAAGTAACATGAGACATCTCATCGACATTCTGCAGCTGTCCACAGAGGAGATCGACGAGCTGGTGGCCAAGGCCACCGATATCATCGACCACCCCGCCGCCTACGCCCACAAGTGCGACGGCAAAATTCTGGCCACCCTGTTCTTCGAGCCCTCCACCCGCACCCGCCTCAGCTTTGAGTCCGCCATGCTGAGCCTGGGCGGCCAGGTGCTGGGCTTCTCCGAGGCCCAGAGCTCCTCCGCCGCCAAGGGCGA
>CANQCS010000005.1 GCA_947589745.1 uncultured Oscillospiraceae bacterium
TCGTTTTTTCTGGTCCTGCCATACTGCAATACAGCGTGTATGAACATCTTTCTCCAGGAACTCTCCAAGCGGTATCCTGATGATACGATCCTCCTGTGCTGCGACGGAGCCGCCTGGCATAAGTCCGACGCCCTTCGGTTGCCTGACAACATCGAGTTATTTTTCCTTCCGCCATATACTCCGGAGATGAACCCTGTCGAACAGATCTGGAAAGAGCTGCGCCGGATCGGCTTCCGAAATGAGGTGTTCGCCACGCTGGAGAAAGTCGTGGACCGTCTTTGTGAGTCTATCTGCCGTCTCTCTCCCCAGACCATTCGCAGCATCACTGCTCGTTCTTGGATTTTATCTTGTTTTTATTGAAGATTAGTATGAACCGCCAGAGGGAAATGCTGCTGAACCTTTTAGGCGAGGTCACGCCCTTCAACGCAAAAAAGAAAAGCACTGAGATCGAGACGCTCCTGGAGAAGTACATCCCAGGTGTGGAACAGATGCGGACCCTGCTTAAAAAATATGACGGAGCCTATAAGCAGCTTAGATACGAGAACGCCAAACTGGAAAAGGCGCTGGACGCCAGCAAGGAGAGCGTGCGCCAGCAGCTGGAGACGGCTCAGAAGCTCCGGGAGCTGGAGGAGCTGCGCCGCACAGTGGAGAATATCCCGCCGGAAATCATGGAGGCATATCAGCCCATGGCTGGAAACAAGGAATTGAGGAGGTGAGCAACAAGTGGAATTTGACTTTGACTTTGACAGTTACTTTAAGAACTATGTATATGAACCGGTTGATTTGTGCGCGTGCTATTTCCCGGAGGAGAAGCCTCCTGTTTTCCTTTGGGATGAACCGGGGCTTCCGTTCCACACGATGATCGAACGCAAAATCGGGAATACTTGGTACACCATCCAGACGGAGTGCGGCGGGACCGAGGCACTGACGGACAAGGTCAAGCGGTTGATTTTTTCGGACCGGGAGGCGATTTGATGGTGACAAACGAGGGAAGTTATGTTAAGATGGGGCCATGCACTACGGAACTGTCAGCTGACCAACACGTGAAGGAGGACGTTATGTTGGATCAGCAAAAATCACCATTCTTTATTGCCGCCTCAGCAACGAGGATTCGATGGATGGGGAGTCCAATTCCATCCAGAATCAAAGGACCATCCTCAGCCGGTACGCCGCTGACCACGGCTTCACAAACACCCGCATTCTGGTGGACGATGGCTACACCGGGACGAACTTTGACCGTCCCGGTGTCCAGGAGGGACTTTCTCTGGTAGAGCAGGGGCTGGTGGGCACTTGGATCGTCAAAGACATGCGCCGGTTTGGCCGGGATTATTTGCAAGTTGGCCACTATACGGAGATCGTTTTCCCAAGCTGCGATGTGCGCTTTATCGCCGTGAATGACGGTGTGGACAGCGCCAAGGGAATGGACGACTTCACCCCAATCCGCAACGTGTTCAACGATTTCTACGCCAGGGACACCAGCAAAAAGGTCCGCTCCGTCATGCGGGCGCGAGGGACCAGCGGCAAGCACCTGGGCAGGCCGCCTTACGGCTACCGCTCTGACCCGCAGGACAAGGACCACTGAATCTTGGATGAGGAAGCCACGCCGGTGGTCAAGCGCATCTTCGACCTGACCGTGGCCGGGAAGGGGCCTAACCAGATCGCCCGTATCTTGGAGCAGGACCAAGTGCTCACTACCAAGGCGCTGTACGCCCAGCGGAAAGGAAAGCCGCTGCCAGACCAGCCTTATCATTGGGGGGAGCAGTCCGTGGTCAGTATCCTGGAGCGGATCGAGTACACCGGCTGTGTCTGCAACTTCAAGACCTACTCCAAGTCCTACAAGCTGAAGAAGCGCATCCCCAACCGGCAGGAGGATATGTTCATCTTACCGGGTACCCAAGAGGCCATCATTCCCCAGGCTCAGTGGGAGAGAGTGCAGGAGTTGAGGAAGAACAGGCGACGGCTGACTAAGCGGGAGCGCCAAGGCTTCTTCTCGGGCCTGCTGGTCTGTTCTGACTGCGGGAGCAAGCTGCATTTCTGCACCTGCAAGAGTTTTAAGGGGACCCAGGACCGCTATGTGTGCGCCAAGTACAAAAGTGGCCGTGGCACCTGTTCGGCGCACTATATCCGGGAGGAAGTGCTTCGTGATGTGGTGCTGGAGCGTATCCAGGCGGTCAATGAGTTCATCCGTGAGGATGCCGAGGGATTCCAGGAGGAATGGCTGTGCCGCCGCCGGGAGGACCAGGAAAAGAGCATCCGGGAGGACAAGAAGAGGTTGGAGAAAGCTAAGAAACGGCTTACCGACCTGGATGTGCTGATCGCTCGGTGCTATGAGGATTCTGTCCTCGGTGATCTGAGCATGGAGCGGTACAAAAAGCTGTCCCAGGACTACGAGGCGGAGCAGGATCGGCTGCGGCTGGAGATCGACGTGACCGAGGAATGGGTAGAGCAGCAGGAAGAGCGGACCGACGGGCTGGACCGGTTCATGGCGCTGACGCGAAAATATGTGGACGTGCCGGAGTTGACGCCGACGATCGTGAACGAGTACATCAAGAAGATCGTGGTGTACCCACCGAGCAAGGTCAATGGTAAGCGCAGGCAGACGGTGAGGATCGTCTTCAACTTCTTGGATGAGGTCGAGATCCCCGCTTTTCAGCAATCTGTTACCCTTGAGCGAACCAGTGGACGCAAAAAGACGGCGTGACCTTTTGGCTACGCCGCCTCTACGGAAAATAGTTCCTTCTTACTATTAAGTCTTTTCTTGAGAATCTTTCCTTAATTTTTGTTTCGTTCTGCGCTCCCCCTTTGGTTGGTTTGGTCTAAACTGTTCTTGTTCTCGTGTATGAGGCGTTGCGTCTACAGTGAGTATGTCCCCAAGGAGAGTGAAGCGCTGGTGCAGGGGCTCATTGGGTGCGCTGGTCGGTTTGGTGGTTGACGAACTGCGTCCTGCTCCGTTCCACTACGCACAGGACAGATTTCCGTTTACGGCCCGAATAGAACCACGCCATCAATTGCGTAGTGGAACGGAGCAACCAGCAGTCAGACTACGGAAAAACAAGGAGGCACCCCCGATGAATGCTTTCCCTGGCCCCTAGTTCCACCATCCATCTGCCCCTAACAAAAATTGTTAGAGGTCCAGCCCTACGGGCTGGCGGTTTTTCCGGCCACTTTTTGGCGGCAAAAAGTGGCCCCAGGGTGCCGGCAGGCACTGAAAGATAGTTTAAGAGGTGGTAGGGGCCGGAGGCCCCTACTGATTCGCATTAGGGGGGCTCCGCCCCCCTAGCCCCCTGGGGGACTGGTGGTAATCCGACAAAGAAACGCTCGTCTTCTAAAGATAGAAGACGAGCGTTTCGCCCGTGGTACCACTTCTGTTCACCGCGGCATCCATGCCGCGGCCTCATTTCGGGTGTCCAGCAACACCCTCCGCTGTAACGGGCAGACCCGTCGCGCCCTGGGCAAAATGCCCTGCCTCGGGTGCGCCGCTCCGGAGCCATGTTCCCCCGCGTCCGGCCTGTCCCGTTCCAGCATACCGGGACTCTCTGTGAGGCGGACAACAGGGTACTCTCTCCTTCATCGCGCTTGGCAAATTCAAACTGTTGTTATCATAGCCGAAAAATAGCGGATTGTCAAGGATTCTTCCTGAAAAATTGGCCGTCCGCCGGTCCGGGATGCGTCACCGCTCCAAAAACTCCACGCGCCCGTCGTCAATGTGGTAGACCGCACCCACCACCTGCAGGCCGTGCTCCTCCTCCTGGCGGATATCCAGGCTCTCCTCGATCACGGAGATGCTGTGCTCCACATTGAGGACACAGGCCCTGTCGCTGTCCGTCTCGTCGCCGATGGCCAGCCGGATCTCATCCGTGATGAATTTGATATACCCCTCCGGGTCGTGGTTGATGGCGGCGTCCACCGCGCCGCAGTGGGTGTGGCCCATCACCACGATCAGCTTACAGCCCAGGTGGGAGGCCGCGTACTCGATGCTCCCCAGCTGGTGGTCGTCCATGACGTTCCCCGCCACGCGGACCACGAACAGTTCTCCGATCCCCGCCGAAAAAATGCTCTCTGGGATCACCCGGGAATCGGAGCAGGTGATGATCACCGCGTAGGGCGCCTGGCCCTCCCGGGTGGTCCTGTCCCGGATCTCCGGTGAAATGTCCCCCGCGGGTGACACCGCCTTTAAGTACGCCTCATTCCCCGCCCGCAGCCGGGCCAGCGCTTGTTTCGCCGTCATGGCAGCTGTTCCGCTCATAGTCTGTCCCCCTGAATCATGGATTGGATGGCCGGATATTCCGGCGGTCACCCTTATTATACTCTTGTGCCGCGTCTTTTTCAAGACGCGATCCGCTCCGCCGCGCCCTTGACGCTGGGAGTGAAATGGGGTATAGTGGAGAAAAATTGCAGCGGGAGGGCGCAGAGATGAGGAAAGTGGCGTTTGTGACCGGCGGCAGCCGGGGCATTGGGCGGGCGGTGGTCCGCCGTCTGGCGGCGGAGGGCTACGCCGTGGGCATCGACTATCTCCAGACGGAGGAACAGGCCCGCGCTCTGGAGGCGGAGCTTCTGGCCCAGGGCCAGAACGCCCTGGCGGTGCAGGCGGACGTAGCGGACCGGGAAGCCATCACCGCCGCCATCCGCCGGGTGGAGGCGGCGTTCGGCCCGGTGACGGCCCTGGTGAACAACGCGGGCATCGCGGAGCAGCACCAGTTCCAGGACATCACCGATGCCTTCTGGCACAGGATCTTCGCGGTGAACGTGGACGGGGCCTTCCACACCATCCAGGCGGTGCTGCCCCGCATGATCCATGAGAAGGCCGGGGCCATCGTCAACATCTCCTCCATCTGGGGCCAGCGGGGGGCGTCCTGCGAGGCGGCCTACTCCGCCACCAAGTCGGCCGTCATCGGCCTGACCCGGTCCCTGGCCATGGAGCTGGCCCCCTCGGGCATCCGGGTCAACTGCGTGGCTCCCGGCGTCATCCGCACGGACATGACGGAGGTACTGGGTGAGGACACCCTGTCCTCCCTGGCGGAGGAGACGCCCCTGGGGCGTCTGGGCACCCCGGAGGACGTGGCCGCCGCCGTCGTATTTCTCCTCCGGGAGGAGGCGGGGTTTCTCACCGGTCAGGTGATCACCGCAGACGGGGGTTTCATTACCTGAATCCCCCAGGGGGGTGTGGGGGCGCAGCCCCCGTAACAGGTGCGCCACAGGCGCAACTGTTAAATTTTTGGAGGGGCCTCGACGTTAGGCCGCCATAGGCGGCCCTAGTCCTAGGCTCGCCTATGGCGAGCTGACGGATGGCCCCGACGAAAATCTAAGTGCTGTCAAAAGGGGCCTCC
The DNA here is from genome assembly GCA_947589745.1 of uncultured Oscillospiraceae bacterium. Taxonomy (GTDB): domain Bacteria; phylum Bacillota; class Clostridia; order Oscillospirales; family Oscillospiraceae; genus Pelethomonas. The sequence continues at coordinate 5,328 of CANQCS010000005.1, forward strand.
GGCCCCTTTCACCTCTTTATCTTCTCGCAGCTTCGCCGCGCACCCTGGGTTACTTTTTGTGCAAACAAAAAGTAACCAAAAAATTGCTCAAGGGGGCTTTCGCCCCCTTGAGAATCCCCTCCGTGGGGAAGGGCGTTAAGGGCAGATGGATGGTGGGACTAGAGGCCAGGGAAAGCATTCATCGGTACTGCTGGGTTGTTTTTGCCGTAGTCGATACTACTGGTTGCTCCGTTCCACTACGCAATTGATGAATGTTTCGTATCGAGCCGTATACGGAAATCTGTCCTGTGCGTAGTGGAACGGAGCAGGACGCAGTAAGACTAAGGAAAACGACCAGCGCACCCAATGTCCGGTTTCGCCGCCCCAAGCGGCGAAACTTGCGCCGCAGCAGGATCTTCTTGGGGACATACTCACTGTAGCCGCAAAATCTCATACACGGGACCCGGCCCGGTTTAGACAAAACCGACCACAGGGCGAGCGCAAAACTAAACAAAAAATAAGGAAAGATTCTCAAGAAAACCATTCCTGGTTTTCTTGAGTGCACTTTTGGTTACTTTTCCTGCAAGGGAAAAGTAACCCAGGGGTGCACCCCGTCCGGGGGTGCCTACTGCCCCGGTGGGGGCGGAGCCCCCACACCCCCATCTGGCGGTGACGGCGGTGCCTTCCGCTCTCTCCGCTTTCTGCGGTGCCGCAAGAAAACGAGAACGGCGGCCGCCCCGATGGCGGCCACCATCAGGCCGCCTGCCCAGTTGCGGGCCAGGAACAGGGCAAAGTTCTCCAGGCCGTCCACGCCCCGCCGGAGGCCGGTGGAAAACGCCGCCGCCAGCCGCTGGCCGAATGTTACCGCCGGTTCCTCGTCGGTGCTCAGCCGGTACACCTCCCGGAGGGAGATGGTCACGGTGGAGTAGCCGACGAGACTGTCATAGTGCCGCAGGGAGCCGGTGAGGTACTCGATCTCCAGCTCCGTGTCGCTGATGGCGCTCTCCAGGGCGATGATGTCCTCCATGCTCTCCGCCTTGGCCAGCAGCTCCTGGAGGCGCTCCAGCTTGGTGCGCTGGGTGGTCAGCCGGGCCTCGTTGTCGTAGTAGCTCTCACTGACGTCGTCCTGGTACTCCTGCCGGTAGGTCATGTGGGCGGCCTGGCCCGCCTGGTCCAGCAGGGCGGTGAAGTGCTCCGACGGGACCCGGACAGTGCAGCTGAGGCTGCGGTAGGAGCCGCCCTGGTTCAGCGTCCGGCTCTCAAACCAGCCGCCCAGCCCCTCCACGATGTGGTCCAGGGCTTGGACCGCGCTGTCGAACTCCTTGGTCTCCAGCTCCATGTCGGCGGAGTAGATAATTTTGGTGTTCTGAGGGCGGGAGGCCCCGCTGTCCACGCTCTCCTGGGGGACGTCGTAGTCCGCCGCGCTGTCCGTACCGGTCCAGCCGCTCTCGTTCCAGGCATCCCCTGTCGCTGCGCTGTTGAACATACCGGGGGCGGACTCCACAGTCCCTCCGTTGTCACCGCCGCAGGCGGTCAGCGCCAGGAGCAGCAGCGCCAGGACCAGCGCTGTCACGCTTCTCTTTTTCTTCTTCATCGCTTTTCCTCCCTGTCGTCGATTTGGTGGTCCTATACCTAAAGAGACGCAAAACGGGAAGAAATGTTCCGAGCCGGACGAAAAAGTCCTTGCATTTTTTGCCGGTTTCAGGCATACTGGTGGTAACCACACAAAGGAGGCACCGCCATGGAGCGCGTCAGCAAGGAGAACTACTATCTGGATATCGCCGAGACCGTCACCGAGCGGTCCACCTGTATGCGCCGGTGCTACGGCGCCATCATCGTCAAGAACGACGAGATCATCTCCACCGGCTACAACGGCGCGCCCCGGGGCCGCAAGAACTGCGCCGACCTGGGCCGCTGCACCCGGGAGGCCCTGAAGATCCCCTCCGGGGAGCGGTACGAGCTGTGCCGCAGCGTCCACGCGGAGGCCAACTGCATCATCTCCGCCTCCCGCAGCGAGACCCTGGGCTCCACCCTGTACATGGCCTGCCGGGACCCCAAGGCCGGCGGACTGATCCCTGATTCCTCCTCCTGCGCCATGTGCCGCCGCCTCATCATCAACGCCGGCATCCAGCGGGTGGTCATCCGGGACACCAAGACGGACTACCGCATTGTGGACGTGCAGAAGGAGTGGGTGGAAGAGGACGACTCCCTGCCTGCGGATATCTGAGCGCGCCTATAAATTTCAGCCCGCCGTATCAAACGATACGGCGGGCTGTGCTGTTGATGAAAATATATCATACTTTTTTTGAAAGAAAAAGTATCAAAAAGAACTTTAATATCGCTACCAAAGCGTTGCAATTCCTACATTTCTCACACGGTGACGATATATGGTTCTAATTGGAGAATAGTATCAGACACGCCAAAATGCCGTGCTGTAGGGCGGCATGGGGATGCCGTTCCCGAACTCCTGCTCTCTCCCGGTGACGAGGTCCACGCCCCGCCCGGCCCCGATGTTGAAGCGGGCGTCGATCCCCTCGCCAGCAGCGTTGACGGCCACCAGCACCCGCTCCCCGTCCGCGGCCCGCTCAAAGACGATCTGCCGGTTGGTCAGGAACAGGTTCCGGTACCCGCCGTACTGCAAGGCCCGGCTCCGCCGCCGGGCGGCGGCCAGGGACGCGATCCAGTCCGTGAGCTCGTTCCGCTCCGGCTTCTCCAATGCGGGGCGTAGAGGCCCGTCGCCGTTGTGCTTCCGGCCCTCGATGCCCCACTCGCTGCCGTAGTACACCGCCGGGACCCCCGGCATCCCGAACAGCAGTCCCCAGGCCGGCACCAGGTGGGCCTTGTCCCTGAGCTTGCTGGCGATGCGCTCCACGTCGTGGTTGTCCAGGAAGCTCAGCAGCCTCCGCCCCTTGTACAGGGTCCAGGACTCCGGCCCGAACTGCCGGGCCAGGCTGTGGCCAATCTCGAACAGGTTCCCGTCGTTGAAGCTGGACCACAGGCCCTTATAGCACTCGTAGTTGGTGACGGAGTGGCAAAGGCCGTCGCCCATCCATCGGTTGTAGTCGCCGTGGAGGGTCTCCCCCACCAGGACAAAGTCCGGCTTGAGCCCGTCCGTGAAGCTCCGGAGCTGCCGCAGATAGTCCGGGCTCAGGCAGTAGGCCACATCCAGCCGCAGGCCGTCGATGCCGAACCGCTCCACCCAGGAGCGGATGGCGTCCAGCTGGTGCCCCACCACGACGGGATTTTGCAGATTCAGCTCCACCAGCTCATAGTGGCCCTCCCAGGCCTTGTACCAGAAGCCGTCGTTGTACCCGGTGTTGCCGCCGAAGTCCACCCGGAACCAGTCCTTATAGGGGCTGTCCCACTTCTTCTCCCGCACGTCCCGGAAGGCCCAGAACCCCCGGCCCACGTGGTTGAACACCCCGTCGAACAGCACCCGCAGCCCGGCGGCGTGGAACGCGGCGCAGACCGTTTTCAAATCCTCCTCCGTGCCCAGGCGGCGGTCCACGGTGAAGTAGTCCCGGGTGTCGTAGCCGTGGCGGTCGCTCTCAAAGAGAGGGTTCAGCAGCACCGCCGTACACCCCAGGTCCCGGATGTGGTCCACCCAGTCCAGCAGCCGCAGGATGCGGTGGGCCTGGACTCCGTCGTTCTCCTCCGGCGCGCCGCAGAGCCCCAGGGGGTAGATCTGATAAACGACCGCCTCATCATACCACATAGCACTTTCTCCTTCCCGCCGGACACACCGGCATTCCCATAGCGCCGTCATACTTTTTCTTGAAAGAAAAAGTATCAAAAAGAACTTTACCATCGCCCTCAAAGCGTTGCATTACCTACATTTCCGCACGGTAACGCGGTACACTTCTAGGGGGAGGATCGTATCACTTTGGCCCGCCCCGCGGGCCCAGCGCCACAGACAGTATACAGGAAAAACTTCAGCATGTCAAACCGCAAAAGTGCCCCGGCCCAGAAGAGCCGGGGCACCGTGGGACTATCCCCCCAGCTTCTCCCCCACGATCGCCATTTGCTCCGCCGTGGGGGTCCAGTCAAAGTGGATGGACACGATGCGCCTGTCGTAGCACAGCAGGAACCGGTTGGACGCCCAGTCCGCGTTCTGATAGACCAGCTCATAGGCCTCCGCCGCGCCCCAGGGGGCGGGGTCCACCGGCTGGTAGAGCGCCTTGTACCCCTCCGGGGCCCTGTCGTCGTTGGTCTCGTCCCGTTCCCGGTATATGGCGTCCCGGCACCAGCCGTAAAGGAACGGCATCTTCACCGACACGACCTCATAATCCAGGGTGGGGATGTCCTTGAAATCCTCCGCGTCGAACCGGGGGCTCTGCTCCGCCTCGTACCGGCTGAGGAACAGGGAGTCGTCGCCGCCGAAGGTGGTGATGTAGTCGTCGTAGTCCACCGCCATCATGTCTTCGATCCGCAGGGGGATCTCGTCCCGGTAGAGGTACCAGACCTGCCCCTGGTACTCGTAGCGGTCCACGTCCCCGTCCCCCTGGTCGGGCAGCAGGCCCCGGCTGGTGGTGGACACCAGGGCAAGGATGATGCCGAACATCAGGGCGTAGCTCAGCACGGAGATACCGCCGAAGGTGACCACCCGGTTCACGTTTTTGGATACCTTTTTCTTTTTGAGAAAGTTCATCACCAGGCGGGTCCCGAAGAAGATCACCAGGGACCACCCAATCATCAGCGGGAAGACGATCCTCGTCAGCCGGTCCCCCTGCCAGACGTAGCAGAACAGCCAGTAGGCAAAAGCCAGCACTGCCACCGCCAGACACACGCCCTGGAATTTACTGTGGTTGGGGGTGGCCATGAACTCCCCCCGCTCCGCCGCCTGTATGGCCCGGCGGCGCCAACGGAAGTAGCCGCCGACGGTCACCGCGCACAGCAGAAACGCCACCACCCACATCACGCCGGTGGAGAGCCGGACGGGGCTGGACAGCAGCTGGACCGGGTGAGTGACGATCTCCCCCACGAACATCCAGAGGTTGAACAGCACAGCGGCCAGCAGGATGCCGTAGGTGGGCAGGAAGGTCCGCTTGGCGGAGCGGTGGAGGGTGTCCACCTCCATCACCGGGTCCGTCTCGATGGGCGTGGCGTCCGGGTCCTCGTTGTAGAAAATTTGCAGCTGGGCGTTGGAGGCCGCCAGCTTCCAGCCGGTGCGCTCGCAGTAGGCGTGGAAGTCCAGCTCCCCCTCCGTGGGCCCCGGGTCGAAGACGGACGCCCGGGGGTAGTAGGTGACGCAGAATTTCAGCTTTCTGGGCTCGCACCGGCGGTAGTGCCACAGGTAGGGTATCTTCTCCAGCATCCAGCCCTCGGCGGCCATCTTCTCCAGGTGTGCCTCGATGCCCGTGTGGTCGTAAAAGGTGAACCGCTCCAGGCGGCGCTTGACGTCTTTCATTTCCGCTCCCCCTCTCCGAATGTGCGGCGGTAGTCCATGGCCTGGCCGATGATCCGCCGGTAGTCCTCCGCCTGGGCCACGATGCGGCGGTACTCCTCCTCCAGCCGCCTGGCTCCGGCTTCCGTCAGAATGTAACTACGCTTGCGGCCCTCCACCTTGGTCTCCCGAATCATCCCGGCGTCCAGGAATTGCTCCAGAAGGTTATACAGCGTCCCGGACCCCACGCTGACCCGGCCCCCGGTCAGGGCCGGCACCTCGTCCAGGATGTCCAGCCCGCACCGCTCCGACTTCAGACACAGCAGCACGTAGAACATCTGCTCCGTCAACGTCTGGAATTTTGCCCTTGGCATGGCCTCACCTCCTATTCTCGAATATCGAGTTTATCGGGCAAAAGTTAAATCTCGAATATCGAGATTTGATGGTGTCATTATATTCTCGATATTCGAGTTTGTCAATAGCCTTTTGAAGATTTTTGCAAAATTCGACCAGAACACAGAACAAGAGGCCGCTCTCCCTCACGCGGAGAGACAGCGGCCTCTTGCAGCAGCCCCATTTTCCAGCCAGCCCGTTTATACTATTCTTCAATTAAAGCCATATAACGTTACCGTGTGAAAAATGTAGGAATTGCAACGCTTTGGTAGCGATATTAAAGTTCTTTTTGATACTTTTTCTTTCAAGAAAAAGTATCAGCACTCCTTGAGAGCGTCGGTCATGGACTTCACATAGGCCCCCACGTGCTCCGGGGCGTCCTTGCCGTACTGGGCCAAAATCTTGATGATAGCGGAGCCCACGATGGCCCCGTCGGAGAGGGAGGCCATTTTTCTGGCCTGCTCCGGGGTGGAGATGCCGAAGCCCACGGCGCAGGGGATGCCGGGGTTGGCCTGCCGCACCAGGGCCACCATGGCCCCGATGTCGGTGGTGATCTCGGACCTAACTCCCGTGACGCCCAGGGAGGACACGCAGTAGACGAACCCCTCGGCAGCCCTGGCGATCTCCGAGATGCGGCCCTCGGAGGTGGGGGCGATGAGGGACACCAGCTCCAGCCCGTACTTGCGGCAGGCCGGGGCGAACTCCTCCTTCTCCTCAAAGGGCACGTCGGGGAGGATCAGGCCGTTCATCCCCGCCTCCGCCGCCCTGGACAGGAATCGGTCCATGCCGTAGGAGAACACCACGTTGGCGTAGGTCATGAACACCATGGGCACGGTCACGTCCCGCCGCAGGTCCCTCACCAGGTCAAAGACCTGGTCGGTGGTGACGCCGCCCAGGAGGGCCCGGAGGTTGGCCCCCTGGATAACGGGCCCCTCGGCGGTGGGGTCGGAGAAGGGGATGCCCAGCTCGATGAGGCTGGCCCCGTTTTTCACGCACTCCCGCACACAGGCGGCGGTGGTCTCCAGGTCCGGGTCTCCGCAGGTGATGAAGGGGATGAACGCTTTTCCGTGAGCGAAAGCTTCCTTGATCCTGCTCATTCCGAAATATCCTCCCCTCTGTACCGTGCGATGGCGGCGCAATCCTTGTCTCCACGGCCGGAGATGGTGACGGCGATGATCCGGTCCTTCCCCATGGTGGGGGCCAGCTTCCGGGCGTAGGCCACGGCGTGGGCGGACTCGATGGCCGGGATGATGCCCTCGGTGCGGGCCAGGTACTCGAAGGCCTCCACAGCCTCCTCGTCGGTGATGGCCACGTACTCCGCCCGCCCCGTGTCGTGGAGCCAGGCGTGCTCCGGGCCGATGCCGGGGTAGTCCAGCCCGGCGGAGATGGAGTACACCGGGGCGATCTGGCCGTATTGGTCCTGGCAGAAATAGGACTTCATGCCGTGGAAGATGCCCAGCTTTCCGGTGGCGATGGTGGCGGCGGTCTCGAAGGTATCCACGCCCCGGCCCGCGGCCTCACAGCCGATGAGCCGGACGGACTTGCCGGGGATAAAGTGGTAGAAGGAGCCGATGGCGTTGCTGCCGCCGCCCACGCAGGCCATGACCACGTCGGGGAGCCTGCCCTCCTTCTCCAGCATCTGCTGCCTTGTTTCCCGGGAAATGACCGCCTGGAAATCCCGGACGATGGTGGGAAACGGGTGGGGGCCCATGACGGAGCCCAGGCAGTAGTGGGTATCGTCGATGCGGCTGGTCCACTCCCGGAAGGCCTGGGATACGGCGTCTTTGAGGGTGGCGGTGCCGGTGGTGACGGGCACCACCTCCGCGCCGAGGAGCCGCATCCGATAGACGTTCAGCGCCTGCCGCTTGGTGTCCTCCTCCCCCATGAACACCACGCACTCCATGCCCATGAGGGCGGCGGCGGTGGCGGTGGCCACGCCGTGCTGGCCCGCGCCGGTCTCGGCGATGAGGCGGGTCTTGCCCATCTTCTTCGCCAGCAGGGCCTGGCCCAGCACGTTGTTGATCTTGTGGGCCCCGGTGTGGTTCAGGTCCTCCCGCTTGAGGTAAATTTTAGCCCCGCCCAGGTCCCTCGTCATTTTCTCCGCGTAGTACAGCCGGGAGGGCCGTCCGGCGTACTCATTCAGCAGATAGGTCAGCTCCCGGTTGAAGTCCGGGTCGTCCTTGAAGCGGTTGTAGGCGGCCTCCAGCTCCAGGACCGCGTTCATCAGCGTCTCCGGGATATACTGCCCGCCGTGGATGCCGAAGCGTCCGTTGCTCATGGTGTAAGGTTCCTCCTTTAGGTAGCTGCGCCGCCTCAACGGATGGTCAGCAGCAGGTTGTCACCCTTTTGAAATTCGTAGTCGGTTTTAATCAGCTTTACCGTGCGCGTTTTCCTAAAATACGCCATCACGTCCTCAGCCAAAGCCGTTTTGTTGGCGTCTAAATCGACGACGGGGAAGATGCGCACCTCCCGGCACACGCGAAGCATCTCCGTAATGGCTTCGATGTGGAAGGAGAGGCCAAGAGAGGGGTAGAGGAGCAGAAAGTGGGAGCTAAGTCCCAAATCGAAGAACCCGTCTCCGTAAGGCAGGCGGTCCGGCAGGGTGTGGGGGACGTAGCGGTTCTCCGCTCTGCCTGCTTCGTAGTCTGCTAAAAAGGTTTCCATTGCAGACATGCGGACCGATTCCAGCATATCCAAGTCTTTGATTTGGGTCCAGACATAGTTTTCCCGATTCGCCCGCATCTGCTCCATGACCACCTGACGGGTTTCTTCTATGCGGGCGTGAAGTGCGTTCGCAGGGAAAGCGTAAATGGGGTCGAAGGAGACCACAGAGGCGCCCAATCGGGTGGCCTCGCAGTTGAAGCTGGCGGGGCCGTCGCCAAACCCGGCGATTCGTCCGGACAGGTCCTCGCCCGTCAGGCGGAACATGGTGCGGTATTCCTCCAGATTGTGGCCCCAGGGGACCACGCTGTTCAGTTGGAATGCCATGCCGGCACCTCCTCTCAATGGACGGCGGGTCAGAGCTCCGCTCTCGCGGCGGCCACCGCCGCCAGAATCTTGGTAAAATCCTTCTGTTTGTCCGTCTCCACCCCGCTGGAGATATCCAGCCCCCAGGGGTGGAGCTTTTGGATCGCCTCGTGGATGTTCTCCGGCGTCAGCCCGCCCGCCAGAATGTAGGGCCGCTGTACGCCTCCGGCCAGGGACCAGTCGAAGGCCGCGCCGGTGCCGTAGCCGTTGTCCAGCAGGACCATGTCGGCGCTGGAGGCGTTGGCCGCCTCCAGGTCGGCGGGGGTGCGGACCTTGAACGCTTTCCACACGGTACAGCCGGGGGCGGCGGACCGCAGGGCGGCGATAAACGCCTCGTCCTCGTGTCCGTGGAGCTGGGCCACGCCGATGATCCCGTCGTTCAGCAGGGCCGCCACGGTCTCCACGGAGCTGTCCACGAACACTCCCACGGGGGTGATCTCCGGAGCCAGACCGGCCCGCAGCGCCCGAACCTGCTCCGGGGTCAGGTTCCGATGGCTCCTGGGAAAGTTGATGATGAACCCGCAGTAATCCGGCTTTGCCTCGTTGACGTACTCGATATCCTGGTGGCGGTACAGGCCGCAGATCTTGATCCTGGTCATCGGGCCGCCTCCCGCATCCGGGCCAGCAGGGCGGCTTTGTCCCCGGCCCGCATGAGCACCTCGCCCATCAGCACCGCGTCCGCGCCGATCTTCCGCAGCGCCGCCGCGTCCTCTGGCCTTGACACTCCGCTCTCCGCCACGTAGACACACTCGGCCGGGATCAGGTCCCGCAGTCGGACGGCGTTGGAGAAATCTACGGAAAAGTCCTTCAGATTCCGGTTATTGACGCCGACGATCTTCGCTCCGGCGCTGACGGCGGAGCGGACCTCCGCCTCGTCGTGGGCCTCCACCAGGGCGGCCAGCCCCAGGGCGTCGCACAGCTCCATGTACTTTGCCACAGTCTCCGTGTCCAAGATGGCGCAGATCAGCAGCACCGCATTGGCCCCCATGACCTTGGCCTGATAGATCTGGTACTCGTCCACGGTGAAATCCTTCCGGATCATCGGAAGGGAGATCTCCCGCCGAATATCGGTGAAAATTCTGTCGGAGCCTAGGAACCACTTGGGCTCGGTGAGGCAGGACACCGCATCGGCCCCGGCGGCCTCATATTCCTTTGCGATATCCAGATAGGGAAACTCCGGCGCGATGAGCCCCTTGGAGGGGGAGGCCCGCTTCACCTCGCAGATAAAGGACAGGCCGGGTTTTTTCAGGGCCGCTTCAAAGGCCGCGCCGTTGGCCCTGCCCCCCTGGGCGGCCAGCTCCCGCAATGCGTCCAGGGAGGTCTCCGCCCTATCCGCCGCCACCCGCTCCCGGGCGTGGGCGGCCAGTTGGTCTAAAATATTCATGCCTCAGGCCGGTTGGAGACCTCGATCAGCTTTTGCAGCGTCTCCGCCGCCTTGCCGCTGTCGATGATCTCCGCCGCCAGGGCCACGCCGTCCTTCCAGCTCTCCGCCTTGCCGCCGATGTACAGGGCCGCCCCGGCGTTCATCAGCACCGCGTCCCGCTTGGGGCCCTTGGCGCCGGAGAGGATATCCCGGACGATCTGGGCGTTCTCCGCCGGGGTGCCGCCCACCAGGTCGGACTTCTGGCAGCGGGTGAGGCCGAAGTCCTCGGGGGTGACGGTGTAGGACTTGAACCACCCGTCCTTGAACTCGCACACGGCGGTGGGGGCGGACATGGAGATCTCGTCCAGCTTATCCCGGCCGTAGACCACCATGCCCCGCTCCACGCCCAGGCAGATCAGCACCTGGGCCAGGGGCTCCACCAGGTACTCGTCGTACACGCCCAGCAGCTGCATCTTGGGGCTGCCGGGGTTGGTGAGGGGCCCCAGGATGTTGAACACGGTGCGGAAGCCCAGCTCCTTCCGGATGGCCCCCACATACTTCATGGAGGTGTGGTACTTTTGGGCGAAGAAGAAGCACATACCGACTTCATTGAGCAGCTCGACGCACCGCTCCGGGCTCTGCTGGATGTTGACCCCCAGGGCCTCCAGGCAGTCGGCGGTGCCGCACTGGGAGGAGGCCGCCCGGTTGCCGTGCTTGGCCACCTTCATGCCCCCGGCGGCGGCCACCAGGGCGGAGGTGGTGGAGATGTTGAAGCTGTGGGCCCCGTCGCCGCCGGTGCCCACGATCTCAAAGATAGGCAGATCGGTGGTCACCTTCATGGCGTGGTCCCGCATGGCGGCGGCGCAGCCGGCGATCTCGTCGCTGGTCTCCGCCTTGGCGCTCTTGGTGGACAGGGCCGCCAGGAACGCGGCGTTCTGGGTCTGGCTGGTCTCGCCGCTCATGATCTCGTTCATGACGGTATAGGCCTCGTCGTAGGTCAGGTCCTGCTTGTCAACGATCTTCGCAATGGCTTCCTTGATCATAGTGATACGCTCCTTTATACATCAGAATTCGATAAAATTTCTCAGCATGGTCTTCCCATCCGGCGTCATAATGGACTCCGGGTGGAACTGGACGCCGTAGATGGGGTAGTCCCGGTGCCGGACGGCCATGATCTCGCCGTCCAGGGTCCGGGCGGTGACGGCCAGGCAGTCCGGGATGGTAGCCGGGTCGGCGGCCAGGGAGTGGTACCGGGCCACGGGGGCCGTCTCGGGGCAGCCCCGGAACAGCGGGCAGTCCGGGTCGAACCGCACCACCGACTGCTTGCCGTGCATCAGCTTCTTCGCGTAGGTGACGGTGGCCCCGAAGGCGGCGCAGATGGCCTGATGCCCCAGGCACACGCCCAGAATGGGGATCTCCGGCCCCAGCTCTTTGGCGGCGTCCATGATGACCCCCGCGTCCTCCGGCCGGCCGGGGCCGGGAGAGAGGATGATGCGGTCCGGGGCCAGGGCCCTGATCTCCTCCACCGTCATCTCGTCGTTGCGGATGACTTTGATGTCCGGCTGGATCTCCCCCACCAGCTGGTAGAGGTTGTAGGAAAAGCTGTCGTAGTTGTCGATAAGCAAAATCATAGGTCCGCCTCCTCCGCCAGCTTCAGGGCGCTCACCACGGCCTGGGCCTTGTTGATGCACTCCTGGTATTCCTTCTCCGGCACCGAGTCCGCCACGATGCCAGCGCCGGACCGGACGAACACCTGCCCGTTCTTCTTATACGCGATGCGGATGGCGATGCAGGTGTCCATGTTGCCGGTGAAGTCGATGTACCCGATGGCCCCGCCGTAGATGCCCCGCTTGTTGTCCTCCAGCTCCCCGATGAGCTGGCAGGCCCTGATCTTCGGCGCGCCGGACAGGGTCCCCGCCGGCAGCACCGCGGACACGGCGTCCAGGGCGTCGAACTCCGGGCGGATCTCCCCCCGGACCGTGGAGCCGATGTGCATTACGTGGGAGTAGCGCTCGATGCTGTGAAGCTTTTCCACTTGTACGGTGCCGAATTTGCTGATCTTTCCCAGGTCGTTGCGGCCCAGGTCCACCAGCATATTGTGCTCCGCCAGCTCCTTCTCGTCGTGGAGCAGCTCCTCCTCCAGGGCGGCATCCTCCTCGTCGGTCTTTCCCCGGGGCCTCGTGCCCGCCAAGGGGAAGGTGTGGAGCACGCCGTTCTCCAGCTTCACCAGGGTCTCCGGCGAGGCCCCGGCCACCTCCACGTCGGTGCCGGAGAAGTAGAACATATACGGGGAGGGATTCAATGTCCGCAGAATACGGCAGGTATTCAGCAGGCTGCCCTCAAAGGGGGCGCTGAGCCGGTTGGACAGGACGATCTGGAAGATGTCCCCCTCCCGGATGTGGTGCTTGGCTCGCTCCACCATGGCGCAGTAGGTGTCCCGGTCGAAGAGGGGCGTCACCTCGCCGGTGAGATGGCCGCCGGGCTCCCGCAGCTTGTCCCCCCGCCGCAGCAGGCGGCACATCTGCTCCAACTCCCACGCGGCCTTGTGGTACCCCGTCTCCGGGTCCTCCAGGCTCATGTTGACGATGAGGACGATCTTCTCCCGCACGTTGTCGAAAGCAATGACCTTGTCGAACAGCATCAGGTCCACGTCCTTGAAGGCCTCGGTGTTCTTGACATTGGTGCGGACGGAGGGCTCGCTGTAGCCCAGGTAGTCGTAGGAGAAGTAGCCCACCAGTCCGCCGGTAAAGGAGGGCAGGCCCTCCAGCCGGGGGCTCCGATAGGCGGCCAGGATCTTCCGCAGCTCCGCGGAGGGGTCCCGGACCAGGCGGCAGCTGTCCCCCGGCGCGCCGCCCTTGACCTGCAGGAACCCGTCCTTGCAGGTGATCTCCAGCTTGGGGTCATACCCCAGAAAGGTGTACCGGCCCCACTTCTCCTGCTCCACCACGGATTCCAGCAGATAGCAGTGGGTGGAGACCTTTTTCAGCATCTGCATCGCCTCGATGGGGGTACAGATGTCGGAGAGAATCTCGCAGCTCACCGGCACCACGTCGTACCGCCCCTGGGCGGCGATGGCCCGGACCTCCTCCAGGCTGGGTCGTAGGTTCATCAAACAGACCTCCTTGTCGTTCCTCCGCCGGGACCAAAAAAGCCCCTGACAGAAGGATATCTTCTGTCAGGGGCGAATGTACATCCGCGGTGCCACCCTGATTCACGGCGGTGAGGCCGTGCGCTCTGCGGGATACCTGCATATCCCCGGCAACTGACGTATGCCTGCACGTCGCAGAATACTCGGCCCCGGGATGCTCCCGCGCCTTTGACTGCGCCCTCAGCGGTCCATTTGACGGCCTGTTTCCCACCCCTCTCCCAGCAGCGGGGGCTCTCTGTGGAGGCATAGCCGCCTTTATCTCCGCGTCAACGGTTTCATTCTTTTTCTTGAAAGAAAAAGAATCAAAAAGAACTCTTACTCTCGCTCCCGGGGCGCTGCTGTTCCCAGCGCGCCGCCCGGTGACGGGGTGAGCCGCTGTCCAAGGGCAGCCTCACCACTTGAGTTTGCCGCATTATATCACGCGGTGTCCCATTTGTCAAATGGGAATCTCAGAAATTTTCTCAGGGCAGCTTTTCCGGCAGATCAGCGCTTGGCCTTCTTGGGGGCCTTGGCGATACGAGCGAAGGTCTGGACGCCCTCGATGACCAGGATCACGGCCAGGACCACCATGGCGGCGGCGAAGATCAGCTGGAACCAGTCGCCCCAGGCGGCGGTACCGGCGCCGACCATGCCGATCTTGGTCATGACGGTCATGCACAGGCTGGTGATGGTGGCGATCAGCATGAAGGCCATGGGGATATAGAACATCTTGTTGTTCTTGCCCGCGTTGCCCAGCCAGGCGGCCACGGCCATCAGGGCGATACCGGCCAGGAGCTGGTTGGCGGCGCCGAAGAGGCCCCAGATCTGGCTTAGGCTCAGGCCGCCCAGCACGCAGCCGATGACCACCATCAGCAGGGTGCCGGTCAGCGGGTAGGCCAGGAAGCGGCGGATGCCGGTGGCGTCCTTCCAGGTGGCCTCGCCCTCCTTCAGGAACAGCTCGGAGAACATGAACCGGCTCAGACGGGTGCCGGTGTCCAGGCTGGTCAGGGCGAAGACGGACACGGCCAGGGTCAGCAGGGCATAGATGGTGTTGTAGGCCGGGGAGTCGGTGCCGAACATAGTGGCGATACCGGCGGCGAAGGCGGCGGCGGGGGAGCCGAAGCCGCCGCTGGTGTAGGTGGTGAACACCATGCCCACAGCGATCAGGGAGATGACGCCCAGGGCGGACTCGATGAGCATGGAGCCGTAGCCGATGGGCTTGGCGTCGGCCTCGTTGGCCAGCTGCTTGGAGCTGGTGCCGGTGGAGATCAGGCTGTGGAAGCCGGAGCAGGCGCCGCAGGCCACGGTGATGAACAGGGCCGGGAACATGGTGCCGATGCTGGTCTTCCAGCCGGTGACCATGGGGATCTCAAAGGTGGCGGTGCCGGCGATGGCGGAGAAAAGGATGCCCACCAGGGCCACGCCCATCATGGCGTACAGCAGGAAGCTGGACAGATAGTCGCGGGGCTGGAGCAGGATCCACACGGGCACCAGGGAGGCGATCGTGATGTAGACGCCGATGAGGACGATCCAAGTGTTGCGGCTCAGGCCGAAGCCCACGTTCAGGCCGATGACCAGCATCAGGATGATACCGGCGATGCCGATGAGGGTGGCGGGCAGGGTCTTCAGGCCCAGGCGGTTGGTCAGCAGGCCGTAGATGATGGCCAGCAGAATGAAGCCCAGGGAGATGATGGCCGTGGTCTCATTGCCGGTGGGATTGGCGGTGAAGCCCCAGTTCTCGGAGGCGAAGGTGCCCGCCACCACGTTGACGAAGGACGCGATGACCAGGATCAGCACCAGCAGGGCGAAGACGATAAAGAGCTTCTTGGCCCGGGAGCCCATGGAGTCGGAAATGATCTCACCCACGGACTTGCCGCCGTGGCGGATGGACGCGAACAGGGAACCGAAGTCCTGCAGTCCGCCGAAGAAGATGCCGCCGATGACGCACCAGAGGAATACGGGCAGCCAGCCGAACACGGAGGCCTGGATGGGCCCGTTGATGGGTCCGGCGCCGGCGATGGAAGAAAAGTGGTGTCCCATAAGCACCGCGGGCTTGGCGGCGACGTAGTCCACGCCGTCCTCCAGCTCCACGGCCGGGGTCTTGCGCTTGGGGTCGATGCCCCACTGTTTGGCCAGCCAGCTGCCGTAGGTCACATAGCCGATGACCAGTAGGACGATGGCGGCCGCGATGATAAGTACTGCGGTCATGTCTCTAGTTCTCCTCCTCTTTTGTAGAGAGATTTTTGTATATTGCGAAAGAGCCCGCTCAGGTCCCGGCCCTGCCGGTTGCAGGACAGGGTGCCTGTGGAGAGCTCCAGGGCAACCGCCTTGAAGTGGCTCCACCCGTGGAGGGTGCAGCGGTAGCTCCGGTACCGCTTGACGCGGCGCAGATGGTCCTTGGCGCTGTCGCCGATGTGCCGCGCCAGGAGGATGAAGGTGACGTCGGTGCTGCGGTGGTGGCTGCTGGGCTTCGCCCTGGCCACGCCCCGCTCCCAGGCGCACTGCTCCAGCCGCCGCATCTCCTCCAGCTCCACATCCTCCCCCAGGGCGAAGAACACATACTCGTGGGACTCCGCCTCCGCCAGCTTGGCGCTCTTCAGCAGAAAATACTGCTCGTCGTGGGAGTGGAACACCGCCTCCGCGGCGAAGGGCGGCTCCACCTGCTCCGTCCGCACCGTGTAGTACCGGTGGAAAGATGGTAACAGGATATCCAGTGCTTCTGATGGGGTCATAGATTTTCTCCAGATCGTTCGTTTGTCTGCCGCGGCTTCTCCGGGCCCACCGCCGCATCCGGGGCCAGCTGGGCCATGCGCTCCATGACGATCCTGGCCGCCCGCGTGTCCGGCAGCGGCACCTGGGCCAGCTCGCCGGAGTCCCCGCAGACCACCAGGCTCTCCGAGGCCATGCTCCCCCGTCCGCAGCAGAGCTTCAGAGGGACGTCCTCCACCCGGCGGAAGTACCGCCGGATGCGTTGATAGGGGATATATCGGACCGCCGTCCCCATGCGGAGGAACAGATGGGCCGTGCCCAGGCGCAGTTTCCCGATCTCCCGGGCCGCTCGAAACTCCTCCTCCAGGCCGGGTGTCTCCTCCCCCGCCGTTAAAGGTTCCAGCCGCATCCGTCGCCGCCGCCTCTCTGTTCCATGATGTGGTGTCATGCCAGACTGGGATTCTACCACAAACGCCCCGATGATTCAACAGGACTAGCCTCTCAAAACGCCGAAATTTTCCTGCATTTTCGGCGAAAATTTTGTCACATCTGTTTAATCAAGATGAATACATCTCATAAAAATCATCCAGAGTTGCATGAGTATTTTGAATACTTCGCACGAATCGAACCGTTTCGGCCATGCCGTATTTTTCCAGTCCGCAGCGGTGGACATTTCCGGCGGACTGTGCTATAGTAGTGCATACCGTCCCTAACGCCCTCTGTGTACGAATCGAAAAGGAGAAACCATGAAACGAGCAAAAACCCTATTCCTGGCGCTGCTGATGGCGCTGACACTTGTCCCCACCGCCTCTATGGCGGGTTCCGAGGTCTACGGCAGTGAGATCTGGTTCAAGGATACCCGCCTCCAGGACAGCGTGGTCTACAGCGACAACATCTTTTGGAGCAACACCTATCAGGGGCCGCGCCACGAGCGCTACTTTACATACACCCCCGACCCCTTCACCACCGTCCGGCCTGTGGTGTCCTACGGCAACGCCGTGTGCAGCCGCCTCACCGCCGCCGACGCGGCCCTGTCCTATGAGAGCCTGGGCTACCGGGTGGTAGGCGCGGTCAACGGCGACTTCTACGACGTGAAGCAGGGGTTCCCCCTGGGCCTGGTGGTGTCGGGCGGCGAGCTCCGCAGCAGCGGGGAGAACTACTACGCCGTGGGCTTCCGGGCCGACGGCTCCGTGGTGATGGGCGAGCCCAAAATGTCCATCACCGCCACCAACGCCCTGGGCCAGACCCTGCCGGTGGCGGCCCTCAACAAGCCCCGGGTGGACGGCAGCGGCCCGGTGCTGCTGACCTATGACTTCATCGCCGCCCACACCACCGGCGTCACCACCGACGGCGTCACCGTGGTGGCTGAGATCGTCGGCGACCGGGCCGCCATCGGCCGGACCATGATGCTCCAGGTGGTGGGCGTGGTAACGGGGGCCGAGCCCGTGGCCCTCACCGAGACCCAGGCGGCGCTGACCGTCTCCGCCGCCAGTCCGGAGGAGGCCAAGCTCTTCGTCCAGTCCATGCAGCCCGGCGAGCTGTTCACCGTCTCCTTCGCCGCCCAGAGCGAGGAGTGGAACGACGTCACCGAGGCCGTGGGCGCGCTGTATCTGCTGGTGTCCGGCGGCGTGGCCCAGACCGGCTTCACCGACAAGAGTACCCGGGCCCGCACCGCCGTGGGCGTCAAGGCCGACGGCTCCCTGGTCCTCTACACCATCGACGGCGACCAGAAGGCCGTCAGCGTGGGCACCACCATGGCGGTCCTGGCCCGGCGCATGGAGGAGCTGGGCTGCGTCACGGCCCTGTGCCTGGACGGCGGCGGCTCCACCACCGCGTCGGCGGCCCTGCCCGGCGACACGGCGGCCCAGGGCCTCAACTCCCCCAGTGACGGCGCCCAGCGCCGGGTCACCAACCACATCCTGCTGGTGGCCGACGGTATGCCCACCGGCTGGCCCGGCCAGGTGTATCTGACCGCCTCCGCCCCCGCGGCCCTGACCGGCGGCGCCGTGGACCTCACCGCCCAGCTGGTGGACACCAACTTCTTCCCCATGCCCGACGAGGTGGTCCTGATCCCCAGCGCCGGGTACATTGAGAACGGCGTCCTCACCATGCCGGAGGAGCCGGGCGTGGTCACCGTCACCGCCTTCTGGGGGGACCTGTCGGCCTCCCTGGATATCCTGGCCCTGGACACCCCCGACGAGCTCACCGTCCTGCGGAACGGCAGGGGCGTGACAAGCCTGAACGTGGCCCCCGGCGAGAGCGTCCAGCTGGACGCCTCGGCCTATTTCCGCCACCAGAAGCTGACCGCCAACAACCTCCTGTGGAGCGTGGACCCCGCCCTGGGCACCATTGACGAGACAGGGCGCTTCACCGCCGCCATCACCCTGGGCGAGGGGGCCATCACCGTCTCCCGTGGCAGTCTCACCGCCACGATCCCGGTGAAGGTGGAGGCCAACTTCCCCTTCGTGGACATGGAGGGCCACTGGGCCACGGTCCATGTGGCCAGCATGTACCGGCAGGGCGTCCTCACCGGCGTCCAGGTGGGGGATGAGATGTACGCCTACCCGGACCGGAGCGTCACCCGGGAGGAGTTCGCCACCCTGCTGGCCCGCTATCTGGGGCTTGACCTGACGGGCTACGCCGGGTACACGCCTCCCTTTGCCGACATGGACCAGGTGAGCGGCTGGGCCAGGGACGCGGTGTGCGCCATGTATGACCTGGGGATCGTCACCGGCGCGGCCTCCGGCGACACGCTGCGCTTTGACCCCAAGGGCACCCTGACCCGGGCCCAGGCGGTGACCATGCTGGGGCGCATGATGGCCTATCTGGGCGCCGAGCCCGCCGTGGCGGACCTGAGCCAGTTTGCCGATGCGGCGGACCTGCCGCTCTACTCTCTGGAGCACTTCCAGACCCTGGTGGCCCTGGGCGTCATCAACGGAAGCAACGGCCTGCTCAGTCCCGGCGGCGACATGAACCGCGCCTCCATCTGCAAGGTGCTGGATACCATACCGCATCAATAAAGTTTTCTGAGCTTCTGAAGGGAGCGGGGCTTGCAAGGGCCCCGCTCCCTTTTCCGGCAAATTTTGTCCTGTTTTGTCTTGTCTCCCCTGGCCCGTTGTGCTAAACTGATTTCGGATCGCACCGCGATCTCCGCGGGCCGCCCCGCGGCACAAAAAATCAAGGAGGCATAACGATGAAAAAGAGGTTCCTTCCCGCGCTGATGGCTCTGATCCTGGCGCTGACGCTGCTGCCGGGCACGTCCCGGGCGGCCTCCGCGGCGCTCCCCTACGAGATCGACACCGTGGCGTCCGGCCTGTACCGTTTCCACTCCATGGTCATGGACCAGTCCAACCGGCTCTACTACGCCGACGGCGACACGGTCTGTCTGGCCGGCGGCGCTTCTCTCGACCTCACCGCGGACTTCGCCCATGAGCTCTATAACCCCTACCTGTCCTATGACCCGTACAACGGCATCGTCTATCTGCTGGCCAACGACGCGGAGACCAACGGCCTCCGCATCTACGACATCACCGATCCCGCCGCCCCGTCCCCGGTGCTGGACAAGGACAACTGCCCCGCCCTGCTGGAGAACGGCTGCACCGGTTCGCTGCTGCTCGCCTCCGCGCCCGCGAAGCCGGTCCCCGTGCTGCCAAACGGCGCGCTGCTGGTCCCCTGCGCGGACAACAACACCTGGATCGTGAACATCCGGGAGAAGACAGTCCAAAAGGCGGTCCGGATGCACACCCTGGCGGACGGCTACGCGGTCCTGGTGGGCAGCCAGGTGATGACCTTCCAGGACGAGAGCACCCGTGCGTCCGTCTCCGGCGTGGAGGACGGCGCCCCGTCCGGCAGGGTCGTTTTGGCCCAGCAGGCGCCGTACAACAGCGCCGCCGCCGTCTTCGGCGGAAGCGGCGGCGCATACTTCTACCAGGACGCCGTGGGTGTGCGGTACTTTACCGCCGACGGGGCGGTCCATACGCTGATCCCCCAGGAGGAGATCGCCATTCTGGACCAGCAGAGCCTGGACCGCACCAACATCTGGGCGTTCACTATGGGCGATACCGGCCACGCCGCGTTCTATGACTATTCTCTGGCTGCCATCCGGCTGATCCGGCCCGCGGAGCGCACCGTCACCTTCCTGGACCAGCAGACCGGCGGCGTCATCGGCACCCGCAGCGTCCGGCACGGCGCGGCGCTGGGCGCGCTGCCCTCTGCCCCCGCCCATGACGGCTATACCTTCCAGGGCTGGTACGACGCCGATGGCGGGGCCGTCACCGCCTCCACCACGGTCACCGGCGACATGACGGTCAGCGCCCGCTATGAGAAGGATCCCTCCGGCTCCCTCTTCACCTTCGAGTTTGATTTCGGCGGCCTGGACCCCGGGACCGGCGATCTCCTCATCCGTATCCACGTCCTGATGAACGGCATCCTGCTCCTGACCATCCCCCTGTCCCTGAGCCTCCGCTGACCTGCGGCGGCCGGTTTGCCCTTTACAAGGGGCGGCCGGATGTAGTATACTGGGCAAAAGACCCCGCCGCCTTTTCGTCTGCGGCGGCCCCGTCTGATCCGAAGCTTTTGTATTTTGTATGAAGGAGGAACGATATGAAGTTCAGCGAGATGCCCTACACCCGCCCGGACCTGGAGCAGGTCCGGACCTATTCCCGGAGCGTACTGGAGCGCATCCAGTCCGCCGCCTCCGCCCAGGAGCAGATCGACGCCCTCAAGGAGTACGACCAGTGGTCCAAGGGGCTCAACACCGACTGCTCCCTGGCCTACGCCCGCCACACCATCGACACCCGGGACCCCTTCTACGCCGCGGAGAACGACTACGTGGACGCCATCTCCCCGGAGCTCCAGGAGCTGAGCCAGCGCATCGACCTGGCGCTGCTGCACTCCCCCTTCCGCCCGGAGCTGGAGGAGAGCCTGGGGAAGCTGTTCTTCACCAACCTGGAGATCGGTGTGCGGTGCATGAAGCCGGAGATCATGGACCTGATGCAGGAGGAGAACCGGCTCCAGAGCGAGTACCAGAAGCTGTACGCCTCCGCCCTGGTGGAGTGGGAGGGCAAGAGGCTGACCCTGCCCCAGCTGGGCCCCTACCAGGAGAGCACGGACCGGGCTGTCCGCAAGGCGGCCTGCGAGGCTGCCGGCCGCTGGTTCGACGCCCACCAGGCGGAGCTGGACGACCTCTTTGACAAGCTGGTGAAGAACCGCACCGCCCAGGGCCGGGCCATGGGCTATGAGAACTACATCCCCCTGGCCTACGACCGCCTGGGCCGCAACTGCTACGGCCCGGAGGAGGTGGCCGCCTTCCGGGACCAGATCGCCGCGGACATGGTGCCCGTCGCGGTGCGCATCAAGAGGGACCAGGCCCGCCGCCTGGGCCTGGACAAGCTGGCCCTCTACGACAACGGCCTGGTGTTCCCCGACGGCAACGCCAAGCCCCAGGGCACGGCGGAGGACATCCTGGCCGCCGGCCGGGAGATGTACCGGGCCCTCAGCCCGGAGACCGCCGAGTTCGTGGACTTCCTCTACGACAACGAGCTGATGGACGTGCTCAGCAAGGAGGGCAAGGCCCCCGGCGGCTACTGCACCTACTTCCCCGCCTACAAGGCCCCCTTCATCTTCTCCAACTTCAACGGCACCAGCGGCGACGTGGACGTGCTGACCCATGAGGCGGGCCACGCCTTCGCCGGGTACCGCACCGCCCGGAAGGGCTACCTCTCCGCCCTGGAAAATCCCACCGCCGAGACCTGCGAGGTCCACTCCATGTCCATGGAGTTCCTCACTGCCCCCTGGCACGACAAGTTCTTTGGCCCTCTCACCCAGAAGTACGAGGTGGCCCACTGCGCTGACGCCCTGGCCTTCATCCCCTACGGCTGTCTGGTGGACGAGTTCCAGCACCGTGTGTACGCCGAGCCCGATCTGACCCCGGCCCAGCGCAATGCGGTGTGGATGGAGCTGGAGCACAAGTACCGGCCCTGGATCGACTTCGAGGACCTGCCCTTCTACGGCAGGGGCGCGGGCTGGCAGCGGCAGCTCCACGTCTACCTCTACCCCTTCTACTACATCGACTACTGCATGGCCCAGACCGTGGCGCTCCAGTTCTGGCAGGCATCCCTGGCCGACCGCGGGGACACCTGGCAGCGTTATCTGGCCTTCGCCGAGGCCGGCGGCACCAAGACCTTCGTGGAGCTGGTGGCCGACGCCGGGATGAAGCTGCCCTACGCCCCCGGCTGCATCCGGGAGGTGGGCGAAAAGATCTCCCGCTGGCTGGACGAGAACCCCGCCTAACGGCGCTCATCCTTTTTCTTGAAAGAAAAAGGATCAAAAAGAACTTTAACCTCGCTCTCAGGGCGCTGCGATCCCCGCCTGCTCCGCACGGTGACGGTGGCATCTTCTTGAATGGGAGGACAAGAATCCGCCCCGGCTCTATCTGAGCCGGGGCGGAACTTAATTCTTTTCAGCTTGCAAGAAAATACCTTTAACTTTTTTGACCGTCTTAGTGGTGGTGGTCCTCCAGCACCGCGCCGGAGCGGTAGGCGTCCAGCAGTCGGCGCAGATCGTCGATCTGGGCCTG
Source organism: uncultured Oscillospiraceae bacterium (assembly GCA_947589745.1). Classification (GTDB taxonomy): domain Bacteria; phylum Bacillota; class Clostridia; order Oscillospirales; family Oscillospiraceae; genus Pelethomonas. The sequence goes on from CANQCS010000005.1 coordinate 27,886, forward strand.
GATCTGCACGCCCTCGTCGGTCTCGGACACCTTCATCCGATGGTCCAGGTTTTCGAACACCGTGGAGGTGGAGGTGATATCGAAATTCTCCTTCACCGCCTTCTCCTTGCCCGCGAAGGGCTGGTGGGCGATGATCCGCAGGCTGTAGGAGTTGAAGGTCAGGGTGTAGCCCGCGATGCCGCTGGTGGCCTGGTAGGCCTTGCAGAAGCCGCCGTCGATGACGATGAGCTTGCCGTTGCCCTTGATGGGGCTCTCCCCCTTCTTGGCCTTCACCGGCACATGGCCGTTGATGATGTGGCTCCGCTTGCCCTCCAGGCCGAACTCCTTCAGGATGGCCTCGCAGACCGCTGGGTCGTTGTAAAGGCTGTAGTAGGGGTTCTTGGGCTCGGTCCAGGCGCTCTCGTCGGCGATGAGACGGCGCTCGAAGGTGGTCATCCGGTCCCGGCCGAAGATGGGGCTGTTGCGGCCCGCCCACAGGAACCAGAGGAAGTCCATCCCCAGCTGCCGCTCCTCGGAGCCCAGGGGCAGGTAGTAGGCCCGGCGGGCGGCGGTGTCGGCGTAGTCCAGAAACTCCTTTCCCTTCCGCTCCCGGCCCCCCAGGGTGAAGGTCAGGAAAGACCCATCCTCCGCCAGGGGCACGCAGCCGTGGAACAGCAGGTTGCCGTTATAAATTTTGTAGAGGCTGCCCCGGGAGTACAGGAACCGGACGTGGCGCTGGAGCTTCTCGCTGCGGAGGAAGGAGGCGGTGAGCTGGTTGATGACGGACTCCTCCTCCTCCGTGAGGGCGTAGGGGTCCCTGGGGTCCACGGTGGGGAAGTCGCAGTCCTCCAGGCGGTACTTCACCCCCCGGATGACAATGGACCGGTCCTCGTAGTCGATCTTGTCCAGCAGCAGCCGGTCCTCCATGCCGTACTCCGGATGGCGCATGATCTTCTGCCCCTCCAGCTTGAAGAGGATCACGGTGATGGCCTTGTGCATCCGGGCGGAGAGCAGCTTGTCCTTCTCCGTGACCCCGCTGCCCATCAGCTTCACGGCGAAGCGGGACACGTCGCAGTTCTGGTACACCTCGTTGGCGAACACGGACAGGGGCCGCAAGGAGATGCCGTAGCCCGTCTCCACCACCTCCAGGTTGTTGTAGTGGATGGAGTTGGAGAGCACCGTGGCCACCATGGTCCGGGAGCCGGAGGCGGCGCCCATCCACAGCACGTCGTGGTTGCCCCACTGGATATCCACGCTGTGGTGGTTCAGCAGGGAGTCCATGATGATATCCGCCCGGGGGCCCCGGTCGAAGATATCCCCCACCAGGTGGAGCCGGTCCACGCTGAGGTGCTTGATAACGGTGGAGATGGCGGCGATGAAGCCGGGGGCCTGGCCGGTGTCGATGATGGTGGAGATAAGGGTCTCGAAGTAGTCCTTCTTGTCCGGGTCCTCCCGGTGGGTGTGGAGCAGTTCCTCGATCATATAGGCGTACTCCGGGGGCAGGGACTTGCGGACCTTGCTCCGGGTGTACCGGGCGGAGACCATGCGGCAGACCTCCACCAGCCGGTGGAGAGTGATGCCGTACCACTCGTCCATGTCCTCGATGCGGCCCTTCAGGTCCTCCAGCTTCTCCTCCGGGTAGTAGATGAGGGTGGCCAGCTCCTCCCGCTCGGCCCGGGTCATGCTGGTGCCGTACAGATCGTTCAGCTTCTCCTTCACCACGCCGGAGCAGGAGTTGAGCACGTGCAGGAACGCCTCATACTCCCCGTGGACGTCTGAGATAAAGTGCTCGCAGCCCTTGGGCAGGTTGGAGATGGCCTGGAGGTGGATGATCTCCCGGCTGGCGTCCTGGATGGTGGGGTACTGTTTGGCCAGCAGCTTCAGATAGCGCAGCTCCTCCGGGCGGTAATTCTGTTCGGTGGGCATAAATCTCCCTCCTTGTGTATGTTGGGACTATTGTACACCATCCCGCCCGCCGCCGCAACCGGCAGGCGAAAAAAGTTTGGACTGGCAGCCCGCCCCGTTCCGCGTCTTGAAAGAAACCGGGGGATATGCTATCATACATCGCGGAGTGCCAACAAAGAGACTGGAGGAAACCGGCAGATGATCGTGACATACCGGCCCACGCTGGAGGACCTGTGGTTCAGAGAGAAATTTCTGAGTGACCCGGATACCATGTCCTATAACGCCCCGTGGGGTGGGACCATCCCTTTTCCCCGAGAGAAGTGGCAGGATTGGTACGCCCGTTGGGTCGCGCACCGGGATGGAAACCAGCGGTACTACCGCTATCTGCTCAATGCAGAAAGCCGCGAATTTGTGGGAGAGATCGCCTATCATCTCGATCCCGAACAAGGCATCTATCTGGCGGATGTGATCGTCCATGCAAAATACCGGGGCAAAGGCTACGGAAAAGAGGGCCTGGCTCTGTTATGCCAGGCGGCTAAGGATAACGGCCTCGTCGAACTTTACGATAATATCGCCGCCGGTAATCCCTCTATCCGCCTGTTCCTTAACATGGGCTTTTCTATTGTTGACGCGGCGGAAGATCGCGTTATGCTGAAAAAGGTATTGTAAACCAGGGCAAAATGCAATCCTGCCAGAGGCCGGACCGCCGTTCCCCATTTTCTCCCCGCCCCGCCGGGAGATTGTGAAACCCTTGACAGGCAGGAACGGCAGCAGTATAATATTTCCCGGGCCGCCGGAAGGCGGCCTGGAATAAAAGTTCTTTTTGATTCTTTTTCTTTCAAGAAAAAGAATGTATGCCTTCTGAGGAGAAACCCACATGAAACTGATCGCGGCGGTGATATGCGGCTTCTGTCTGGACCTGCTGCTGGCGGACCCGGCCTGGATGCCCCACCCGGTGGTGTATATGGGCAAGGCCATCTCGGCCCTGGAGCGCTTTCTGCGCCCCCTCCTCCCCCGGACGCCCGAGGGCGAGCTGTGGGGCGGGGCGCTGCTGGCGGCGGCGCTGCCCCTGGGGACCCTGGTCCTGACGGCGGGGGTCTGCGCCCTGGCGGAGCGGGTCCACCCGGCGCTGGGCTTCGCGGTCCAGGTCCTCTGGTGCTGGCAGGCGCTGGCTCTCCGGGGGCTGGAGATGGAGAGCAAAAACGTCTACCGGGAGCTGCACCGTGGGGACCTCCCCGCCGCCCGGAAGGCTGTCAGCCGCATCGTGGGCCGGGACACCCAGAACCTGACGGCGGAGGGCGTCACCAAGGCGGCGGTGGAGACCGTGGCGGAGAACTTCTCCGACGGCGTGGCGGCCCCGCTGCTCTATATGCTCCTGGGCGGCGCGCCTCTGGCGCTGGTCTACAAATCCGTCAACACCATGGACAGCATGGTGGGCTACAAAAACGACCGCTACCTCTACTTCGGCCGCACGGCGGCCAAGCTGGACGACTTGGCCAACTACATCCCCTCCCGGCTGGCGGCTCTCTTCTGGATCGCGGCGGCTGGCCTCACCGGGGGAAACATCAAGAACGCCTGGCGCATCTGGCGGCGGGACCGCCGGAACCACGCCAGCCCCAACTCCGCCCAGACGGAGTCCGCCTGTGCCGGGGCCCTGGGCATCCAGCTGGCGGGTCCCGCCTCCTACTTCGGGAAGGTGTATGACAAGCCCACCATCGGCGACGCCCTGCGCCCGGTGGAGCCGGAGGATATCCTGCGGGCGGACCGGATGCTGTACGCGGCGGGACTGCTGGCGCTGTTGGTGGGCGCAGGCATCCGAGCCGCCGTTGTGCTGGGGCTGGGAGCGTAGGAGGCACTATGAGAAACAACGACCGTCCGCCGGAGCTGGTCCACGGCGGCGACTGGGCCGGATACGCGGAGGAATACGGGGCGCTGCCCCTGGACTTCTCCTCCAACGTCAGCCCCCTGGGCCTGCCGGAGGGCGTGTGCCGGGCCGCAGCGCTGGCCCTGGAGCAGGCGGACCGCTACCCCGACCCCCTGTGCCGGGACCTGCGGAAAGCCATCGCCGCCGCGGAACACGTGGACCCGGCGTGGTGCCTCTGCGGCGGCGGCGCGGCGGACCTGATCTACCGGGCGGTGCTGGCCCGGCGGCCCAGGCGGGCGCTGGTCACCGCCCCCACCTTCGCGGAGTACGAGTCGGCGCTGGACCTGGTCCGCTGCCGGACTGTCCTTTTCCCGCTACGGGAGGACGCCGGTTTTCTGCTGGAGGACCGCTTTCTGGACGCCATCACGCCGGACACAGATATGGTGTTCCTATGCGAGCCCAACAACCCCACGGGCCGCACCACCCGGCGGGAGCTGCTCCTGGCAGTGCTGGACCGCTGCCGGGAGGCGGGGGCCCTGCTGGTGGTAGACGAGTGCTTCGGCGATTTCCTGGACGACCCCGCCGCCCACACCCTGAAGAGCCTGCTGGGCGCGTATCCGAATCTCTTGATCGTCAAGGCGTTCACCAAGCTGTACGCCATGGCCGGACTGCGCCTTGGCTACTGCCTGTGCGCCGACGGCGGGCTGCTGGACGCTATGGGCCGCTGTGCCCAGCCCTGGGCGGTGTCGGGACCGGCCCAGGCGGCGGGCATCGCCGCCCTGGGGGAGGCGGACTACGTCCGGGAGGTCCGACAACTCATCCGAACGGAGCGGCCCTGGCTGGCTGCGGAGCTGACCCGGCTGGGGTTCCGGGTGATCCCCGGCGAGGCCAATTTCCTGCTCTTCTTCTCCCCCGTCCCCCTGGGGGAGCCTTTGCGAAAGCGGGGCATTCTGCTGCGGAGCTGTGAGAACTACCATGGACTGGGCGCGGGCTGGTACCGGACCGCCGTGCGCACCCACGAGGACAACCGGCGGCTCATCGCCGCCCTGGAGGATATACGGAGGGACAAGACCACATGAGCAGAGCCAAATGTATCATGGTCCAGGGGACCATGTCCGGGGCCGGAAAGAGCCTTCTCTGCGCCGCGCTGTGCCGCATCTTTGCCCAGGACGGCCTGCGCTGCGCGCCGTTCAAGAGCCAGAACATGGCCCTCAACAGCTACATCACCCGGGACGGCTGGGAGATCGGCCGGGCCCAGGCGGTCCAGGCCCAGGCCGCCGGGGTGGAGCCGGACGTGCGGATGAACCCCATCCTGCTGAAACCCAGCAGCGACGTGGGCAGCCAGGTGATCGTCAACGGTGAGGTCCGCCGCCACATGCCCGCCTCGGAGTATTTCCGCTACAAGAAGCGGCTCATCTCGGAGATCATGGCCGCCTACGACAGCCTCGCCGGCGAGTTCGACGTCATCGTCATCGAGGGCGCGGGCAGCCCGGCGGAGATCAACCTGAAGGAAAACGACATCGTGAACATGGGCCTGGCCAAGCTGGTGGACGCGCCGGTGCTGCTGGCGGGGGACATCGACCGGGGTGGCGTGTTCGCCCAGCTCTACGGCACCGTGGCCCTGCTGGACCCTGACGAACAGGACCGCATTGCGGGCCTCCTCATCAACAAGTTCCGGGGCGACCTGGAAATTTTGCGCCCGGGCCTCGCCATGCTGGAGGAGAAGACCGGCAAGCCGGTGCTGGGGGTGATCCCCTATCTGCGGGTGGACGTGGACGACGAGGACTCCCTGGCCCCCTGCCTGGAGCAGACCAGCGTCCACAAGCCCCTGGACGCGGCGGTGATCCGCCTGCCCCGCATCTCCAACTTCACCGACTTCAACCCCTTGGAGGAACACCCCCAGATCGGTGTACGCTATGTGGACGACGTGCGGCGGCTGGGCACTCCCGACCTGGTGGTCCTGCCGGGCACCAAGAGCACGGTCAGCGACCTGCTCTGGCTGCGGCAGAGCGGCCTGGAGACAGCGGTGCTGAAGCTGGCTGCCGCCGGGACCCCGGTGCTGGGCGTCTGCGGCGGCTACCAGATGCTAGGCGCCGCTCTCCACGACCCGGAGGGCGTGGAGACCGAAGCCGGGACCCACATCCGCGGCATGGGCCTTCTCCCGGTGGAGACCACCTTCACCTCCCAAAAATCCCGCCTGCGGAAGACCGCGGTGGTCCAGGCATCCCCCTTCGCCGGTGCCAGGCTGGAGGGATACGAGATCCACATGGGCCGGACCGAGGAGACCGGCTCCCCCTTCTGCCTCCTGGAGGACGGCCGCGCCGAGGGCTGCGCCCGGGGGAACGTCTGGGGCACCTATCTCCACGGCCTGTTCGACAGCGGTGAGCTGACCCAGGCCATGGCCCGCCTGCTCTGCGCCCGGAAGGGCCTCCGGCCCGAGGAGGCGGAGGCGGTATCCCACGCCGCCTACCAGCAGCGGCAGTTCGACCTGCTGGCCGATGGCGTCCGCAGCGCGCTGGACATGCCCGCCATCTACCGCATACTGGACCATTCTTTTTCTTGAAAGAAAAAGAATCAAAAAGAACTTTACCCTCGCTCTCAAAGCGCTGCGGCCCCCGGGTCTTCCGCCCGGTGACGATACGCTCTTCTCAGGGAGAGAACCGCTTCACAGCAGAAACGTGGGGCAGACGAAACCTGTCTGCCCCGCGTTTCCGCATCGACACCTGTATGAAAAAAGGACGTGCCTCCCGGCACGTCCTTTTAATCAATTCCTTACATCAGCTTCGTGGTGTAGTACACCAGCTCCGCAAAGAGCAGGATACCAGCCACCCACATCACGTAGTAGGTCAGGGTGGGCAGCGCCAGCGCCGCCAGCACACAGACAAGCCCAGCCCCCAGGGTGGCATAGACAATGCGGTAGTCGCACTCCACGGAGAAGATCCGAATGTCCTTCAGCTTGCCCTCGTTCTGCTGGACCTTGCGCACCAGCGCGGCCGCGGCGACCAGGAGCACAGCGCCAACCACCGCGCCCACGATCACCGGCACCCCCCAGGTGACGGAGGCAGCCGAGGCGCCCCGGATCCACACGGTAAAGAGCACACAGGCCAGCGCCGTGGTGCACAGGAAGCACTCATGCTGATACAGCAGGTAGACCAGCGCCAGCACCGTGACCACGGGGACCAGGATGCACATGGCGGTGACGCCGGTGCCGTCCGTGAACTGGGTCATGACCCAGCCGGACACCGCCAGGAACAGGCCGATGCCGAGGCACAGGGACCCGGCCATGGACATGGTTCTCGCCTTTTTGCCCGTCTTCTTTTTGGATAGGTAGAGGATCACGCCGCCCACCACAGCGGCGATCAGTCCCGCCAGGGCGCCCCAGCGGAGGACGTGATACCACGTGAGCATGGTATCCACATAACCGGCCACGTAGCCGCGGTAGACGATCAGCAAATAACACTCTGCGGCGAGGCCCAGCAGGAATGCGTTAAACACCCGGCGCAGAGTCAGATTTTCCTTCTCTTCCCGCTCCGCCCGCTTCTGACTGATAGGTTTCTTCGACATATATGGAACCCTCCAAATGGATTATCGTTACCGTAAAATCATCGCCTTATAGCGAACGCCTGATTATTATATCAGAGCCGTGCATATTTTGCAAGAGAAAATATTTTTTTATCTGAAAAAGAGGATCGTTCCCCGGAGAGGGACTTATCCGTCCCTCCCACGAGAAGCCTCTTTCGTTACCGTGCGGGAAACGCCGGTATCGCAGCGTCTTGAGAGCGACAGTAAAGTTCTTTTTGATTCTTTTTCTTTCAGGAAAAAGAATCAGTTGACCTGACGGCGGCGGGAGAGGTTGATGGTGCCCTCCTGGAGCTCGCCGATCATATCCAGGCTCTGGCCCGTGCCCTGGGCCACGCAGGCGATGGCGTTCTCCGCCACCATGGTGGCGATGCCGGTACGGGAGGTGATGAGCTTGTCGAAGCCGTACACCAGGCTGCCGCCGCCGGTCATGACGATGCCGTTGGTGGACACGTCCGCGATCAGCTCCGGGGGCGTCCGCTCCAGCACCGCGTGGATGCTCTCCAGGATGCGCTCGGTGGGCTCCTCAAAGGCCTCCATCATCTCCACGGAGGACACGGTGATGGTCTTGGGCAGGCCGGTCAGCAGGCAGCGGCCCTTCACGTCCATGAAAGCCTCCTCCTCCCGGGGATAGACGCAGCCAATGGCCATCTTCATCCGCTCCGCCGTGCTCTCGCCCACCAGGATGTTGTGCTTGCGGCGCATATACTTGACCACGGACTCGTTGAACTGGTCCCCGGCCACCTTGATGGAGGCGGACTCCACCACGCCGCCCAGGGAGATGACCGCGATATCGGCGGTACCGCCGCCGATATCCACCACCATGTGGCCGTCGGGCTTCTGGATATCGATGCCCGCGCCGATGGCGGCGGCCACGGGCTCCTCGATGAGGTACACCCGGCGGCAGCCGGCCTGGATGCCCGCGTCCACCACGGCGCGCTCCTCTACCTCGGTGATGCCGGAGGGCACGCAGATGATGACCCGGGGTTTGAAGATCATAAACCCGGCCACCTTGCGGATGAACTCCTTCAGCATCCGCTCGGTCATGTCATAGTCGGAGATGACGCCCTCCCGCAGGGGACGGATGGCGACGATATTCCCCGGGGTACGGCCCAGCATCTGGCGGGCCTCCTCGCCCACCTTCAGCAGCTTGCCGGTGTTCTTGTCCATAGCGACCACGGAGGGCTCATTGAGGACGATGCCCTTCCCTTTTACATATACCAAAACGGATGCGGTACCCAGGTCGATACCGATGTCTTTCGCAAATGCGCACATATACTTCCACCTCGTCCGTTGTTTTTCTATTGTGAGCAGAAACCGCTGCGGGTACTCTAAAAAACTATTATACTAAGCCAACCCAATTTTTGCAAGCCGTTGTGACAACTTTCTTCCTTGAATTTTCCACAAAAAGGTCCGCTCAGTCCTCTGTTTCTTTTTCCGGGTGTCCTCCGGCCAGCGACGCGCAGACCACCGAGGCGGCCCCCGCCTCCATCAGCGCCGCGGCGCAGGCGGAGAGGGTGCTGCCGGTGGTGGCCACGTCGTCGATGAGCAGGAACCGCCTGCCCGCCGCCCGCTCCGGGTGGGGCACGGCGTAGACGCCCTTCACGTTTTCCCGCCGCCGGGCCGGGTCGTCCAGAGAGGACTGGGCGGGATTGTTGCGGACCTTCCGGGCGACCCGCTCCGCCTTCATGCCCATCTCCCGGGCCGCGGCCTTTGCCAGGAGCTGGGCCTGGTCGAAGCCCCGCTCGCAGCTGCGCCGGAAGCTCACCGGCACATAGGTCACGGCGTCGAACTGTCCCGCCAGCTGTCCGGCGGCCTGGGCCACATAGCGACCGAAGACCCGGGTGCGCCAGGACTTCTTGCCGAACTTCAGGGCACGGATGCCGTCCCGCACCGGGCCCTCGTAGTAGAACGCCACGGCGCAGGGAAAGTCCCCCACCTGCCGGAGGATTTTATCTTCCTCAATAAAGGGCAGGGCCGGCCTGCACGCTTCGCACACCCCGTCGCCGGAGCGGTCCATCAGCTGGCCGCAGAACGCACAGCGGGGAGGGAATAAAATATCCAGCACGGCGGTGCTGAACATTTTTAGTGTCATAGGTCGTCGCCCCCGATTTCGATTTCGCCGTGGCGATCCTCGAAACCTTCCACGTACTTTTCTAACGCATATTCGATCTCCTTGTTGGCCGACCGCTTGTTGCGAACGGCGATCACCTTTATTTTAGCAAGTAGCTCCTCGGATACCCTCAGGGAAAAGGGTGTGTAATAATTGCCCATAACCAACCTCACATTGTTTGTTTTGATATCAGAGGGAGCACAACATCCAACACGGCGTCTCTGTCCATTTTGAGGCCGCTCATAATAACCTCCTGGGATACGGGCGCTTCTCGTCGGTCAGCCCGGCCAGATAATCCATGCTGGTATCCAGCGCCAGCGCGATGCGGCGCAGCTGCTCAAAGGTATAATACCGCTTGCCGTTCTCCAGCTTGGAATAATCGCTCTGGTCGATGCCGGTCAGCATTTGCATTTTGATCTGCGTATAGCCCCGCTCTTTGCGGAGTTCCTGTAACCTGGTCATATCATCACCAACTCTATTATGTCAATTTGACCTATTCAAATTATGGTGATTCTGACCTATTGCGTGGGGCTCCGCCCCCTCGGAAATGATTTGCACCTTGCAGGTGCAGGCGCTCCCCTGGGTTACTTTTCCCTTGCCGGAAAAGTAACCAAAAGGGCCCTCAAGGGGCTGGCGCCCCCTGAGAACCCCTCATTTCTTTTTTTATTTTGCGCTCACCCTTTGGTTGGTTGGGTCTAAACTGTTCTTGCTCCCGTGTATGAGGCGAAGCGGCTACTTTAGTATGTTCACAAGAAATACCAGCAAAAATCCCTCGGCGCGTCCCACGTTTCGGGGTGCTACTTACCCTTCGTGCGTCCATGCTTACCTCGCAAGATGGAGGGGATTGGCGGAACTGGGTGGGAATGGTGGAGAGAGTGGAGCGGGGCGGATAGTTTAACCTTTCTGTTTCTTCTCACACAGCACCCACAGCCCCAGACACACCAGCGCTCCCGCCGCGAACGGCACGGCGGGCAGCAGTCCTACCCAGGCCGGTGCGCTGCATCCCCCGTACTTTCCGCAGTAGTACATGGACACGTTGTTCCACGCCCCCACCCCCACCGCCAGATGGGACAGGATCAAAGTCACGGTCAGCAGGACCCGTGGCAGCCATTTGCTTTTCATATCGCCGTCTCCTTACATTACTTTTTTCGGAGAAGCAGCACGATCCCGCAAACCACCGCCGCGGCGCACAGTCCCAGCAGTATCCCGCCGCCGTCGATGGTCACCATCGACGACTCGCTCAAAACCTCCGCCGCCTCGGGCCGGAGCACCATGGCCAGCGCCCATGCCGCCAGACACACCAACCCGGCGGCGATCAGCCCCAGCCCCAGCGCGTTCCGCCGCCGGTCTGTCCCCTGTGTAGATTCCGGCGGTGTTTCACGTGAAACATCTGTTCTGATATCCTCCTTCAGCAGCGCGTCCAGGCTCACGCCGAAGTAGGTGCTGATGGCCAGCAGCTTGTCCGTGTCGGGGGTGGCCTGGCCGCCCTCCCACTTGGAGACGGCCTGCCGGCTGACGCCCAGGGCCTCGGCCAGCTTCTCCTGGCTCAGCCCCCTGGCCTTCCGCAGCTCGTAGAGTTTTTCGGGAAATCCCATGTTGCTTCACCTGCCTCTAAGGATACCGGAAACGGCGGTGGAATGCGATACACGCGGGCTGACACTTCCGCAACCCACGGTAGCAGTTGTTATCATACCCGTTTTCCCGCCAAAAAGCAAGGCCGCCGTGGCACCCCCGGCGGCCTTGCGCGCTATTTCAGGATAGACAGGCTGGCATAGGACCCGCACCCCGCGTCGTCCAGGAGCACCACCCCGTGGGAGATATCCTCCTCCCCCAGGTCGTAGGCGGTGTGCTTCCTGCCACCGTTGGCGTAGCTCTCCTCCACCACCACCCAGGCGGTCCCCGCCGCGCAGCGGAACTCCGGCATCGGATCGGACAGCGCCACATCCTCCGTCCCCAGCAGGGCGCCGTCCCCGCCGTACTGGTACACCGTCAGTTGTTCCAGCCGCTCCACCTGCCGGACCTCCACGGTGATGGACACGGTGGTCTCCTCCTCCGTCTCCCCGTTCCTGGTGCTCCGGTAGGTCTGGTCTTCGTTGACGGTCATGCCCCCGGCGCCGCCGTAGCTGTTGCCGCTGCCGTCCATGTAGAACCGGCCGTCCCGGGTCTGGTACACCCGGTAGAGGGTCCAGATCGTGCCGGTGTCCTGCTCCGACCAGTCCGGCCCCGCGCCAAGGGGCGGGCCCACATAGATTACGCCGCTGGCGGACATGTACGCCCCCTCGTCGGTGTGTTTGATCTGGGTCCCCTCCTCGCCGGGCCCCATGTCGGACTGGACGGCGCTCACCGGATACCCGTTCTCGTTGTAGGTGTAGAGCAGCAGCCTATACCCTTTCTTCATCCCCGGGAAGGTCACGTTCCCCGCCTCGTCCGTCACGCCGAAGAGTACCTCCCGGTCGAAGGCCACATTCCCGATACCATCCAGCTTCATGCTCTCGGACCCGTAGACCTCCAGGGCCGGGTTGTCGTAGAAATCGCTCCTGATCTGGCCCTCCGTATCCATCTGTTCGGCCACCGCGTAGAAGCCGCAGAAGACGTCCTCATAGTCCTCCTCCTTCTCCGGCCGCGCCAGGGAACAGCCGGAGAGGCACAGGCTCAGGACCAGCGCCAGGCAGAAAATTTTACTTTTCATCGTCCGTTTCCTCCAATCGTCCGTCAAAGCGGAGGATGTCCCCCACCTGACAGTCCAGATAGTAGCAGATTTTATTGATGGTGTGGAACCGCACGCCGCTGGCCTTCCCGGAGCGGAGAATGGACAGGTTGGCCTCGGTGATGCCCACCTTGGCGCACAGCTCCTTGCTGGTCATCCCCCGCTCCTTCAGCAGCTCGCTGAGATGCACCGTAATGGCCATGGCGTCCACCTCATATAATAGACGCGCTGTCGTCCTGGAGCTCCTTGCCCCGCTGGAGACATCGGCACAGCAGGTACAGCGCCGTGGACAGCACCAGGGGAAAGATGGGGAAGTCCACCCGGAAGTGGGAGCTGTACAGCGCCCCCAGCGCCGCCAGCTGGAGCACGTTGGCCGCCACCGCCAGCACCACCGTGGCCTGGGCGACGCCCTTGCAGCTCCGGGCCGTCTGTCCGCAGAGCGCCAGGGTGTCCTCCCCGAAGTCCAGGGCCCCCAGCCGTCCGGCCAGCCGCGCGCCCCACACCAGGGTCAATGCCGCCAGCAGGTTCGGCGCCAGCCGCAGCACCGCCACCGCCGCCATCACCGCCAGGGTGGGCCCCAGGTCCGGGCTGTTCGCCGCGATGGGCAGATCGCCGGTGACGGTGTTCCCGCTCTTCACCGCCTCCCAGTCCCGCAGCAGGCCGGACACGCACCCATACACCGCCGCCAGGGCCAGCAGGGCCGCGCACCCCAGCAGCAGGGGCTTCAGCGCCGCCGCCAGCCGGTCCGCCGGGGCGGCCTCCAGTCCCCGCAGCACGTCCAGGGCGAACCAGGCCACCAGCACGGACACCGCCGCCCCCGCCGACGCCATGGGGAAGAACTGCCCGCTGCCGCTCCCCAGCAGCGTGGGGTTGGCCCCGAACCAGCAGAACAGGAACAGCAGTCCCGACAGCAGCACCAGCAGACCGTCCCTGGGGTACAGCCGCTTTCGCCGCAGCCACAGCGCCAGCAGTCCCGCCAGCGGCAGCGCCGTCAGGACCAGCACCACCGCCCAGGCCGCCATATTCCCCGCCCCGCCGGACAGGGACAGCTCCCGGAGCCAGAGTCCGAATTTTCCAAACATCTCTTGCACCTCCCAAAATTATCGTTCTACGATAATCTGATGGTCCTATGGTAGCACAGGAATTATCGTTTGTCAATAATTTTTAAAAGGAAATTTGTTCCTTTTTGAGGAAGTGTTAACTAACTGTAAATTTCCATGGAACGTCTTGACAAATGACGACTTGTCATTGTATGATGTGTGCCGGATTTATACAATGGGAGGGACGATCATGCCCACCAGCACATTTTTCAACCTGCCCGAGGAGAAGCGGCAGCGGCTCATGCGCTCCGCCATGGAGGAGTTCTCCAAGCGGCCCTACGGCGAGGTGCCCCTCAGCGGCATCATCCAGTCCGCCGGGATCCCCCGTGGCAGCTTTTACCAATATTTTGCCGACAAGACCGACCTGTTCCAGTACGTCCTGAGCCAGATCAGCCAGCGGATGCGGGGGCTCATCGGCGAGAGCCTGGACCGCTGCGGCGGGGACCTGCTGGACCTGCCGCTGGCCCTCTTCGACTGGGCGATGGAGTTCCTGCGGGAGGACGAGGAGGAGGCCCGGACCATCCTCTGCATCGTGCAGCACAACGCCGCCCTGGGCTCGGGGCAGATCTGGGACGTGGAGGCCACGGTGCGGCTGCTGCTGGAGCGGGTGGACCTGACGCCCCTTTGCCTGGACGGCCGGGGCGAGGTCTGCGCCCTGCTGGATCTGCTGCTGTCCTCCGCCGGACAGGCGGTGGGCGCGGCCTGCTGCCATCCCGCCAAGGCGGAGCTCTGCCGCACCCACTTGCAGTATAAAATTGAAATTATCCGGGCCGGTGTGCTCAGCCGCCGGTCTGACAAGGAGGCATCCCCGTGCTGAAATTACAGGACATTGTCAAGGTCTACGCCACCGCAGGCGAGACCGTCACCGCTCTCCGTGGCATTAATTTGGCATTCCGCGAGAGCGAATTTGTGGCCATCCTCGGCCACTCCGGCTGCGGCAAGACCACGCTGCTGAACATCATCGGCGGCCTGGACCAGTACACCAGCGGCGACCTCATCATCAACGGTCGCTCCACCAAGGAGTTCCGGGACAGCGACTGGGACACCTACCGGAACCACTCCATCGGCTTCGTGTTCCAGAGCTACAACCTGATCCCCCACCAGTCGGTGCTCTCCAACGTGGAGCTGGCCCTGACCCTCTCCGGCGTGGGCAAGTCGGAGCGCCGCCGCCGGGCCAGAGAGGCCCTGGTGAAGGTGGGGCTGGGGGACCAGATGAAGAAGCGGCCCAACCAGCTCTCCGGCGGCCAGATGCAGCGGGTGGCCATCGCCCGGGCCCTGGTGAACGACCCGGACATTCTCCTGGCCGACGAGCCTACCGGCGCTCTGGACAGCGAGACCAGCGTCCAGGTCATGGACTTGCTGGCGGAGATCGCCAAGGATAAGCTGGTCATCATGGTGACCCACAACCCGGAGCTGGCGGAGAAATACGCCACCAGGACCATCCGCCTGCTGGACGGCCAGGTCACCGCCGACAGCGCCCCCTTCGACGGGGTCCAGGAGAGGCCCGCCGCCCTGGACGTGCGGCAGAAGAAGCCCTCCATGTCCTTCGCCACCGCCTTCTCCCTGTCCCTCAACAACCTGATGACCAAGAAGGGCCGCACCATCCTCACCAGCTTTGCCGGGTCCATCGGCATCATCGGCATCGCGCTGATCCTGTCCCTCTCCGCCGGTATCAACTCCTACATCGAGGAGGTCCAGGAGGAGACGCTGTCCTCCTACCCCATCACCATCCAGGCGGAGACGGTGGATATGTCCTCCATGATGCTGTCCTTCATGGGGGCCCGGCAGGAGCGGGAGGAGAACGAGGTCCGTGAGGAGGACCGGGTCTATTCCGCCACCGTCATGTACGACATGCTCAACGCCATGGTCAACGCCGAGACCTCCAAGAACAATTTGAAGGCCTTCAAGTCGTATCTGGACGCGGGGGGCGGCGGGATCGCGGACCTGGCCAACATCCGCTACGGCTACAACCTCCGCTTTGATATCTACACCAACGACGAGGACGGCAACGTGGTCAAGAGCGATATCATGACCATGATGCAGGAGGCCATGTCCTCCCTGTACGGCGGGGACTACTCCTCCTACTTCGGGTCCTCCATGGGCTCCATGTACACCGCCATGGACGTGTGGGAGGAGCTGATGCCCGGTGAGGACGGGCAGCTCATCTCCGACAGCGTGAAGGACCAGTATGAGCTGCTCTACGGCGCGTGGCCCCAGAACTACGACGAGGTGATCCTCTTTGTGGACGGCCGCAACGAGGTGTCCGACCTGATGCTCTACGCCCTGGGCTACATCTCCTCCGACGCCATGACCGACACCCTGAAGGCCATCCAGAACGGGGAGACCGTGGACGTGGAGACCCGTAGCTGGAGCTACGAGGAGCTGTGCGAGAACAAGTTCAAGCTGATCCTCCCCGCCGAATACTTCCAGCACGACCCGGTCACCGGCGGCTACGTGGACATGACCGAGACCGACAGCGGCATGGACTACCTCTACAACAGCGACGACGTGGGTGTGCCCCTGAAGATCGTGGGCATTGCCCGGCCCGGCGAGGATGCGAGCGGCAACGTCCGGGGCGCCATCGGCTACACCAGCGCCCTCACCACCTACGCCATCCAGGCCACGGCGGAGATGGATATTGTCAAGGAGCAGATGGACGACGAGACCACCGACGTCTTCCTGGCCCTGCCCTTCGCCACCGGCGACGAGGAGGAGCCCACCGATGAAGAGAAGGTGGAGGCCATCACCGAGTATCTGCAGGACCTCACCGCCCAGGAGAAGGCGGACGCCTATCTGGATGTGATGAGCCAGCCGTCCCAGGAGTATGTGGACGGCGTGGTGGAGCGCCAGATGGAGGGCATGACCCGGGAGTCCATCGAGGACATGATCATCCAGCAGTACGCCACCGAGATGGGCGTGGATGAGAGCACCATCATGGGCTATATTCGGGACATGGACGACGATACCCTGTTCTCCCAGGTGGAGGAGGCCATCGCCTCCGGCGTCCGGGAGCAGTACGGACAGATGGTCAGCGCCCAGATGGGCGCCCTCACCGCGGACCAGCTGGCCGGGATGCTGGACGCCGCCCTGGAGGCCGGGCCCGTGGAGCCCTCTGAGAATGAGCCGGAGGAGGCAGAGACGCCCGATCCCTCCGCCGCGGGCATGGCTGGCATGACTGGCGCAGATATGTCCGGCATGGCCGGAATGACCGGCGCGGATATGAGCGGTATGGCCGGGATGACCGGCACGGATATGGCCGGGATGACTGGGGCCGGCATGGGCGGTATGACCGGGATGCCCGGGATGGGCATGGCCGCGGCCCAGCCCAGCGGCCTGGAGGACTGGCAGTTCGTGTACCTCTACGACAACTACATGCCCCCCACCCTCTCCGACGCCACCTATGACGAGAACATGGACCGGCTGGGGTATGTGGACCTGGAGAGCCCCGACACCGTCAGCATCTACGCCGCCACCTTCGCGGACAAGGACGCCATCGCGGACCTCATCACCGAGTACAATGAGAACGTGGAGAACGAGGACGACGAGATTGAGTACACCGACTATGTGGCCCTGCTGATGAGCTCCGTCACTGATATCATCAGCGGCATCAGCTACCTGCTGATCGCGTTCGTGTCCATCTCCCTGATTGTCTCCTCCATTATGATCGGCATTATCACCTATATCTCCGTGCTGGAGCGGACCAAGGAGATCGGTATTCTCCGGGCCGTGGGCGCGTCCAAGCGGGATATCAGCCGAGTGTTCAATGCGGAGACCTTCATCGTGGGCCTGGGGGCCGGTGTCATCGGCATCGCGGTGACGCTGATCCTGATCGTCCCCATCAACGCCATTCTGTTCCACTTCACCGGCATTGAGGGCCTCAAGGCCGCCCTGCCGGTCCAGGGGGCGGTGATCCTGGTGGTCATCAGCGCGCTGCTGACCATCATCGCGGGCCTGATCCCCTCCCGGGTGGCCGCCAAGAAGGACCCCGTGGTGGCGCTGCGCACCGAGTAACCGCACATTCGGCGGGACAGAAAAAGCAAAAAGCTTCGGATATCACAGGTTGATATCCGAAGCTTTTTTATGCAGAATTTTGTGGAGGCTATCTGCGGCAGACGAGCGTCCCCACGTCTGCGTCCACGGTGCAGACCGTGCCCAGGGGCAGGGTCACCATGGGGTCGCAGTAGTGGGCGGAGCGCACGTTCATCAGTACCGGCTTGGGATAGCCCCGAAAGAACCATTCCACCAGCGCCTCCGGCCCCCACTCCGGCCTGCGCTCGTTGGGGCAGTCCGCGAAGGTCCCCAGCACCACCCCGGCGGCCTGGTCAAAAATCCCGGCATAGGCCAGCTGGGCCAGCATCCGCTCCAGGGCGTAGACCTCCTCCCCCACGTCCTCCAGGAAGAGAATTTTGCCCCGGGCGTCGATCTGCCAGGGGGTGCCCACTCCGGCGGCGATCAGGCTCAGGTTCCCGCCGGTGAGGATTCCCCGGGCTCTCCCAGGCCGCAGGCAGATCACAGACTCCCCCGGCGGGTTCTGGATAGGGAGGCAGTCCCCCATCTCCAGCGCCGCACGGAGGCTCCGCCAGGTGAAGTCCCCGGTGCCCTGGAGAAGGGTGGATGCCATGGGACCGTGGAAGGTGACGAAGCCGCAGCGCTGGCCGATGGCGGTGTGGAGGGTGGTCACGTCGCTGAAGCCGATGAAGGGCTTGGGGTGGGCGGCGATCAGATCCCAGTCCAAGTGGCCCAGAAGCCGCCAGGCGGTCTCGCCGCCACGGGTACACCAGACCGCCTTGATCTCCGGGTCCCCGAAGGCCCGGTGGATGTCCCGGACCCGGGCCTCCGTGGGGGCGGCGTAGCCGTCCGGATCCGCCCCATGGGTGGATTTGCCGGGCCACACCCGGTAGCCCGCCCGCTCCAGGGCGGCGGCAATGGCCTCCACCGGCCGTTCCTCCGTCAGGGATGAGGACGGCGAAATCAGGGCGATAGTGTCCCCCGGCCGGGGGCAGGGCGGGAAGATCATATCAGGCATCTCCATTCAGATAGTCCAGCACCGTCTGGACGTGGAGGGCCGCCGCCAGGGGCAGGGCCTCCGGGTCCACGGCGAAGTGGGGGTTGTGGTTGGGGCAGGTGAAGCCCTTGCTCTCATTCCCCACGCCCACGTAGTAGTAGCACCCCGGCGCGGCGTCGGAGAAGTAGCCGAAGTCGTCGGTGCCCAGGCTGGGCTCCGCCAGCTCCAGAACGTGCTCCGGGCCCAGTACCTTGGCCGCCGCCCGGCGGACCAGGTCCGTCATGGCCGGGTCGTTGCGGCAGCCGGGGTAGCTCTCGAAGATGGTGACCTCCGCCTCCACCCCCATCCCGGCGGCGATGCCGGTGACGATGGCACGGAAGTCGTCCTTCACCCGCTGCCGGGCCGGGCCGCCCATGGTGCGGAGGATGCCGGTGAACACCGCCTCCTCCGGCAGGACGTTCCCGGCGGTGCCGGCGTGGAAGCTGCCCACCGTCACCACCACCGGCTCGGTGGGGGAGGTGCGGCGGGAGGAGATGGTCTGGAGGGCGGTGATGATCTGGGCCCCGGCCACGATCACGTCGGCGCCCAGGTGGGGTTTGGCCCCGTGGGTGCCCCGGCCCTTGATGGTGACAGAGAAGGGGTTGGACGCCGCGCAGATGGGGCCGGAGCGGACGGAGACGGTGCCCGTGGGGATGCCGCTCTCCACGTGGCAGCAGAGCATGGCGTCCACGTGGGGATTTTCCATGCACCCGGCGGCGATCATCCGGGCCGCGCCGCCGTCGCCCTCCTCGTCGGGCTGGAAGAAGAGCTTCACATTGCCCCGCAGCTCCTCCCGGCGCGCCATCAGCAGCTCTGCCGCGCCCAGGAGGGCGGCGGTGTGGAAGTCGTGGCCGCAGGCGTGCATGACGCCGGGGACCTGGGAGGCGTAGGGCAGGCCCGTGTCCTCCAGGATGGGCAGGGCGTCGATATCCGCCCGGAAGCCGATGGTCTTTCCCGGCCGGCCGCCCCGGATCACGGCCACGGTGCCGGTGTCCAGCACCGGCGTGTACTCGACGCCCAGCCGGTCCAGGCGCTGCCGGATAAGGGCGGCGGTGTGGTGCTCCCGGTTGCCCAGCTCCGGGGTGCGGTGGATGGTCTGAAAAACGGTCTCCAGGTCCCCGGCAATGGCCCGGGCGCCGCAAAGAATCTGTTCCGTCATCGTGAACGGCTCCTTTTTGCATTGAGTTAGTGGTAAACATATACAGGAAAGATCGGTCACACTATTTTCCAATCAGAACAAGGTATCGTTACCGTGCGAGAAATGTAGAGATTGCAACGCTTTGGTAGCGGTATTAAAGTTCTTTTTGATACTTTTTCTTTCAAGAAAAAGTATCAGTCCGGCAGGATGCGAAAAGCCGCCTCGTGGCCGTTGATGAGCTGGGCCCGGTGGGCGAAGAAAATTCTGCCGGAGCAGTCCGCCCGGAGCTGTTCCAGCACCGCGCCGGTGCAGGGCTCCAATATCTCCCCCAGCACGTCCCCCGGCCGGACCCGGTCCCCCGGGCGGCACTCCTGCTGGAGCAGCCCTCCCGCGGTGGTCAGGAGGCTGTGTAGGGCCTCCTCCCGGAGCAGCGACGGCTCCTCCTGGGGCGCGGGGACCGCCCGGCGGCTGAGGCCCTTGGCAAACAGGAACCGCTCCACCGCCTCCACCGCCTGCCGGGCGGCGGACTGGTCGATGCAGTCCGTGGCGCGGGTGTAGAGGGAGTAGGCCTGGGTATCCCAAATTTGCCAGTTGTAGTTGAGGGTCGTGGTATCGTAGGGGTGGGGCCGCCGGAGAATGACGTAGGGCAGGCCGAAGTCCAGGGCCTCCTCCGCCCGCTCGTAGCCCGTCTCCGTGATGCGCACGTGGGGCAGCAGGTCTCCTGGCAGGTGGAAGCTGGTGAACTGGACGCCGTAGCTGCAGCCCTGGAGGGCGGAAAAGATGTGGGCGGCGATGCGCTGGGTGGTCTCGCCCTGGTCGTAGCCCGGGAACATGCGGTTGATATCCGTGTTGTCCGCCGCCCAGAAACGGCGGCCCACGTTCATGGAGAACTGGTTGGCGCAGGGGACCACCAGGATGCCGCAGTCCTCCGCCAGCTCACCGTTCTCCTCCATGGCCGCCAGGGCCCGGATAAGCTGGGAGCAGATATACATCTGCTGGACCTCGTTGCCCCGCAGCGCACCCAGCACCGCCAGGCTCCGCCGCTCCGGGTTCCCGAAGTACCAGCCCCGCACCGCCAGAGGGCGGCGGTAGGGGGTCTCCATGGTGAACAGAATCTCTTCTCTCACAGCGCACCTCCCAGGATACGGGCGATGAGGGAGCCCTCATACACCACAGGATATTCCCGCAGAGTGAACAGCAACCCGGAGGCCGGGCATATAAGCGTCTCGCACACGTCACCGGTGAGGGGGTCCACCACCTGCCCCAGCTCCTGCCCCTGCTCCACGTAGGCGGCATGGGCCACCGAGGGGACGAAGATGCCGGGCCGGGACGCGTTGACGAAGGACACGTGGCCGTCGCTGCTGACGATGGGCGGCGCCACCGGCATCACCGGCGCGTCCCACATCCCCAGGTAGTGCATGAGGGACAGGATGCCGGTCAGCAGCTGGTCGCCGTAGGCCCGGGTCAGGCGCATCCCCACGCCCATCTCCACCACCAGGGTGGGGGTGTCCAGGGCGTTGAGGCTGTGGGCCAGGGTGGACTCCAGCACCGTGGCGGCGGCGTGGATCCAGATGAAGCCCAGGTTCATCCGCTTGGCCAGGGGGACCAGCCGCTCGGCGGTGTTGACGTTGATGCGGACCTGGGGGATCTCCCGGAGGAAGATGTTGCTGGCGTGGATGTCGATGCACACGTCCGCTCCCACCATGTCCCGGATGAGGGTGTGGGCCAGAAACTCCGACATGGCCCCGTCCGGGCTGCCAGGGAAGGTGCGGTTCATGTCCAGGTCGCACAGGGGGTTGCTGCGGGTCATGGTGCTGACCCCCAGGGGGTTGAGGGCCGGGTAGATATCCACCGTGCCCTTCAGGTGCTCCGGGTGGGCCTTCAGCCACCGGGCCAGCCGCCAGGCCACATACTGGCCCTCCAGCTCATCGCCGTGGGTACCGGTGACCACGCACAGCCGCTTGCCGCCGCTGCCGATCCGGTTCTTCTGGATCACCAGGTCCTCCCCCACGGCCAGGGGGACCCGTACCACTTGCTCGATCATGGTTGAAAGTTTTTCCTCGATTCCATCGTTATCGTGCCCGGACGGACACCGTCACGGTCTGCCGCTGTCCCGTCCTGCCCAGAAAGACGCCCCGCTCGATGGGGCAGTCCCCGAAGTCCCGGCCCACGGCCAGGCGGATCACGTCCTCGCCGGTCCAGCAGCCCCGGGTGGGGTCGATGCCGGTCCACACGCCGTCCAGCCACACCTCGCACCAGGCGTGGCTGGCCCCCTCCCCCTCGGGGAGGCCGCTGGCGTACCGGGCGGCGAGGCCCGCGCGCCGGGCCAGGGCCAGGAAGATGTGGGCGAAATCCTGGCACACGCCGCTGCCGGAGGCGAAGGCCTGGGCGGCGGTGGTGGACACCCCGGTGGTGCCGGGGCGGTAGTTCATATGCGCATGGACCGCCTGGGCCAGGTCCCAGGCCCGCTCCGCCGGCGCCTCCGGCAGGGCGAGGCCCGCCAGAAAGTCCTCCATCTCCCCGCTCACCGCCGTGTAGGCGGAGGGGAAACGGTACACCGGGTGGCCCGGCGACTGCCGCCGCCGGGTCAGGTCCAGGCGGGCAGAGCCACGGACGGTGTAGCGGAACCGGTCGTGGGGCGCCTCGATGCGGCCGATCTGGAGCAGGTTGCCGAAGCCGTCCCGCTGCCGGGCGTAGGGCGCCTGGGGCTCCAGCGACAGGGACACGTCCAAAATCTCCTGCCCCGGGAAGGAGGGCGGCACGCACCGCAGGGCAAAGGCGTGGCCGGACACCGGCCCGTCGAAGGTCAGGAGCACGTCATAGAAGAAGGTCAGCTGCCGGCTCATACCAGGAACAGTCCCTCCACAGCGCCCAGCAGGTCCCGGCGCTGGATGGCCTCGCCGCCCACGGCGCAGCGCTCCACCAGGTCCAGGGCCGCGGGATTGACGGTGAGCCCGGTCTTGTAGAGGCGGTTCAGCATCTTCTGCACCTCCCGCTCCAGCCGCTCGGTCTGCCAGTTCAGGCGGAGGATCAGGCTGATGCGCTCCACGCAGATGCCGGACTTGGTGACGTTCCGGGTGGCCTCGTCCTCTACGGAGTCGTCGAAGCTGCCCCGGAAGGCCATGATATCGTCCAGCACCCACTGGAGGGCCACGGCGGGGCCGTCGCTGCGCTCGGCAATGTCCAGGGCGTACTGGGCCATCTGGAGGTAGGCCAGGGTGGGGGTGGTGATGGTCTCCCGCAGCACCATGCCGTTGCCCAGCATAGCGTCCAGGCTGGAGCGGACGGAGCTGGGGTCGCCGCCGTCAAAGAGGTAGCGGCGGCAGAAGTCCTCGTCGCTGGTGTAGGTGCAGGGGATGCCCATGTTCCGGCAGAACGCCTCCCGGCCGATATCCTCGCCGTCGATCAGGCGGTCGTACTGCTGGAGCATGTACTGGACCGTGGTGTACACCCGCTCGGCGTACCGCCCCAGCCAGAACAGGTGGTTCTGCTTGCTCAGTGTGACAATACCCATGTGTCCTTGAAGCCTCCTCCCTGAGAAGAATTGACGATAAAGCTGTCCGGGTTCCGGGAGAACCGGGTCAGGCCGCTGGGCCATACCACGGTGTCCTCCGCGCCGGAGAGGACAAACGCCCGCAGGTCCGCTTTCCGCTCCACCTGCCGCCCCTCGTCCATGATGGGCAGGTCCTGGAAGTCGATGACCTCCTGGGCGATGAACCGCCGGGGCTGGGCCAGGATGGTGGCCTTCAGGTCCTCCAGCTGCTGGCTCGTCAGCTTGCTGCCGAACACCACGCCGTAGCCGCCGGCCTCCGCCACGTCCTTCACTACCAGGGAGCCGATGTGCTCCAGCACGTACTTCCGGTCCTCCTCGTAGAAAGGCAGGTAGGTGGGGGCGTTGGAGAGGATGGGCTCCTCCCCCAGGTAGTAGCGGATCATTTTGGGGACAAAGTAGTAGATGCCCTTGTCGTCGGCCACGCCGTTGCCGAAGGCGTTCATCACCGCCACGTTCCCCGCCCGGTAGGCGGCCATCAGGTTGGGGATGCCGATGAGGGACGAGGGCTCGAAGGTCAGGGGGTCCATGTACTCGTCGGACACCCGGCGGTAGACGGCGCCCACCCGCTGGTCCCCGCCGGTGGAGCGGTAGTAGAGGGCGCTGTCCCGGACGTACAGGTCCCCGGCCTCCGCCAGCACCGAGCCAGACTGCTCCGCCAGATAGGAGTGCTCGAAGTAGGCCGCGTTGTACCGGCCGGGGGTGAAGACCACGTTGATGCCGCCGGTGTTCACACTGTCCATGGTATGCCGCAGGAGCTGTCCGTAATTCCGGTTGTCCACCACGCTGTTCTGCCGGAAGGTCTCCGGGGAGCACCGGCGGCACAGGCCCCGGGCGATGTAGGGGTAGGACGCGCCGGAGGGGATGCGCAGGTTGTCCTCCAGGATGTACCACACGCCGTCCTTGCCCTTCACCAGGTCGATGCCGGAGATGTGGCTGTATACGCCCTTCACCGGCGCGATGCCCTCACACTGGGGCAGATAGCCGGGGGAGCGGTAGACGAAGTCCTCCGGCACCACGCCCTCCGCGATGATGCGCTTCTCTCCGTACACGTCCCGCAGGAACAGGTTCAGGGCCCGCACCCGCTGGATCAGCCCCCGCTCCAGCGGGGCCCACTCCTGGGCAGTGATGATGCGGGGGATCGTGTCAAAGGGGAAGAGCCGCTCATGGAATTCGCCGTTCTTATAAATGCCGAACTTGACGCCGTAGCGCGCCAGCTGCTGGTTGATCTGTCTCTCATGCTGGATCAATGCGTTCATGACTTCCACCCTCCCTTGTAAAAAAGCATGGCAACAGCACCTTTTCCGGCGCCGTTGCCCCGCTTTTTGATAAAATTATTATAAGCTTGCCCGGGAAACGCGTCAAGAAAAAACGAACCGGACGGGGAAGAATATCTCTAATGACGAACATCCGCAGAATCTGTCCCTCTCTTTTTGTGCGCTATCACCGGCCTTTTCCCTATATCCGGTATGGTTACATGACAGCGTCTCATAGCATGTTCCGTCTCTCCCGCCCTGCCGCCGAACCGGGCGGGGAAACAATAAATTGGCAGGAACCCCACAAAAACTGTTGCTTTCCTCGCCCGTTTGCAATATAATGAAAGTCAGAGTTTGGAACTGCACCGTGCATCAAGGATCGAAACATTCCGGCCCGGACCGTATGGCAGAGACCGGCGGGTCCGTTGCACAGGCGGTCATGGGAGAAGGGAGACGCAAGCATGCTGGAAGAACTGAAGCAGAAGGTCTACGAGGCGAACATGGAGCTGCCCCGGCGAAACCTGGTGACCTACACCTGGGGCAACGTCAGCGGCATTGACCGGGAGAAAGGGCTCTTCGTCATCAAGCCCTCCGGGGTGGAGTACGAGGAGCTGAAGCCGGAGGACCTGGTGGTCATGGACCTGGCGGGCAACAAAGTGGAGGGCGACATGAACCCCTCCTCCGACACAAAGACCCACCTGATCCTCTACAACGCCTTTCCGGCAATCGGCGGCATCGTCCACACCCACAGCCCCTACGCCGTGGCCTGGGCCCAGGGCGGCCGGGACATCCCCGCTTACGGCACCACCCACGCCGACTACTTCTACGGCCCCGTCCCCTGCGCCCGCAACCTGACGCCGGAGGAGATCGAGGCGGACTATGAGACCAACACCGGCCATGTGATCGTGGAGACCTTCCGCGGGCGGGGCATCGACCCCATGCACGTGCCCGCCGTGATTTGCCGGAACCACGGGCCCTTCACCTGGGGCAAGGACGCCGCCCAGGCGGTGTACCACTCCGTGGTGCTGGAGGAGGTGGCCAAAATGTCCATCTTCACCGAGCTGGTGAACCCCAAGGCCGGTCCCGCCCCCCAGTGCATCCAGGACAAGCACTTTATGCGCAAGCACGGTCCCAACGCCTACTACGGCCAAGCAAAAAAATAAGGAGGAATCCGGATGACTTCTGCGGAAAAGAAACAACTCGCCCTCACCGCCGTCGCCGTGCGGGAAGGTATTCTGACCAGCACCCACGGCGCCAAGGCGGGACACCCCGGCGGCAGCCTCTCCGCCGCCGACATGTTCACGTACCTGTACTTCAAAGAGATGCGCATTGACCCCAAGAACCCCAAGTGGGAGGACCGGGACCGCTTCGTCCTCTCCAAGGGGCATACCGCCCCCGGCCTGTACTCCGTGCTGGCCCAGCGGGGCTTCTTCCCCGTGGAGGATCTGCCCACCCTGCGGCACATCGACTCCTATCTCCAGGGCCACCCCAACATGAACCTGGTCCCCGGCGTGGACATGTCCACCGGCTCCCTGGGCCAGGGCGTGTCCGTGGCCGCCGGCATGGCCAAGGGCGCCAAGTACCTGGGCAAGGACATCAACGTCTACACCCTGCTGGGCGACGGCGAGCTGGCCGAGGGCCAGGTGTGGGAGGCGGCTATGTTCTCCGCCCACTACAAGCTGGACAACCTGTGCATGATCATCGACCTCAACGGCCTGCAGATCGACGGCCCCACCAAGGAGGTCATGAACTCCGCCCCGGTGGACGCCAAGTATGAGGCCTTCAACTGCAACGTCATCCAGATCGACGGCCACGACTTTGACCAGATGGAGGCCGCCTTTGCCCAGTTCCACGCCAACAAGGGCTCCGGCAAGCCCACGGTGATCATTATGCACACCCTGAAGGGCAAGGGCGTGTCCTACATGGAGGGCCAGGTAGGCTGGCACGGCAAGGCGCCCAACGATGAGGAATACGCCCGGGGGATGGCTGACCTGGCCGCCATCCGCGCGGCACTGGAGGTGCAATGATGAGCGAGATCAAGAAAGTCGCCACCCGCGAGAGCTACGGCAAGGCCCTGGCGGAACTGGGCGCCCGCGTGGACAACCTGGTGGTCCTGGACGCGGACCTGGCCAACGCCACCAAGACCGATATCTTCAAGAAGGCGTTTCCCGAGCGCCACTTCGACTGCGGCATCGCCGAGGCCAACATGATGTGCGTGGCCGGGGGCCTGTCCACCATGGGCATCGTGCCCTTCGTGTCCAGCTTCGCCATGTTTGCGGCGGGGCGGGCCTTTGAGCAGGTGCGGAACACCATCGGCTACCCTCATCTGAACGTGAAGATCGGCGCCACCCACGGCGGTATCTCCGTGGGCGAGGACGGCGCGTCCCACCAGTGCTGCGAGGACTTCGCCCTGATGCGGAGCATCCCCGGCATGACCATCATGTCACCCGCCGACGGCGTGGAGGCCCGGGCCATGGTGATGGCGGCCTATGAGATGCAGGGCCCCGTGTACCTGCGGTTCAGCCGGTTCGCCACCCCGGTGTTCCACAGCGAGGACTTCCAGTTCCAGATCGGCAAGGGTGAGCTGGTCCAGGACGGCGGCGACGTGGCCATCATCGCCAACGGCATCCTGGTCCCCGAGGCCATCGAGGCCGGGAAGGCCCTGGCGGCGGAGGGCATCTCCGCCCGGGTCATCAACATGGCCACCATCAAGCCCCTGGACGGGGAGATCGTGCTGAAGGCCGCCAAGGAGTGCGGCAGGATCGTCACCGTGGAAGAGCACAGCATCATCGGCGGCCTGGGCGAGGCGGTGTGCAGCTTCCTGGCGGAGAACTGCCCGGTGCCCGTGAAGCGCATCGGCGTCAACGACGAGTTCGGCCACTCCGGCCCCGCCGGCGCGCTGCTGAAAGCCTTTGGGCTCTGCGCGGACAATATCGCCGCTCAGGCGAAGGCGCTGCTGAACAAGTGATTTTGACCGCATATCTGTGCGGACGGAGGAGAGGCGCCTGTGAGGCGTCTCTCCTCTTTTTGCGCTGAGCGCAACAAAAGGACCTGTATCCAAAACCATTCGTTTTCGGATACAGGTCCTAATTTGCTTTTTGCGGGTTCTCTCTATGGTCTGAGCGCTACGGTGTAGCCGCTGGCGACGTCTGTCAGGACCAGCTCCGGGTCCGTGTGGCAGATCGTACTGCCCTCCGGCCAGACCGCGTAGATCCCGCCGTCCGCCAGAGCGGACAGCGTTTCTGTCTCCAGCGTGTCCGCGATGTAGAGGGGGATCATCCGCAGCAGCGTCTCAGCGCAGCCCGCCGAATCGGAATAGCACACCAGGCTGTCCGCCGCGCTCCGGCACAGGCCGTCCGCAGTGTCCAGATAGGGGGTGCGGACCTCGCCGCTGGCGAGCTGGTAGTAGTACCGCCGGTCCTGGCCGCTCAGGGGATAGCTCCGCAGAGAGACGATGCTCCTGGGGCCGCCATACTGCATCACCGCGGCGGAGATGGTTCCGCTGTCCGTCCGGCCGTAGAGGTTCAGTCCGTAGGACACCTCCCGGCTGTCCAGGTTTCGGATGAAGCCGTCCACGCTGGAGAGAGAGCCGCGGGTGTAGCCCTGCTCCGTCAGGACCTCCGCCAGATAGTCCACGATGAAGGCGTTGGTCAGCCAGTAGAAGTCCACGAAGCGGTCGAACTCGTTGGCCTCCGCGTAGGCCAGGTACTCCTCCGACACCTTCAGCCGCACCTGCCCCTCCCCCAGCAGCTCCACGTCCACGCTGGCCGGGTCCCGGGCAAAGGCGGCCACCTCGGCGTGGAACGCCGCCGCCTGGGGGTTCACAAAGGGGTCGAAGTCCTGGGTCTGCCAGTCCTCCTCACAGAGGAACAGGTCGTCGTAGATCTCGTACACCGGCCCCAGGTACACGGACCGGTCGCCGTAGCGCCCGATCAGCTCGAACGCCTCGTAGAGCGGCTCGTCCACTGTCAGCACCTCATTGGGGTGCTGATTCAGCGTCCAGACGTTGGTGACGCCCTCAAAGCCCTCGCTGCTGTTGAACAGCCGGTAGGCGGTCTCCGCGGCCTGGGTGTAGATTGGCGTCAGGGCCCGGCTCTCCGCCGTGGCGGATGCCTCACCCGCCCCCAGCTCATAGAGGAACTGGAAGTCCCCGGCGCAACTGGGCGTCTGACTGTTGGCCTGGATGGTCTGCCACCCTGCCTCCTGGCCCAGGAAGGTGGTGAAAGCGTAGGTCAGCGCCGCCGCGCCCACGATCAGAAATACCACAGCCGCAACGATCCTGAGTTTATAGTTCTCCCAGGACAGCTCGATCCGCTCTACCGGCGGCAGATGGGGCAGGTCGCGGTTGTCTCTCGCAGTCCGGCCCAAGCTACACCACTGCCAGTATCAGCAGCAACAGGAAGATGACCAGGATCACGCCGATGGCAATGAATCCGGCGATGGCTCCCTTCTTGCAGGCCTTGTAGTTTCGGTAGTGCAGGTGCTTCTTGAAGAGCATCGCGGCGATGATGCCGATGATGGGCAGGAAGAAGGACAGCACAGAGTACCAGATGCTGCCGGTGTCGTGGACCGGGGCGGCCAGGAACTGGGACTCGGCGTTGACATCCTCCGCCGCCTCCGGGGTCTCGGGGATCTCGCCCTGGGTGATGGTGATGGCCTTGACGGGGATGCCCCGCTCGCGGAGGGCCTTGTACTCCTCAATCTCCTTCTTGTTGCCGTAGACCCAGTGGTCGTGGCCGATGTTGACGAACTCCGGCTTGTCCACGCTGTAGTCGTGGATGGAGGGGTCGTAGGTGTACAGGATCTTGTGCTTCTCCAGCTTGGGGTCGGGGATGGGGATGGCGGAAATCAGCGAGTGGGTATAGGGGTGCAGGGGGAAGTCGAACAGCTCCTGGGAGCTGGCCACCTCCACGATGCGGCCCTTGTAGATGACGCCGATGCGGTCGGAGATGAACCGGACCACGCTCAGGTCGTGGGCGATGAAGAGATAGGTCAGGTGCTTCTCCTGCTGGAACTTCTTCATCAGGTTCAGCACCTGGGCGCGGACAGATACGTCCAGAGCGGAGATGGGCTCGTCGGCCACCACCAACTCCGGCTCCATGACCATGGCCCGGGCGATGCCGATACGCTGGCGCTGGCCGCCGGAGAACTCGTGGGGATAACGGGTCAGGTGCTCCGGCAGCAGGCCCACGGCGTTGATCATGTTCTCCACCTTCTGGACGCGGTCAGCCTCGTTCTCAAAGAGATGGAAGTTGTACAGGCCCTCGGAGATGATGTAGTCCACCGTGGCGCGCTCGTTCAGGGAGGCGGCAGGGTCCTGGAAGACCATCTGCACATTGCGGATGACCTCCCGGTCCAGGGCGTGGGAGATCTTGCCGGAGATGCGTTCGCCCTTGTAGTCGATCTCGCCGGCGGCCAGGGGGTTGACGCGGATGACGGCGCGGCCGATGGTGGTCTTGCCGGAGCCGGACTCACCCACCAGGGAGAAGGTCTCGCCCCGGTAGATGTCGAAGGACGCGTCGGTGACGGCGCGGACGGCGTTGTCGCCCTTGCCGAAGGTGATGTCGATATGTTTGATGGACAGCAGCACTTCCCTGCCGTTCTCATCCACCGGGCACGGCGCGGCGGCCAAGCCCTTCTTCAGATCAATAGCCATGCCCTTTACACCTCCTCAATATTGAACGCACGGACCAGCTTCTCATGGATATCGTGGATCCCCTCGGGTTTGTCGATCTTGGGGGCACGGGGGTCCAGCAGCCAGGTCTTGGCGAAGTGGGTCTCGCTGACCTGGAACATGGGGGGCTCCTCCATGGTGTCGATCTTCAGGCAGAACGGGTTACGGGGGGCAAAGGGATCGCCCACGATCTTGTTGTAGAGGGAGGGCGGCGTACCGGTGATGGAGTACAGCTTATCGCCCGCCTGGGCCAGCTGGGGCAGAGAGGACAGCAGCGCCCAGGTGTAGGGGTGCCGGGGATCGTAGAACACGTCCTCCACGGTGCCCAGCTCGATGATCTGGCCGGCGTACAGCACGGCCACGCGGTCGGCGATGTTGGCCACCACGCCCAGGTCGTGGGTGATGAAGACGATGGTGTAGTTGAACTCCTTCTGCAGGTCCTTGATGAGCTTGAGGATCTGGGCCTGGATGGTCACGTCCAGGGCCGTGGTGGGCTCGTCGCAGATCAGGATCTTGGGCTGGCAGCTCAGGGCGATGGCGATGACGATGCGCTGGCGCATACCGCCGGAGTACTGGAACGGGTAGTCGTCGAAGCGCTGCTCCGCCTTGGGGATGCCCACCTTGTGCATCAGCTCCAGCGCGCGGCGCCGGGCCTCCACCTCGGAGCAGCCCTGGTGCTTGATGATGATGGAGGTGATCTGCTTGCCGATGGTGATGATGGGGTTCAGGCTCGTCATGGGGTCCTGGAACACGGTGGCGATGCGGCGGCCGCGAATCTTGGTCCAGTCCTTGGGGTCCGTCACCTTGGTCAGATCCAGGACGCAGGTGCCGTGGAGCTTCTCCGCCGTCTCGTCCAGATAGCGGACGCGGAAGGTCACATCGCCAAACACCAGGTTACGCTGCTGGTCGTCGTCCAGGTCCACGCCCATCTGCATGGCCT
Organism: uncultured Oscillospiraceae bacterium; assembly: GCA_947589745.1. GTDB lineage: Bacteria > Bacillota > Clostridia > Oscillospirales > Oscillospiraceae > Pelethomonas. The sequence continues at coordinate 58,735 of CANQCS010000005.1, forward strand.
TCTTCAGGGCGGCCAGCAGGCCGCGGGTCAGCTTCTCCTGCTTGCGCGGGCTGTGGCGGCCCACGGACAGGCAGATCTCCTTGGCCAGGATCTCGTTGCGGGCCCGGTCCTTGGCGGTGGCCTCGCCGGCGATCTCCTTCTCATAGCGGGACTTGAGGATGGCCATCTTCTCGTCCCACTGCTTGTTGTAGGCGGTGTCGGCGGCGGCGGCGGCCTTGCGGGCCTTGGCCTCGGCCTCGTTGCGCTTCTCCAGGTCCTTAATCTGGGCGTCCAGCTGCTTGATCTGGTCGCCGGCGGCCTTGATCTTGTCCTTCTCCTTCTTGGGGTCGTAGGTCTGCTTGGCGTTGAAGAGGTCGGTGCGCTGGGCGGTCAGCTCCTTCACCGCCTTCTCGGCCTTCTCCTTCTCCTCCTCGCTGAGGCCGCCCCGCTCCCGCTTCTCGCTCTCCAGCTCCAGCATCTGCCGGTAGGTGGCGGCGCCGGGGATCAGCTTGGCGGACTCGTCCAGATCCTTCTTGGCCCAGTCCATGATCTTATGGGCCTGGGCGTTGATGGCCACGGTGGTGTCCGCCAGCTCCTCGTCGTCAAAGACCAGGGAGCCCTCGCTGATGAAGCCGTTGGAATCCAGCATTCCGGCGAAGGTCTTGGTGAATACGGACTTGCCGGAGCCGGACTCGCCCACGATGGCGATGGACTCGCCCTCATAGATGTCCAGGGAGATGCCCCGGATGGCGGTCAGGATACGTCCGCGGACGCGGAATTTTACGTGCAGGTCCTTAACGGACAGCAGTACTTTTTTCTCTTCCATGGCTGCCCCTCCTTACATATGGGTCCGCGGGTCGGACGCGTCGCCCAGGTTCTGGCCGACCACGTACAGCACCACGGTGATGATGGAGGCGATAGCCACGGGACTCCAGAACTCCATCTCCCAGCCGGGGGTGACCATGGCGCCCTCAGCCGCGTAGATCAGGCGGCCCAGGGACATCTCGCTCATGCCCATGCCGATGTAGCTCAGGAACACCTCGTAGGAGATGTAGCTGGGGATCTCGGTGGCCAGGAGGGTCACGATGACGGAGGTCATGAAGGGCAGGATGTTCTTCATGGCGATCTTGAAGGTGGAGGTACCCAGGCACCGGCTGGCCAGGTTGTACTCCCGGTCGCGGATGATGACCACCTGCGTTCGGATGAAGTAGGCGATGCCCAGCCAGCCGATGACGGTCATGGCCAGGACCATGGTCCAGAAGGTGGGGGAGAAGAGCATGGCCATGACGGAGATGATCAGGATCGTCGGCACGTTGCCGATGATGTTGTAGACCTCCATCATGATGATATCCACCTTCTTGGAGAAGCCCCACACCGCGCCCAGCAGCACGCCGATGGTCATGTTGATGGCGGCGCAGATGAAGGCCAAGGAGATGGAGATGCGGGAGCCGTTCCAGATGGCGTCAAAGGTGGGCTCGCCGGAGGCGCCGGCGCCCAGGATCCACTTCAGGTCGACCCCGAAGTACTGCATGGCGGCCGCGGGACTCAGGTGCTTGGAGTTGGCGTCCATCAGGTTGGCGAAGGGATCGTAGTGGGTCACGCTGGGATAGATATAGGCGAAAGCGACCACGAACACCAGCAGGGACAGGATCACGATGTTCACCTTGTTCCGGAAAAAGACCCGGAACACGCTCTTCCAGTAGGAGTACCGGGGAGCGGTGATCTTCTCGGACTCCAGGTCGTTGTGGTCAATGGGAGCAAAGAGCTCCTCGTCGGTCATCTGATATTTCTTGTTGAAATCTTCCATCACTGCTCACCTCGCTTTGTCGGTAAAGGAGATCCGCGGGTCCACGGTAGCCATCAGCACATCGCCCAGGATGATCGCCACCACCGACAGCACCGCGTAGAACAGGGTCACGCCCACGATGACGGCGTTGTCGTAGGTATTGATGGCGTTGGTCAGCAGGTTGCCGGCGCCGGGGACCACGTACACACGCTCGGTGATGATGGCGCCCGTCATGGCAAAGATGATGCTGCCGGGGATGCCGTGGGTAATGGGGATGGCGGCGTTCTTCCAGATGTGCTTGGTGAAGATCTCCGTCTCGCTGAGGCCGCCGCTGCGGGCGAACTTCACGTAGTCGGAGTTCATCTGGTCGATCATGTACCGGCGCATCCACTTCATCAGGTTGGCGATGGAGGGCAGCGCCAGGGACACGACGGGCAGCACGTACATGAGTGCGCTGCCCTGATCCATGTCGAACAGCGTGGGCAGGCCCAGCTTGCCGCCCACCGCCTTGAACAGGAAGATGTAGGCCAGGGACGGCACGGCGATGATGAACATGATGTAGAAGGTGCCGATCTTATCCAGGATGCCGCCCTTGTACCGGCTCATCAGCAGGCCGATGGGCAGGCCCAGCACGTAGGCCATGATGGTGGAGAAGATGCCGATGACGAAAGAGTAGCCCAGGCGGCTCATGCCGCCCTTGTAGGTGGTCACGTTGGTGTAGTCATCGGTGAAGCGGGCGGCGTTGGCCTCGCTGGCGGCCAGAGACCCGGCCACATAGGTGGCGGTGTGCAGGTCGTCGGCGCTGTCCTCCTGGAGGCCCGTGGGGAAGGTCATGTTCTTCAGGATGTAGGAGCCCTGACTCAGCACCATGGTGTCGAACACGTCAATGCCGCGGTTGACGGCGAAAGAGGTGCCCAGGCGGATGCTGGCAAAATTCTGGTGGATAAAGGGGAATTCCCCGTCAAAGTAGAGCAGATACCGGTGCTGCGTGCCGTTGCCCATGATGGCCGGGGAAAACACATTCTCCGTCCCCGTGGGGTTATACACCGGGTCGCGGGTGGTAAAGGTCAGTCCCCGCTCTCCGATGTCGTTCTCCTCGGGCACGTAGTGGATGTTGTCGATGAACAGCATCCCCGTGAAATAGGTCCAGATGCGGTTGAGCAGCGGTTTGTCCCGGGTGGCGTACAGCGCCTGGGCGCCGCCGTCCTTCAGCTGGCCGCTACGCTTGGTTTCCGCATCCAGGCGGACGATCTCATAGCCCTGGGACTTGTAGTAGTCCGTGAACTTCTGGATGTACTCGGTGACGACCTCAGAGTCCTTCTCCGCCGTGCGGCCGAAAGCCACGGCGTCGGCACGGGTCTCCTCGTCGATCTCCCCGTTGCGGGCCAGCTCATTGATGTAGTCCGCATAGGGGACATAGTCCAGATATCCGTAGGACTCCCATCTGGACTGAGCGTAGGTGATCTTGGCGTTGCTCATCAGCTTGCTGTAGTTGCCGTCGCTGGCGAAGATCTTGTTCCGGTCCATCAGGGAGTAGACCAGGATCATCACCAGAAGCACCACGCAAACCACCGAGAACAAGCCGTGCAGGAGTCGTTTTATGACATATTTTCCCATATTCCCTCACTCACTCTGTCTCGTATTGATGCGCGAAGGGGGGTGGGGAACCCCCACCCCCCTTTCACATTGGTTGGTTACTGATTCAGGATCCGGCTGCGGATATTACCACAGGCCGAGGCACTTGGTCATGTAGGACTCGGGCTGGAGCGTATCCAGGAAGGTCTGGGCGTCGCCGTAGTCGGGGCCCCAGCCGGAGTTGAGGGCGATGTCGTAGTTGGCCTGGTCGCCGGTGCTCATGTAGTAGGTGGCATAGTTGTAGCCGTTGATGTCGCCGGCGTCGGTCAGCATGACCTGCACCAGACCATCCAGGTTGGTCTCGATGGACTGCTTATACACGTTGGCCAGGTTCACCGTGACCTCGCTGTCGGAGCGGTAAGGATACTCCACAACGATGGGATTCTCGGCGGAGATGTCCACGCCGATCTGGGCCAACTCCTCAATGGCAATCTCCATCTCGGCCTTGGCGGCGTCCACATTGAACCAGCCGTCGAAGCCGTCGCTGGAGCCCGCGCCGTCGTTACCGGCGGGATCGAAGCACTGGATGGGGCTGCCGTCGGCCTCCAGCTGGGCCTGGGTGATGGCGCCGAAAGCGGTACCGGCGGGGAAGGTGGTGGGAGTGCCGTTCATGTCCACGGTCACATCGGTATCCAGGTACTGGAAGTCGCCGGGCACGTAGGAGTTACGCACGCTGACGTACTTCAGGTCCTCGCCCACGCTGGGCACGCGGTAAGCGGCGCGGTCCAGGGCGAAGTTGACGGCGTTGCGGAAGTGGACGTTGTTGATGGCCTTGCGGTAGCGGTCGATCTGCTCATCGGTCTTGCCGGAGACGGCCTTGGTCTCATCGTTGAAGTTGGCGAACGCGGAGCGGTTCAGGTTCCACCAGCCGCTGTAGCTGTACACGCCGGCGATGGAGACGTAGCTGTAGGCGTCGAAGTAGGTCTTGCCGGTGACGGGGTCGATGTCCTGCTGGGACTGGACCAGGGCGTTGGCGTTGAAGCCGCAGCCGGTGATGGTGCCGGCCTTCGCCTCGTTATAGGCGCGCAGGGTATCGGTGCCGTCGTTCCAGGTCACGTTGATATTGTTGACGCTGACGGCGTCCTTGTTCCAGTAAGTGGGGTTGACGGCATACTTGATCTGGGCCTTCGCGGTGAAGTCGGTGATCAGATAGGGGCCGCAGTAAGCGATGTTGGCGGGCGTCTTGCCGTAGGTGTAGTCAGCGGCGGCGGCGTCGAACTCAGCGCCGAACTTACCGCCCTGGGACTCGTAGAAGCTGCGGCACAGAGGCGCGAAGCAACCGTAGCACATCATGGTGAGGAACGGGGTGAAGGGCTGCTCCAGGGTGTACTCCAGGGTGTACTGGTCAACGGCCTTCACGCCGACCTCGGCGAAGTCGGTGATCTCGCCGGCCAGATAGGCGTCAAAGTTCTTGATGCCGCAGCCGTCGCCGCTCTGGAGCAGGTAGCCCAGGGCGTCGGGGTTATCGGCCAGGTGCTGCGCGCCGGCAACCCAGTCGTCGGCCTGGACGTCAGCGATCTCACGGCCCTGCTGGTCCACCCACTTCACACCCTGGCGGATGTGGAAGGTGTAGGTCAGGCCGTCGTCGGAGACCTCATAGCTCTCGGCCAGAGCGGGCTGCAGCACGTTCTTGGCGTCGTAGGCCAGCAGGCCGTCGGTGGTCAGGCAGATGTAGTCGGTATCCGTGGCGCTGGAGGTGACAAAGATGTCCCAGGTCTGGATATCCTCAGAGAAAGAGAAGTTGTACGTATCGGTGAGGGTGTAGCCGTGCTCATCCAGGAACGCCCGGGCGGCGGTGAAGTAATCCTCCGCGGTGGCAGCCTGGTTCCAGAGCTCCACCAGGGCGGTACGGTCCTCAGCCTTGATGAGCTCATTGGCGATCAGGTACGTGTGGAAACGGCCGTCATCCAGGCCCCACTTGACCTGAGTGATGGTACGGGGCACGATGCGGCTCATGGCGTAGTTGCCGCCGTTGGTGCTGTAGGGCAGGAACGTGCCGCTCTCCAGCAGCTTGGCCTGGGCGATAGCCATGAGGGCCTTGCGCATCTCCAGGTCCTCGGTCTCGTCCTTGGCGGTCATGTAGTAGTCGTAGAACTCGCCCAGGGCCGCGTCATAGACGGCCTGAGAGGCGTCGTCCCAGTCCATGGCGTCGATGGCTTCCCAATCGAGGCCGGTGTAGCCGCCCTCGTCGGAGCCGGAGTCATCGGGGGTGTCGGTATCATCGGGGGTGTTGTCAGTGTTGCCGGTGCCAGAGTTGTTGGTCTGGTTGCCGCTCTGGCCGCCCTGGTTGCTCTGACCGCCGCCGCCGCAGGCGACGAGGCTGAGGGTCATGGCGAGGACAAGCAGCAAGCTCAAGATCTTCTTCATGTGTGTTGTTTTCCTCCTTGTATAATTTTTTGTTGGTTGGTACGCCTGGATATCTTTAGACCTCTCTGCCGCTCCGCCCTCCGCCCCGAATACGGCCGGCGGAACAGCCGGGAGAACTAAATTCACACAAACACGCCGCGAAAACGCATTGCAAGCCGTTCCGGCTTGCAAAAAGAGGCCTAGGCCTCTTTCAAGTCTTTCTCGCAGTAAACAGAAAAAAGCTGGCAATTCCCTCTATGCCGCTGTTGTTATTTTAGCACATTCTCCGCCGGAACACAAGTGTTAGTTTAAGCGGGACGACATATTTTTACAGCGCCCCTCCGGCGGGGCGGCGGGTATACCGGTTCCCGATGCTTTTTTCTGAAAGAAAAAGGATGGGAAAAACCTTTCATCCCGCCGCCAAGGCGTTGCAATTTCTACATTTTCAGCAAGGCAATGATGCGGTTTTGTCATGGAAGGCGGGTATGAAAAAAGCGCCGCCGGATGGCAGCGCTTTTCGCAAAAATATATCAGGGGATCTGGAAAAACCGCTTTCCGTTCTCCCAGGTCGTTCTCTCGCACGCCTCACAGGAGATGCCCTTGATCTCCGCCAGCCGCCGGCAGATCAGGGACACGTTCCCGGAGTCGTTCCGGGTCCCCCGGCGGGGGACCGGCGCCATGTAGGGGCTGTCCGTCTCGATCATCAGCCGCTCCAGGGGCACGGCCTGGGCGGCCTCCACCGCCCGCCGGGCGTTCTTGTAGGTGATCACCCCGGTGAAGGAGATCATCCACCCCAGCTTCACCAGCTCCCGGGCCATCTCGGCGCTGCCGGAGAAGCAGTGGAACACCCCCCGGACCCGGGGGAACTCCCTCACGATGGCCAGGCTGTCGGCGTGGGCCTCCCGGTCGTGGACGATCACCGGCAGGTCCAGCTCCTCCGCCAGGGCCATCTGGGCCCGGAAGACCTGCCGCTGGAGCTCCCTGGGCGGATTCTCCTCCCAGTAGTAGTCCAGGCCGATCTCCCCGACGGCCACCGCCTTGGGGTGGGATGCCAGCTCCCGGAGGACGTCCAGGTCCGCCGGGACATAGGGGGCGCAGTTCTCCGGGTGGTAGCCAACGGCGGCGTAGACAAAGGGGTACCTCTCCGCCAGGGCCAGCGCCGCCCGGGAGCTGGGGAGGTCGCAGCCGGGGTCCACCACCAGGCCGACGCCCCGCTCCGGCAGGGCGGAGAGGACCTGGTCCCGGTCCGCCTCGAACTGCTCGGCGTCGTAGTGGGCATGGGTATCAAACAGCATGGCCGGTCCTCCCGTTACGCCGCCGGGCTCTGCTTGGCGGCCATGAAGGGGACCACGAAGGTGTCCCCTTCCCTGCTGCCGGACTCACCGGCGAACACCTCCACGAAGGTGAGGTAGTAGTCCAGGGACTCGGCGCTGGGGACCTCGTAGACCAGGACCCCTTCCTTGGTCTTCCCCGCGCCCAGGGCGTACAGGTCGGAGAACACTGTCTTGTCCTTGAAGGAGGAGGCGGAGACGGCGGTGGTGTACTTGGCCCCGTCCTCGCTGTCCCACTCCAGCCGGAAGTCGGACTGGTACATATCCACGGGGAAGTCGCAGGTGCTCGTCACCGTCAGCCCGGCCACCAGCAGCCGCTTGCCCTCCCCGGCGGTGTAGCCGCTGAACTCCTGGCAGACATAGGCGCTGGTGAGGGTGAAGTCAAACCAGTAGGTGTGCATGGCCTGCCCGATGGCGCCCTCGCTGTAGCCGTCCCCGGAGGGGCTGTCCTCCGTGCTGCCGGAGGCGCCGGTATCCTCTGTTCCGCCGGAGGCGCTGGTGTCCTCGCCGCCGGCGGAGGAGCCGTCGTCCTTGTCCTTCTTGCCGCAGGCGGCCAGGGAGAGGACCAGGGCAAGGGCCAGAAGCAGGGCAAAAATTCTCTTCTTCATATCAGCACAGCTTGGCCCCCGCAGGGATGGCATCGTCCACCATGATGAGGTGCAGCTTCTCCTCGCCGCGCTCGGTGTGGACGGCAGAGATCAGCATGCCGTTGGACTCCAGGCCCATCATCTTCCGGGGCGGCAGGTTCACGATGGCGACGAGGGTCTTGCCCACCAGCTCCTCCGGCTTGTAATATTTGGCGATGCCGGAGAGGATCTGGCGGTCCGTGCCGCTGCCGTCGTCCAGGGTGAAGCGCAGCAGCTTCTCGGACTTCTTCACGTTGGTGCAGGCCTTCACCTTCACCGCCCGGAAGTCGGACTTGCAGAAGGTGTCGAAGTCCACCTTGTCCTCCACGAAGGGCTCGATCTCCAGGGGGGGCAGGGCCGCCTTGGCCTTGGCGGCGTAGAAGGCGTCGATCTCCTCCGCCTTCTTGGCGGCGTCGATGCGGGCAAACAGGATCTCCGGCTGGCCCAGCACGTGGCCCTCCGGGATGGCGCCGAAGGTGGACAGGCTGTCCCACCCGGCGTTCTCCAGGTCCAGCTGCTGGAAGATCCGCTCGCCGGTCTCCGGCAGGAAGGGGGCCAGCATCACGGCGGCGAAGCGGATGGCCTCCAGCAGGTTATAGAGCACCGCCGCCAGCCGGGGCGCCTTGGCCGGGTCCTTGCCCAGGATCCAGGGCTGGGTCTCGTCCACGTACTTGTTGGCCCGGCGCAGGAGGGTGAAGATCTCGTCGATGGCGTCGGCCACGTGGAGGGTGTCCATCTTGGCCGCCACCTTGCCGGGGGTGGCAAGGGCCAGGTCGATGAGCTCCTGATCGACAGGCTCGGAGACGGCGTTGTTCCCCACCACGCCGCCGCAGTACTTCCGGCTCATGGACACGGTGCGGTTCACCAGATTGCCCAGGATGTTGGCCAGGTCGGAGTTGATGCGCTCGATGATGAGGTCGTGGGTCATGGTGCCGTCGGAGGCGAAGGGCATCTCGTGGAGGACGTAGTAGCGCACCGCGTCCACCCCGTAGAGGTCCACCAGGTCGTCGGCGTAGAGGACGTTGCCCTTGCTCTTGGACATCTTGCCGTCGCTCATGAGCAGCCAGGGGTGGCCGAAGACCTGTTTGGGCAGGGGCTCGCCCAGGGCCATGAGGAAGGCAGGCCAGTAGATGGTGTGGAAGCGGATGATGTCCTTGCCGATGAGGTGGACGTCGGCGGGCCAGTACTTCTTGTAGCCCTCGCCGCTCTCGCCCAGGGGCTCATAGCCCAGGAAGGTGGCGTAGTTGGTCAGGGCGTCCATCCACACGTAGATCACGTGCTTGGGGTCGGTGCGGACGGGGATGCCCCAGGTGAAGGAGGTGCGGGAGACGCACAGGTCCTGGAGGCCGGGCTTCAGGAAGTTGTTGATCATCTCGTTCTTCCGGGCCTCGGGCTGGATGAACTCCGGGTGGGCCTCGATGTGCTTCATGATGGCGTCGCCGTACTTGGACAGCCGGAAGAAGTATGCCTCCTCCTCCGCCCACTTGACCTCGCGGCCGCAGTCGGGGCACTTGCCGTCCACCAGCTGGCTCTCGGTCCAGAAGGACTCGCAGGGGGTGCAGTACCAGCCCTCGTACTTGCTCTTGTAGATGTCGCCCTGGTCGTAGAGCCGCTGGAACATGTCCTGGATCTTCCGCTCGTGGTCCGGGTCGGTGGTGCGGACGAAGCGGTCGTAGCTGGTGTTCATGATGTCCCAGATGCGCTTGATCTCCCCGGACGTGCTGTCCACGAACTGCTGGGGGGTGACGCCGGCGGCCTCGGCCTTCTCCTGGATCTTCTGGCCGTGCTCGTCGGTGCCGGTCTGGAAGTACACGTCGTAGCCCAGGGCCCGCTTGAACCGGCAGATGGCGTCGGCCAGCACGATCTCGTAGGTGTTGCCGATGTGTGGCTTGCCGGAGGCGTAGGCGATGGCGGTGGAGAGATAGAACTTTTTCTTTTCCATGGAAAACCTCCTGTATCTGTGGCGGCGGCAGGGCCGCCGCATAACATATCATTTTACAGTTTACCATATTTTCCGGAAAAATCAACTGTGATTTCCGGCTTTGAAGACAAAAGGACACAGCCGCCTTGCTATTGAGGCAGCTGTGTCCGAAAGATGGCTTTGGGGGGCGGGAGCCGTCAATGTTCGCTCTCCATCTTCGCCATCTCGGCGCGGAAGACGAAGAAGAACACGATGGCGGAGACGGTGACGGAGATCAGGTCGCTGACCGGCTCGGCCAGGAACACCGCGAACACCTTGTTCTCAAAGAAGTTGGGCAGGACGAAGATCAGTGGGATCAGCAGGATGACCTTCCGCAGGCAGGCGATGAAGAGGGACGCCTTGGCCTTGCCGATGGCCATGAAGGTCTGCTGGACGGCCATCTGGATGCCGAACACGCCCATGCCCGCCGTATAGAGCCGCAGCGTCCACACGGCGGTGTCCAGCAGCTCCGGGTCGCTGTTGAAGATGCGGATAAAGAAAGCCGGGAAGAGCTGCACCAGCAGGCAGAACACCATCGTCACCGCCAGGCTCACCCGCAGCAGGCACCAGAACGCCTGCCGCACCCGCTGGGGATTTTTCGCGCCGTAGTTGTAGCTGATGATGGGCTGGGAGCCCTGGCCGATGCCCTGGGTGGGGATCCAGACGATCTGCATGATGGTGCTGGCTACGGTCATGGCCCCCACGGCGGGGTCACCGCCGTAGCGCTGGAGGGAGCTGTTGAAGGAGATGTTCAGCAGCGCCTCGGTGGACTGCATGATGAAGGGCGAGATGCCCAGGGCCAGCACCGGCAGCATCACCTTCCGCTCCGGCTTCATCCACCGGCGGCTCAGCCGCAGCCGCGTCTGCGTGCCGGTGAGGAAGTGCAGGACCCAGACGCCGGAGACGGCCTGGGAAATGACGGTGGCCAGGGCCGCGCCCCGGACGCCCATGCCCAGGGCGTAGATGAAGATGGGGTCCAGGATGATGTTGCAGATTGCGCCGATCAGCACGGAGCGCATACTGAACTGGGTGAAGCCCTGGGTGCTGATGAAGAGGTTCAGGCCCAGGGCGATCATCACGAAGATGGACCCGCTGACGTAGATGCGCAGATAGGGCAGGGCGTACTGGATGGTGTCCTCGCTGCACCCGAAGGCCCACAGCAGCGGCTCTCCCCAGATCCAGAAGGCCGCCGTCAGCACCACCGCCGCGGCCAGGAGGCAGGTAAAGCAGTTGCCCAGCAGCTGCTCCGCCCGGTCGAAATTGCCCTCGCCCATGGCGATGGCGGCCTTGGGCGCGCCGCCCTGGGCGATGAGCATGGTGAAAGCGGTGATCAGCGTGATCACCGGCAGGCAGACGCCCACGCCGGTGAGGGCGATACGGCCCACGCCGGGCATCCGTCCGATATAGATCCGGTCCACCAGGTTGTAGAGCAGATTGACCATCTGCGCCACCACCGTGGGGACGGCCAGCTTCAACAGCAGACGGCCTACCGGCGCCGTGCCCAGCTGGCTGACGGTATCCTGCTGGCTGCTTTCATGATGGGATCGCATGGGGAAACGCCTCCTGATCGTGTGGTCTGCGGCGGTCTGCCGCCGAAAGGATCCCGCCCTCCCAGAGGGAAAGGGATATCCGAACAGACGGAATTATATAGGAAAAGCGGCTGGCCGTCAAGTTCTCCCGCGGCCTTTCAAAGTTGAAACAGGCGGGGTGATATGGTATAGTGGTATTACCTGTCCGAAACTGAAAAGATATCCAAGGAGGGCACATGATGAAACGAGTGGAAATGGCCGTGAAACATCTGCGCCATGCGCTGGAGTCCAAGGACATATTGGAGGTGGCCTGCGGGTACGCAGAATTTTCCATCTGCGCCAGCAAGATAGCGGCGGCGGTACACTGCATCGATATTGATGAGAAGCGTTTGCTCCCGGAGGCGCGGGATTGCAGCAACCTCGTCTTTTCCAAAATGGATGCTACGGCAATGGCCTACGGGAACGAGTCTTTTGACACCGTCATCCTCTATAATGCCGTCGGTCATCTTGAGGCGGTGCTGAATGAGACGCTGGAGGAGTGCCTGCGTGTCTTGCGTTCAGGCGGAAGCATCTATGTGATCAGCTCCTTCAAGATGGACAAGCAGGTGATTTTCCAGCGGCTATTGCCGCTGCTGGAGCATAAAAATATTCTATATACATCGACAGAGAATCAAATTTTTCTCTATCTGCAAATTGAGAAGAACTGACCTATCAGAAATGTCCCCGCAGCAAGCAAGAGGACCCACGGCCGTGGCCGTGGGTCCTTTGACGATGTACCTATTCTATATGATCGACAATATTTTATGGAACAGCGCCACGATCCCGGACAGACAGCCGGTCATCAGCAGCACCGCGATCATATTGCCGATAAAGATGGACACGGCGGACTTGTGCTTATCCAGGTGCATCATCCTGGCCAGGATGGCCCCCAGCCAGCAGCCCAGTCCCGTGAAGGGCACCGCGATCATCACCAGCAGCGCCCAGCAGCCGTACCGCTCCACATACTTCTGGAACGTGGACGGCAGCTTTTTCTTCTTGGGGTCCCTCAGCCGCGCCCCCTGCTTGGTATACAGCAGGAACGGCACCGGCGTGTAGGACCCGGCGATGGAGAGCACGCTGGACAGCGGACGGGGCAGATGGAGCAGCTTTGCCAGCAGCACTGCCCCCTTGCCCTCCACGAAGGGCACGGCCGCAGTGAAATAGACCGCCACCGGACGCCATATATCCTTCACCGGACCTCCCCCCTTCCTGATCGTTGTACCGATATTATAGCTCACTGCGCCCCGTGATGCAAGATTTTTTTGTCGGTTCGACGCGGCGTCTTCGGAGCTAGGGGGATGCAGGCCGCCTGGACAAAGGGCGCGGCGGGTGATACCCGCCGCGCCCTTTGTTCAGTGTGTCTCGTTATGCCTGGGCCGTCTCGGTGGCGCCGGCCATCTCCAGGATCTCCTCCTTGGACTTGCCGCCCACCTCCCGGCGGACCAGCTCGCCGTTCTTGAAGACCATCAGCGTGGGGATGCTCATGACGCGGAACTGCCGCGCCAGCTCGCCCTCGTCGTCCACATTGACCTTGCCCACCTTGATCTCGCTCTGCTCCTGGGCGATCTCGTCGATGGTGGGGGCCAGCGCCATGCAGGGGCCGCACCAGGATGCCCAGAAGTCCACCAGCACCGGCTTATCGGCCTTCAGCACCTCCTGGTCAAAATTGTCCTTGGTCAGCGTTACATAACCCATATGTCTTCTCCCTTTCGTATCATTTATTGTTCCGCCCGGACGGGCAGCAGTCACACGATGGGTCTAGTATACCCCTTTTTTCGGAAAAGCTCAATACCTTCTTTTCACGCGGCGCTACGCCCGCTTCACGGCGTCCACGGCGGCCAGCACCTTTGCCTTCACCTCCGCCAGGGTGCCCTGGATGGTGGCGCCGGCGGCCATGGCGTGGCCTCCGCCGCCCAGCAGGCGGCAGGCCTCCGTGGCGTTGACCCGGCCGTTGGCCCCGGTGCGGAGGGACAGCTTCCACACGTCCGGCTTCAGCTCCCGCAGCACCGCGCCGCAGTCCACGCCCTCCACCATGCCCGCCAGGGCGGACAGGTCCTCGGCGTCGCTCTCCGTGGCCCCCACCCGCTCCATGAGGGAGATGGGCACGGTCATAAACACCCCGCGGCCCCCGTGGAAAAACTCCATGTTCCCCAGCAGGTCCGCCTCCAGGGCGATGCGCTTCCGACTCTTGGTGCGGAAGTGGCGCTTGTTGACGGCGAACCAGTCGATGCCTGTCTCCATCAGGGCCGCCGCCACCCGGTGGGTGTTGGGGGTGGTGTTGGCGTAGACGAAGCAGCCGGTGTCCGTGGACACGGCGGCGTACAGCGGCAGGGCCACTGACTGGGTGATCTCCCCCAGCGCCCGGCAGATCTCGTACACGATCTCCCCGCAGGCCGCCCGGGAGGCGTCCACGCACTGCTCCGCGCCGAAGCCCTCAAAGGAGGGGTGGTGGTCCACTGCCAGCCCGATCCGGTCAAAGTACGCCTCCGCCGCCGGGAAGAACAGGTTCCGGGAGGCGATGTCCACCGACACCACGAACGCCGGTGTGAACCCCTCCGGGGCCCAGTAGGGCGCGGCGTAGCCTTCGTTGGCGGCCGTGATCTCCGGATTATAGAGCAGATACGCCGTCTTGCCCAGCTGCCGGAGCGCGGCGCAGAGCCCGGCGGCGCAGCCGATGGTGTCCCCGTCGGGGCGCAGGTGGGTCAGAATCAAAATGTTGTCCTGCCGCCGCAGCAGGGCGGCGGCTTCCTGGGTGGTCATAGTCTTATACTATCCTTCCATTAGAGGTATACTTTGTTGCCGTGGGGGAAATGTAGGCATTGCAGCGCTTTGGGAGCGATGTGGAAGTTCTTTTTGATCCTTTTCCTTTCAGGAAAAAGGATCATTCCTCATCTAAAATAATGTGCTCGTTGGCCGGGTTGGCGGGCTTGACTACCGTGGGGTCCCGCAGCATCTCCAGGATGTGGGCCCCCTGGGCGATGGAGTCGTCCGCCACGAATTGCAGCTCCGGGGTGTACCGCAGCTTCAGCGCGGCCCCCAGCTCCCGGCGGAGATAGCCCGACGCGGAGCGGAGGCCCCGCATCATGTCCTTCTCCTGGCTCTTGTCCAGGGCGCTGATATACACCTTCGCGTACCGCAGGTCGCTGGTGGTGTCCACGTGGGTGACGGTGAACAGCCCGCCCTGGAGGCGGGGGTCCTTCACCGTCCGCAGCAGGGCGCTCAGCTCCCGCTGGATCTCCTCGTTGATGCGTCCAATGCGATTACTTGCCATCGTAAAAACCTCCTTTTGGGAGAATCATAGGGTTGCATTCATGCTTTTTTTGAAAGAAAAGATATCAAAAAGAACTTTACACTCGCTGGGAGCCTCCCCGGCTGGATCAGACTCATTCTGGGACTCTGTCAGCATTCCCAGAGTGCCCAGATCAAATTCGGACAATTTTCCCCTGGACCGAAGGAGACCCCTTCCGCCGCGATAAAGCACGCATGGCTCACGGCAATCCCTCCAGATCGGACCGATATGGAGACGGGGCGGGCGAAGCCGCCCGCCCCGGTTAATTTTGTTTATACTTCAATCTGCTCCATGACAAAACATTCAATGATATCGCCCGCCCCACAAAGGCTCCGCTTTTGCGGGGACCCCCTTTATTTCACTTGTTCAGGCCGGAATGAATCCGGCCTGAACCAAGGTTTTGCTTCGCAAAACGCTTGTACGCGCTGACGCGCGCCCCGCTTTGCGGGGCCCCAAGAAGGCGACCCGACGATATTGCGGTCCCGATAATGTGGCTTTAGACTTCAATTTGCTCCATCACGAAGCATTCGATAATGTCGCCCTCTTTGATATCATTGAACTTCTCCACGGTCATGCCGCACTCATAGCCGGAGGCGACCTCCTTGACGGCGTCCTTGAACCGCTGGAGGGAGGCCAGCTGGCCCTCGTGGATGACCACGCCGTCCCGGACCACGCGGGCCTGGCAGCTCCGCTGGATCTTGCCGTCCTGGACGTAGCAGCCAGCCACCGTGCCCACGCCGGAGACCTTGTAGGTCTGGCGCACCTCGGCGTGGCCGATGAGGGCTTCCCGGAATTTCGGGGCCAGCATGCCCTTCATGGCGGCCTCCACCTCGTTGATGGCGTCGTAGATGACCCGGTACATCCGCATATCCACGTTGCTGCGGGCGGCGTTGTCCCGGGCGGCGGCGTCGGGGCGGACATTGAAGCCCACGATGATGGCCTTGGAGGTGGCGGCCAGCATCACGTCGCTCTCGCTGATGGCGCCCACGCCGGAGTGGATGACCTTGACCCGGACCTCGTCGTTGGAGAGCTTCTCCAAACTGGACTTGACCGCCTCGGCGGAGCCCTGGACGTCGGCCTTGACAATGATGTTGAGCTCCTTCATCTCGCCGGCCTGGATCTGGCTGAAGAGGTCCTCCAGGCTGACCTTCTGGATGGGGGCGTTGGCCTTGGCCCGCTCCTCGGCCTTGCGCTGCTCCACCAGCTCACGGGCCAGGCGCTCGTCCGCCACGGCGTTGAAGGTGCTGCCCGCGCCGGGCACGTCGCCCAGGCCGGTGATCTCCACGGGCACGGAGGGGCCGGCCTTCGTCAGGCGGCTGCCCTTGTCGTCCACCATGGCCCTGACACGGCCCACGGAGGTGCCGGCGATGATGATGTCGCCCTGCTTGAGGGTGCCGTTCTGGACCAGGAGGGTGGCCACGGGGCCCCGGCCCTTGTCCAGGCGGGCCTCGATGACGGTGCCCTGGGCGGCCCGGTTGGGGTTGGCCTTCAGCTCCTTCACCTCGGCCAGCAGCACCAGGTTCTCCAGCAGGTCGTCCACGCCCATGCCGGTCTTGGCGGAGATGGGGCAGACAATGGTCTCGCCGCCCCACTCCTCGGGCACCAGGTCGTGCTCGGTGAGCTGCTGCTTGATGCGCTCCGGGTTGGCGTCCGGCTTATCCATCTTGTTGATGGCCACGATCACCGGGATCCCGGCGGCCTTGGCGTGGTTGATGGACTCCACGGTCTGGGGCATGATGCCGTCCTCGGCGGCCACCACCAGGATGGCGATATCCGTCACCATGGCGCCGCGGGCGCGCATGGAGGTAAAGGCCTCGTGGCCGGGGGTATCCAGGAAGGTGACGGCCTTGCCGTTGACCTGCACCTGGTAGGCGCCGATGTGCTGGGTGATGCCGCCGGCCTCGCCCTTGGCCACGTGGGCGTTGCGGATATAGTCCAGCAGAGAGGTCTTGCCGTGGTCCACGTGGCCCATGACCACCACCACGGGGGCCCGGCTCACCAGGTCCTCGGCCTTGTCCTCGGCGGTGTCGATGAGCTTCTCTTCGATGGTGACGACCACTTCCCGCTCCACCTTGCAGCCCATGTCCTCGGCGATGATGGCGGCGGTGTCGAAGTCGATAAGCTGGCTGAGGGAGGCCATGACGCCGTTCTTCATCAGGCACTTGACCACCTCGGCGCCGGTCTTCTTCATCCGGCTGGCCAGCTCGCCCACGCTGATCTCGTCGGGGATCTTGACGGTGAGGGGGGTCTTCTTGGCGATCTCCAGCTGGAGGCGGCGCATCCGGTCCTGCTCCTCCTGCTTGCGCTTGTTGGAGAAAGTCATCTGGTTCTTCTTCTTGTTGCCGCCCCGGATCTTCTCCTTGCCCTGGCTCTGGCCGCCCCGGCGGTTGCTGCCCCGGTCGCTGCGCTCCGCCAGGTCCTGGAGCTTCTCGTCGTACTTGTCCAGGTTGACGTTGGTGGCCTTGCGGGTGTCCACCACCTTGGTCTTGGGCACCCGGGAGACGGGCTGCTGGGGCTGCTGCTCCTGGGGCTTCTGGGCGGGCTGCTGAGGCTGCGCCTTGACCTGCTGGGGCTGGCTCTGGCCCTGCTGCTGGCCCCTCTGGCCGCCCTGCTGGGAGCGCTGCTGCCGTCCCTGGCCGCCCCGGCCGGACTGGTTCTGATTACCCCTGGGCTGCTGGGCCTGGGCGGGCTTCTCCTGCTGGGCAGGCTTCTCCTGGACGGGAGGCTTGGGCTTCTCCGCCGGAGCCGCCTCGGCATAGATGGCCTGAATGGTGCTCTGGTGATTCTGGGTGAGATGCTCAAAGACCACGGTCAGCTCCTCGTCGTTGAGGTTCTGGCCGGACTTCTTCGGCGTGGAAAAATACTTGCCAAGGATCTCGATGATCTGCTTGGTCTGCATCCCAAAATCCTTTGCCAGCTCGTTTACCTTGTATTTGTTGATGATATTACCCAATCGGGCCACCTCCAATAGTGTTTCCAGTCTTCCGCACCATCACACGCGCCCAGCGGCTCACCGGGGGCGGGTCCCCAGGCGCGCATGATGGTGGTCGCTACTTCTTGCCGGGGCGGCGCTTCCCGCCCCGCTCCTTGTCCCGGGCCTTCTGCTCCTCCCGGCGCCGGGCGGCCCGCTCCGCCTTGACGCTGAGCCGCTCCGCCGTTTGGCCGTACCGCTCCGGGTCCGCCGCCGCAAGCTTTCCGGCGATGGACCGGGCGAACCCCAGGTCCGTCACCGCCGCCAGCGCGCAGGAGGCCCGGCCCACGGCCTGCCCCAACTCCGCCTTGGAGCAGGGCACCGTGACGCTGAGGCACTGGCCCGCCTCCGCGAACCGCTCCGCCCGGCGGAGGGTCCCCTCGGCGGCGTCGCCGGCGATCAGGAGCAGGCGGCAGTCGTGGGCGTGGCAGGCGTCCCCCGCCGGGTCCTCGCCCACCGCCAGACGGCCCGCCCGCAGGGCCAGGCCGATGGTGCGCAGGGTGTTGTCAAGCTCCATCGCTCTCTCCGTCCCTCATCTGCGCCTCCAGGGCCTCGTAGACCTCCGCCGGGATGGCGGTGTCGAAGGCCCGCTCCAGGGCCCGGCTCTTCCGGGCCTTTTTGAGGCACTCCCCGTCGGGACACACGTAGGCCCCCCGGCCGGGCTTTTTGCCCTTGAAATCCAGGCTGATCTCCCCCTCCGGGGAGCGGACCACCCGGATGAGGTCCCTCTTGTTCTTCATCTCCCGGCAGCCCAGGCACTGGCGCTGGGGGATCTTTCTCGGCTTCTGCACGGCGCTTCTCCTTTGTCCGGGAGGCTCAGGCCTCCTCCTTGTAGGACTTGGGCTTGATGTCGATTTTATAGCCGGTGAGCCGGGCGGCCAGGCGGGCGTTCTGGCCCTCCTTGCCGATGGCCAGGCTCAGCTGGTCGTCGGGTACGATGACCCGGCAGCCCTTGCCCTCGTCGGCCAGCCACACGTCCAGCACGTCGGCGGGCGCCAGGGCGGCGGCGATGAACTTGGCCGGGTCCTCGCTGTACTTGATGATGTCGATCTTCTCGCCCCGGAGCTCATTGACGATGTTGCCCACCCGCTGTCCGGCAGGGCCCACGCAGGCGCCGATGGGATTGACCGCCTCGTCGTTGCTCCACACGGCCATCTTGGTGCGGCTGCCGGCCTCCCGGGCGATGGACTTGACCTCCACCACGCCGTCGAAGATCTCCGGCACCTCCAGCTCAAAGAGCCGCTTCACCAGCCCCGGATGGGTCCGGGAGATGAGAACCTGGGGCCCGCGGGTGCTGCGGCGGACCTCCACCACGTACACCTTCACATGCTGGCCCTCGGCCAGCTTCTCGGTCTTGATCTGCTCACTGGCGGACAGCATGGCCTCGGTGGACTCGCTGCCGTTGCCGATGCGGAGGGACACGCCGCCGTTGCGGGGGTCGATGCGGGTGACCACGCCGGTGAGGATCTCGTGCTGCTTGGAGTTGAACTCGTCGTAGACCATGCCTCGCTCGGCCTCCCGCAGGCCCTGGATGATGACCTGCTTGCCGTTGCCGGCGGCGATGCGGCCGAACTCCACGTTGCTCACGGGGATGTTCACGATGCCGCCCACGTCGATGCGGCCGAACTTGGCCCGGGCCTCCTCCCGGGAGATCTGGGTGCCGGGGTTCTCCACCTCCTCCACGATCTCCTTCTGGACGTACATCCGCAGGTCCTTCTTGGCCTCGTCCACGTCCACCACCACGTTCTCCACGCCCTCGTGGTCCTTCTTGTAGGCGGTGGTAATGGCCTGGATGATCTTATCCATCATAAACGTCTGGGAGATGCCGCGCTCCTTCTCCAGAAGAGCCAGCGCGGTAAAGATTTCATCGCATTTCATGTCGTTACTCCTATTCGCATGGGCACGTCCCGCTTGCCGGGGGCCCGTCAAAATTCCACGCGGAGGCGGCAGAGCGCCACCTCTTCCTTGGCAAAGGTCATGGGCGCGCCGCCCATTGTGATGGTGACGGCCCCGTTGTCATAGCCCGCCAGCACCCCGGCGAACTCCTTCCGTCCGTCCCTGGCCCTGTAGAGCTTCACGGCCACGGGGCTGCCCATGAACCGCTCATAGTCGCCTGGCCGCTTCAGGGGCCGCTCAGCCCCGGCGGAGGACACCTCGAAGACGTAGCTGCCCTCAATGGGGTCCGCCTCGTCCAGCAGCGGCTCCACCGCCCGGCTGATCCTCTCGCAGTCCAGGATGTCCACGCCGCCGTCCTTGTCGATATAGAGCCGCAGATACCAGGTCCCGGCCTCCCGGACGTACTCCACGTCCCACAGCTCGCACCCGGCCTCCTCCACCGCCGGCCTCGCCAGGCCGGCCACCAGCTCCGTCACCTTTGCCATCGTGTCTCCTCGCTTTTCTCCGTTTGTCACAGGGTCTCCGGCCGTTTGTCCAAGGCAAACAGGCTAATAAAAAGAGCGGACTTTCAAAAGCCCACTCCGGTGTAACCCATACTGACAAACAGAGTATAGCACACGGGAGCGGGGATTGCAAGGGTTTTCTTGGAGATACCGGCCGATTTTCCGGAATTTTTTCCCTGAAAGGCCGTCCGGCGGGAGCGTTCCCGCCGCCGGACAGGCGGTCACTGCCGCTGCAGGCCGTCCAGGGTCAGGCCGAAGGCCTCCCCGAAGTGCTCCAGGAACCAGTCCGCCTCCGGCAGCTCCATGGCCCGGATGGAGTCCAGGGTCTCCTCCGCCGCGTCAGCGAACTCCCGGTTCCCCGTGCCCAGCTCCTCCAGGCACTTGATGTACGCGCACAGCCGGTCCGCCGCCTTCACCAGCTGCCGGACCTCCGGGTCCTCCTCCCGCAGCAGGGGCTCGTAGGCCGGGCGCAGCTCCTCCGGCAGCAGGCCCAGCAGCTTCCCCGCCGCCACGTCCTCCACCTGGTGGTAGGCCTCCCGGATGGCGGGGTTGTAGTATTTGATGGGGGTGGGCAGGTCGCCAGTGAAGATCTCCGTGGCGTCGTGGAAGAGGGCGGCGGCGGCGCACTTGTCCGGGTCGCAGGGCCGGTGGAACACGTCCCGGCGGATCACCGCCAGGGCGTGGGCCAGGACGGCAGCCATGTGGCTGTGCTCCTGGATGTTCTCGGTCATGCTGTTGCGCATCAGGGACCAGCGGGTGATGTACTTCATCCGGCTGATGTAGGCAAAAAACTTGTACATGTCGGCTATCCTCTCGCAGATTCCCGGCCCCGGTTTTCCAACAAAACGGCGCGGTTCAGGGCCGGTGTGCCCCTATGATACCACAGGCGGGTGGCGGGTTGTGGAAACAAAGTCAACTTTTTTTCCCGCTCCGCCGTGAAATGTCCCGTTCCGCCGTCCTTCCGCCCCCCTGGCGCGGATTCCCTAACTTTTTCATTTCCACAGCTGTTAACATAACGATGTGGATAACTGTGTGGATAATGTGCAAAACTCCAGGAACACCGTGTATTTCCGGGGTTCCATAACGGTTATGTCCACCGCCGGGGCCGTCACTTTTTCCGGAGTTTGCCGGTTTTTTGTCAAGCCGGACGGGGCGGGCGGCTTTTCCGGCGGAAATCCCGTCATACCCTCTTGCCATTCCTCCGCAAATTTGGTACACTATAGGGCAGAATGCGATTTTTGATCCGGAGGAACTACATGTCGGCACAGCGGAAAAAGGATTACGGCAACGAGTCCATCAGCGCCCTGAAGGGAGCGGACCGGGTGCGGAAGCGCCCCGGCGTCATCTTCGGCTCCGACGGGCTGGAGGGCTGCGAGCACGCGGTCTTTGAGATATTGTCCAACTCCATCGACGAGGCCAGGGAGGGCCACGGGCGGCTCATCACCGTCACCGCCTTTCTGGACCACAGTGTGGAGGTGGAGGACCAGGGCCGGGGCTGCCCGGTGGACTGGAACGAGAAGGAACAGCGCTGGAACTGGGAGCTGGTGTTCTGCGAGCTCTATGCCGGCGGCAAGTACGGCAACAACGAGGGGGAGAACTACGAGTACTCCCTGGGCCTCAACGGCCTGGGCTCCTGCGCCACCCAGTACGCGTCCGCGTACATGGACGTGACGGTCTGGCGGGACGGCTTCGAGTACCGGCTCCACTTTGAGAAGGGCCAGGTCACCGGCAAGAAGGGCCAGGAGCTCCAGAAGACGCCGCTGACCCGGAAGAAGACCGGCACCAGGACCCGGTGGCTGCCGGACCTGGAGGTGTTCACCGACATCAACATCCCGCCGGAGTACTTCGCGGACGTGATGAAGCGGCAGGCGGTGGTGAACGCGGGCATCACATTCCGCCTTCGGGTGGAGACCGCGCCCAACAAGTTCGAGACCACGGAGTTCCTCTATGAGAACGGCATCGCGGACTATGTGCGGGAGCTGGCGGGGGAGGACACGCTGACCCTGCCGGTGTTCTGGGAGGCGGAGCGCCGGGGCCGCGACCGGGCGGACAAGGACGAGTACAAGGTCAAGCTCTCCACCTCCTTCTGCTTCTCCAACAAGGCGGCGGTCATCGAGCATTACCACAACTCCTCCTGGCTGGAGCACGGCGGCAGCCCGGAAAAGGCCACCAAGTCCGCCTTTATCAGCGCCATCGACGGCTGGCTGAAGCAGAACAGCAAGTACCAGAAGAACGAGGGCAAGATCACCTGGGCGGATGTGGAGGACTGCCTGGTGCTGGTGAGCAACAACTTCTCCACCCAGACCAGCTACGAGAACCAGACCAAGAAGGCCATCACCAACAAATTCATCCAGGAGGCCATGACGGATTTCCTGAAGGACCGCCTCCACATCTACTTCATCGAGAACCCCAACGACGCCACCCGCATCGCCGAGCAGGTGATGATCAACAAGCGGAGCCGGGAGAAGGCGGAGAGCGCACGCCTGGACGTGAAGAAGAAGCTGTCCGGCAGCATCGACATCGCCAACCGGGTGCAGAAGTTCGTGGACTGCCGGACCAAGGACGTGTCCCGCCGGGAAATCTACATCGTGGAGGGCGACAGCGCCCTGGGCAGCGTGAAGCTGAGCCGGGACGCGGAGTTCCAGGGGATCATGCCCGTCCGGGGCAAGATCCTCAACTGCCTGAAGGCGGACTATGCCCGCATCTTCAAGAGCGAGATCATCACGGACCTGATGAAAGTCCTGGGCTGCGGGGTGGAGGTCAAGGACAAGCACGTGAAGGACCTGAGCGCCTTCGACCTGGACAACCTCCGCTGGAGCAAGGTGGTCATCTGCACGGATGCGGACGAGGACGGGTTCCAGATCCGGACGCTGATCCTGACCATGATCTACCGGCTGTGTCCCACGCTCATTGAAAAAGGATATGTGTATATCGCGGAGTCGCCGCTCTTTGAGATCAACTGCGGGGAGAAGACGTGGTTCGCCTACTCGGAGAAGGAGAAGAACGAGATCGTCAAGGAGCTGGAGGGGAAGAAGTACAAGATCGACCGCTCCAAGGGCCTGGGCGAAAACGACCCGGAGATGATGTGGCTGACCACCATGAACCCGGAGACCCGGCGGCTCATTAAGGTGATGCCTCGGGACGCCGAGGCAACCGACCGGATGTTTGATTTGTTGCTGGGCAACAATCTACAGGGGAGAAAGGATTATATCGCCAACGAGGGGTATAAATATCTCGATTTGGCGGATATCTCCTGACTACCGTGGGGGTGTGGGGGCTCCGCCCCCACCGGGATTGATTCGCCCCCCAGTGGGGCGCCCCCTGGGTGACTTTTCCCTCGCAGGAAAAGTCACCAAAAGTGCGCTTAAGGGGGCTCGCGCCCCCTTAAGAATCCCTGCCGTTTGGAAGAACGTTAAGGGCAGATTTGTGTTGGATAGGACCCAGAGAATGCTTTCATCGGTACTGCGGTGTTGGTTTTTCCGTATTTTTACTGCTGGTTGCTCCGTTCCACTACGCAATTGGTAGATATTTCTTGTCGGGCCGTATACGGAAATCTGTCCTGTGCGTAGTGGAACGGAGCAGAAAGCAGTCGGACAAGCACAAAACGACCAACGCATCCAATGGGCCCCTGCACCAGCGCTTCAATCCCCTTGGGGACATACTGAAACAGCCGCTTCGCCCCATACACGGGAGCAAGAACAGTTTAGACAAAACCATCCAAAGGTCGAGCGCAAAACCAAACCAAAAAATTCAGGAAAGATTTTTAAGAAAACCTTCGGTTTTCTTAAATGCACTTTTGGTTACTTTTCCTGCAAGGGAAAAGTAACCAGGGGACGGCAGGCACCCCCAGGGTGCCTATCAATCCCGTTGGGGGCGGAGCCCCCTTAAAAAGGAGCGTTTCTATGCCATATAAACTGCATTTTATTTCTTTGGGCTGTGCCAAAAACACCGTCAACTGTGAGCAGATGATGTCCCTCTGCGAGGCTGCGGGCCACGTGCTCCAGCCGGAGCCGGAGGGCGCCGACGTGGTGGTCGTCAACACCTGCGGGTTCCTGGCCTCCGCCAACGAGGAGGCCATTGAGTACATCCTCCGGATGGCGGAGCTGAAGCGGGCCGGACAGGTCAAAAAGATCCTGGTCACCGGCTGCATGACCCAGCGGTATCAGGACGAAGTCCTGAAGGAGCTGCCGGAGGTGGACGGCATCATGGGCACCGGCAGCTACAAGGATATCGTCTCCGCCGTGGAGACAGTCATGGCCGGGGAGCGGGCTAGCCGCTTCGCCTCCATCGACGCCCCGGTGGACGAGTTCGGACGGGTGCTCACCACGCCCTCCTGGTACGCCTATCTGCGCATCGCCGAGGGCTGCGACAACTGGTGCGCCTTCTGCATCATCCCCAAGCTGCGGGGCAAGTACCGCAGCAGGCCCATGGACAAGGTGTTGGAGGAGGCCCGTGGTCTGGCGGAACAGGGCGTGAAGGAGCTTATCGTCATCGCCCAGGATATCACCCGCTACGGAACCGACTGGGACGGACAGCACCATCTGGCCGATCTGCTGGAGGAGCTGAGCAGGCTGGACTTCCACTGGATCCGGCTGCACTACCTGTACCCTGACCAGATGGACGACCGTTTGATCGACGTGATTGCCAGGGAGCCCAAGATCCTCAAATACCTGGACATCCCCCTCCAGCACTGCAACGACGGTATCCTCCGCCGCATGAACCGGCGGGGCGACAAGGCGTACATCGAGGGCCTGCTGGACAAGCTGCGGGACCGCATCCCCGGCCTGGTGCTGCGGACCAGCATCATCACCGGCCTGCCGGGTGAGGACGAGGCCGCCTTCGAGGAGCTGTGCCAGTTTTTGTGGGACCAGCGGATGCCCCGGGCCGGGGTGTTCCCCTACTCCCCCGAGGACGGCACCCCCGCCGCCAAAATGGAGCGGGTCCCCACCGAGGAGGCCGAGCGCCGGGCGGAGCTGGTGGTGGACCTCCAGTCCCGCATCATGGACGAGTGGAACGAGGAGCGGCTGGGTGAGACGGTGGAGGTCCTCTGCGAGGGCTTCGACAGCCAGTCCATGAGCTATGTGGGCCGCAGCTACGCCGAGAGCCCGGACATCGACGGAAAGATCTACTTCACCGCTGAGTCGGAACCCGCCGCCGGGACTTTCGTCCCCGTGCGCATCACCGGGACCATGGACGGCGAGCTCACCGGCGAGCTGGCGGAGGAATAGAAGGAGGAACGGACCATGAATCTGCCCAATAAACTGACGCTGCTGCGCATCATCCTGATACTGCCCTTCCTGCTGGTGCTGTATCTGGACGTGCCCTATGCGTCCATCATCGCCCTGGTGATCTTCATTGTCGCCAGCCTGACGGATATGCTGGACGGCAAGATCGCCCGGAAGTACAACCTCATCACCGACTTCGGCAAGTTCGCCGACCCGCTGGCGGACAAGATGCTGGTCATGGCCGCCATGGTCTGGTTCGTGGACAAGGGCCAGATGGCGGGCTGGGCGCTGCTCATCGTGCTGGTGCGGGAGTTTGCCGTCAGCGGCCTCCGCATGGTGGCCAGCGACAAGGGCCGGGTCATCGCCGCCGGATGGTCCGGCAAGGTCAAGACCGCCTCCACCATGGTGTGCATCGTCCTCATGTTCCTGCCTATCCCAGAGATCCTCAACACCGTCTGCGTGGCGGTGATCGTGGTCACCACCATCTACTCCGGCGTGGAGTATTTCGTGAAAAACAAGGACTGTCTCAGCGATATGTGATGCTTTTGACAGGTGAACGAGGGCGTCCGGCCGGTGGCCGGACGCCCTCGCTTGCCTGTCAGGGGCCCCCCATCTTCTGTGAGCTTGATACAGGGTGCAAGCAATTTCCATTTGGAGAAAAGTCGTCACGCTTCAGGCGGATACCGGGAGTTCTTCCCGAACGGCCGCATATATCGGTCACTCCCATAATGAGCACAGCCTCCGGCCTAGGCCGAAGGCTGTGCTGAAAGTCAGTTGGGATATCTTGTGTACATATAGTCGGCGCTTTCCACGGCCTCGCGGGAGAGCTCGCGGCCCCAGTGGATGGAGCTGTTATAGTTGCCCTCGGCGATGATGACGGAGTTTTCGTGCTTCTCCAGGACGATGACGCTGTGGGTGTCGTTTTCCATCCGCAGGATATCGCCCACGCGGACATCCTCGAAGCGGACGGGGGAAACCTCCCGGGCGGGGAGGTCCCCAAAGGCGGCGTCGGAGAGAATGAAAGCAAAGGCGACACAGCCCCCGCCGGTGTAGATGGTGTTGGGGATCGCGTACCAGACGTATTCGTTGGCGTTGGTCCAGGGCATACCCTCGGGGTACTGGGCCTTCATGGCGATCATCGCGCTGTACAGGCTCTCCGGCGTCAGGGACTGCTGCTCGGTGTCTGGCTCATCCGGCACATCGGGTGTATCCGGCATCTCCGGAGTGCCGGGAGCAGCCGTTTTATCAAGGCGGCTCATCATGATAAGGACCTTGGCCGCCTGGGCGCGGGTCATGGTAGCGTCCCCGGCAAAGCTCCCGTCCCCGGTGCCGTTGATGATGCCCAGCGCGTACACGCTCCTGATATCGTCCAGGTCGTACATGAGCATCTCCCCCAGGTCCGGGAACCACACGGAGTTGATCTGTTCCTGCGTGGGGAGCTGATAGGACGCAGCGGAGAGGGCGTTGATGATGAAAGAGGCCATCTCCGCCCGGCACATCACTTCTCCGGGGGACTCAAAGCCGTTGTAGTAGTAGAAGCCGCCCATCAGGTCCACCCTGTCGGAGACGCCCTTCTCCCGCAGCAGATCGAAGGGTCCCTCATACCAGGGAACCGTAGCGGGCAGAGTGGCGGTTTCTTCCGGGTACAGGAGCCGCGCCGTCATCGTGGCGAACTCAGCCCAGGTGACCTCACCCGTCGGGTCAAAGGTGCCGTCGCCCCGGCCCTTGATAAGCCCCAGCGCCACGGCCTCCTCCACATACGCATAGCTCCAGTCATCCTCGGGCACGTCGGGGAAGGTGGCGGCCAGGGCAGGTTCCGCCATGCACAATATCATGGTCAGGGCCAGCAGGAAAGAAATCAGTTGCTTTTTCATGGGAAGCTCTCCTTTCTTTTTACTATACTGTTTTGATAGGCGCTGCGACCGTGCTGGCGAAAGCGATGAACTGGAGAACCTATCCGATGTCGCTCATCTCATACCAGGTAAAGCGGCCGTCCTCATCAAATCTCATCTCCACTGCAAGCAGGCCGTCACGGGACTGGGCGAATACGTTTTGGGAGAGGTCCGCTCTCACCCAGTTGACCGGAGGTATACGCATCAACACCTCCGTGCTTCCGATCATCACGTTATCTGTGACCTCGATGTATTTTGAGAACTGTATATCGGACCCAAGATCAATGGCCGCCGGGATCTCAGAGCAGCCGCTGTTCATGCAGTCACCGGTATTCAAAACGATGTTGTCCCGCAATACCAGCGACTCAAACTGTTCCGCGTAGGGCTCTATGAGGTATGTCCTGATGCCTTGCGCGCAATTTTCCAGCAGGTTTCCGCAGGCCTCATAAGTGCCGCAGCTGGCGGGCATTTCCGGGCAATTCTCAAAGGTGAATCCGTTTGAGCATTGGCGCATATAGCAGTTTCGGATCACCGTGTCGGAACCGACGCAGTAGATCCCGTCTCCGATTTGAAAGAACTCCACCGTCGGTTCCTCTGATAACGCGTTATGGTACCTGCTGCCTCCCCACTCCACCGTGCAGTTCTGTATGACCGCGCCGAAGTTTTCGGAAAGCCACCCGGAGAGCGCGTTGTCCGCAAAATATTTGATGGAGATGTTGTCCAGTACGAACCTGTCCGCCGAAGTCTCCAAAGCCATGAGGACATTCACGGATAAGCCCTTTGTGGACCTCGGCTGTGACAGAGCGATGACCTCCACGTCACCGAACAGCTCGCCGGGATTGCCTGCGTCACAACGGAGCCATATATCACCGGCGCCAACGCCCCCGTCAAAGTTGATGGGGTAGGCCGACACATCGGTGTCCGGGCGGAATATGAAGGACATATCCTCCGTGAGCGCCTGCTCGGGCGTGGGGTATTCCCCGGTGCCGGTCAACTCATATCGTGCGCAGGGGTCGTCCCTGTTGAATTCCCCGTGGACCGGGTCAAGCGCGGGATATTCAATAGTCATCCATCCCTGAGGCGTTGGCCACTCGAATATGTGCTTCGCGTAGGAGGAATCGTCAAATACGATCCCGGCGGCGCTGTACATCTGCTTGTAAAACCGCCAGATCTTCTCCCCGCCGGGTCCCTCATAGGTCAGCTTCCAGCACTCCGGCCTCGCGCTGTTCTCCTCGCATACCGTGAACACCGGCTTGCTGCCCTCCCCGTAGGCGGAGTAGGTGACGCCCGTAAAGAGCGGCAGGCCGTCGGGCACGCGGTACACCGCCCCGCGCTGGAAGAACACTGCGTCCCCCTCGTTGAGTGATACCTTCAGCGTCCGCTCCAGCGTGCGCCAGGCGGTCTCGGGGGTCAGGCCGTCGTTCGCGTCGTCCCCGGATGGGGATACATAGTAAGCGGTGCTGGAGTAGGTTTCCCCAGGGATAAACTCATCCGCTTTTACGATCCCGGTGGGGGAGTTCAGTATCCGCTCCTTCCGCTCAGCCGCCTTTTGCAGATACGGGGCGATCTCCTGATCGTCCTCGCCCAGGATGTAAAATTTAGAATTCGGGAAGATGAAGTCGATCTTCGCCCGCTTTACACTGGGAAGCTCCTTCGCGTCGGCGGGCACCTTGCCGCGCTTGATCAGGTCGTCCAGAAGTGTGTAATCTGTATGTTTCGACCATTTGGATTCCAAAAACAGCGCACGGAGCGAAATCTTCGCCATATCTCCGCGGGTGAAGCGCACGGTCTCTTCATTGTACTCCCCGTTTGTCAGGCCGATCTCGTCGGACAGCTCCCACGCCCTGTTCCACTGGAAGTCATCACCGCTCTTGTAACCTAAGGTCCTCAGTACAAGGGTCAAATACTGCGTTGCGCTGGTGGTTTGATTCCCACCGAAGGTGGTGGCGGAGGTACCCGTGACCCAGTTGTTGGCGTAGGAGATGCCCACATAGGGCGCGGCCCAGGAGACCAGGTCTGTGAAGGGGGTGGGCAGATTTCCCTCCTCGGACTCACCGGCGAGACGGACGAGCATCACGACGCTCTCGTACCGGTTGACCTCCCGGTCCAGCGCGAAGTCCGGACTTCCGTCGGGGTTCTGGCCGGTCCCCCGAAAGAGTCCCAATTCGTAGAGGGTCTGCGCCGCCAAAAGTTCATCGCTCTTCGCCTTGCTCGCGGCCGCCGCCGGAGACATCAGGCTCAGGCAGACAGTAACCGCGAGCATCGCCGTGAAAAGCCGCCTCACGACTGGCGGACAGGCATCTCTCCTTGGACGATAGTGCTGTGACGTTTTCATTTCGATTTTCTCCTTTCTTTCCTGATAATTCAAAAAATGATCCCCTTGGGATATGATGACCTTCTATACTGGCATTCCTGTGTGACGGCCCCGTCCGACGCTCCCATGGAGAGTACGTCTCCGCGAACCAGAAGGATGGTACGCTCGCTTCAGTTACCGGATCGTCACTGCCTTCAGATGCCGCGGCAGTGACCCGACCACGATGCGCTTCTTCCCATCGTCGTGCAAGAAGTAGATCCTTACCAGATTCTCCGCGTCGTTCCCCACCCGCAGATGGAAGTCCAGCGGGCTGTCCGTAATTTCTCCCATGGGTCCCGGAAAATACTTCACCTTGTACTGCTCCGGGAAGGCCTCTATCGTCACATTCCCCACCGGGGTCACCTCGAAGGGCCTCCCATACTTCTCCGCGCACCGGCTGAGCATCTCTTCCGTGGACAGGTTTTCATACCGGCGCGCCCAGTAGTCGGTTGCCAAAAAGTCCAGCGCGTCGCAGAGCAGACCAATGTCCGTGGTCCTGGCGGACTTATCCGAGAGCAGACTGACCGCCCTGGGATGCAGGATCAGCCGCCCGGCAAAGGTCCGCTCCACCCATCCGGCGATCTCGGTGTGGTCCTTCGGTTGACTCAGCTTCCGGCGGAGGTAGGCGATGTCCTCGTCCTTCTTTCCCAGAAGGGCGTCGAGCCGCTGCCGCTCCCGGACCTGCTCCTCTCGGAGGGCCTGCTTTTCCTGCTCCAGCCGGACCGCGTACTGCCTCTGCCGCTCCAGCTGCTCCGTGAGCGCCTGCCGCTCCGCTTCCTGCCGGCCGAGCTCGGTCCTCCACTGGGCCTGGAGCAGCGCCAGGCGCTGTTCATGGTCCAGCGACACGTCCCGCGCTTCACGGACCAGGTCCGCCGTGCTGCGCAGCAGATTCTCTCTTGCCGCGGACAGAAAGGCGATATGGCCGAAAGACACATTCCGGCCCCGGCAGTAGGTGTACATCTCCTGCTGCAGCCGGTCCATGGTCTCCCGGCGGCGGGTAGCGTTCTGTTGATAGGGCAGGCGGTACGCCCCGCCCCCAAAGCGCTGGGGTTCCAGGACCGCGATGTCCCCGGGCGCAATGTCCAGTTTCACTTGCCTGCCGAACCGCTCCAGCAGGGCGTCGGCCAGCAGCCAGGTCCGGCAGAAGGTGACGCCGTATTTGGCAAAACCGGCCATGTCATAGGGCGGCTCCTCCACCTGGACAACCGGAACAGCCGGCGCGGGAGAGGGCATGGACGGGGCGGACTTGGCGGGGAATAGCACGGCGCCCGGATTGAGCCGCAGGGAAAAGCCAGTTGCAAGTCCGCTTGGCGGCTCCGGCAAAACAGATTTCCGCCGCAGATGCGTGAAGACAACGCAGGGAAGCTGGTTTTCCGGGTCCCTCCACAGATTCAGCAGGGTGTTCAGCTGGGAAGCGGTGTCTGCCCTGGCCACATCGTGAGTCAGAGGGAGTACCTGCGTCAGGCCGAAATCCGGGTGCTCCACGAGCCGTCGGACAAAGGCCAGCCGGTACACCTCCGCCGGCTGCTCCGTCCCCTCCGGGTCGGATACGGCGGTCTGAAATCCGCACTCCAACTGCTTGCCGCAGATCCGGAACGCCACGTTGGTCTCAATGACCCGGCCGGGCACAGCCCCGCGTTTTTGCTCCGGATTGCCCGGGTCAGAGCCCAGATCCGGCTCCGTGATCTGTAAATTCCAGGTGCCCTGCTCCGGCAGGGACACCACATCCACCACATAGCCCTGGCTGATGTGCAGAGAGGGGAGGCAGGCGTCATCTGTCTCCCGGTACCTCTCCGGGCCGGGGGCCTGGGACAGCGCCGGGGGCGCCTCGTCCCCCAAGCGGCGGGCCAGCCACTCCATGGCGGTCAGGGCCCCAAGGCGCAAACCGTCATGGGGATCGGTCTTCCGGTTCCCCATGACGGCAAAAAGCTGGTAGGTGGGATAGATGCGGTTTTTCAGTAGTTTTACGGTGCGGCCTGCCTGTTCCATCGGAGCATCCCCCCTGCGGCGATTCAGCAATATTCGACAAAATCGGTATGGCTAGTATATCCTATTGCCCGTTGTTTTTCAATAAGGGGGGTGGTAATTTTTTGCCAAAAGCGCAGTCCTTCAGAGCATGCTCTCTATCCTCCCCTGCCTTGAATTGGAGTAGGACTTGAATATTTCGGAGATGACGACGGCCGCAACGCAGGAAAAAGAAACACAAAATCAAGACACGCTTTTCATAATCATCTTGAGAAATCCGGGAGGAGCGAAAGGCATTTTGCGCCGCAGCTCGCCGATGCTGGTCTCCGCAGTGACAGGCGCATTGAAAAAGAATCTGGAGACATAATTATCCGCGTAGACCATATTGCGGTAAACGGCGATGTCCCCGGATACGAGCGTGAATGCTCTGTTGTCAGGGGCGGCAAGGACCAAGCCGGTATCCTCATACAGCGCTGCCCTGCACACGGCCTGTTCCATCCTGTCCCCAACAACAACTCCGCCGTATGTCCTGCCGATGACGACGGGCCTGCCAAACAGCATGATGAACCGATTCCTGACCCTATTGAGAAAGTTGGACGTTACTTTGATTTTATACTATTCTCCCATTAGAAGTATATTTCGTTACCGTGTCGAGAATGTAGGTTTTGCAACGCTTTGAGAGCGATGTTAAAGTTCTTTTTGATACTTTTTCTTTCAAGAAAAAGTATTAGACATGGTGAAAGCCCTCCCTATAAGTATTCCCTACAAAGAGGGCAACAAAAAAGGCTCCCATCGTCAGATAGGCGCCCACCGTTGTATCAGCACCTATCGTTCAGACTTTACCACTACTCCATACGGAAAGTTGGTGGACGGTCATCGGGTCTGTCCCTCGCGCCGCTCTTTATAGGTTGAATACATTATAGTGAGTTCTTTCGCCAATGTCAATACAGACATTTGGGCCAGGCAAATCGGCGGTACCAAATAAAGCAGCGAGCAGGGGGGACAGCCCGTATCGGGCTGTCCCCTGTGCTGTGTTTCAATTACTGATCTCCGGCCTCGTTGTCCTTCTTGGAGGAGAAGGCCATACCGATCATGGAGAGAATGGCCATCAGCATCCACAGGCCCTTCTTGCTCTTGTCGCCGGTCTGGGGCACATCGTCCATCGGGACGTCCTCGTCGGGGATCTCCGTCAGCGGGGGCTCCTCGTCCGGGATCTCTTCCAGCGGCGGTTCCTCGTCCGGGATATCCGTCGTCGGGGGCTCCTCATCGGGAATATCCGTATCGGGCGTATCCGTTGTCGGAGGCGTCACATCGGGAATGTCCGTGTCAGGCGTATCCGTCGTCGGAGGCGTCACGTCGGGGATATCCGTTGTCGGAATGTCCATGTCAGGAATGTCGGTGGTCGGAGGCGTGATGTCCGGGATATCAGTCTCAGGAGGAGTATCCGGCGGGTTGTCCGGGGGATTGTCCGGCGGATTCTCCGGAGGCGGGTTATCCGGTTCATCAGGCTCATCCGGGGTATCATAGGTGTTGGTGATGGCCAGCGCGCTGCTCTGTCCGGCTTCTACCGTCACAGCGCCTTGCCCGCTCGCCGACCAACTCCAGCCGATGATGCTGGCATCCAGTTCCTCCACGGTGTACTCACCGGGGAGCAGGTCCTCAAGGGTCACGGTGCCCGCACCGTTGATGGTCACGGTCTGGCTGTAGCCGTTCGGGCCGGTCACCAGGAAGGTGTAGGTCCGCACCGCAGCGGCCACGCCGCCGCCCACCACGCGCTTGGTGATGGTCAGGGAGCCGGTCTCGGGGGTGTAGGTGTTGGTCACGGCGGCCTGGGCGGTAGTGCCATCGTTGGTCACAACCGCGGTGGTGTCGCCGGTGACTTCCAGGGTGTAACCCTCAATGCTGGCGTCCTGCTCGGTAATGGTGTACTCGCCGGGAGCCAGGTCCTCCAGCGTCGCGGTGCCCGCGCCGGTGACCTCAACCGTGGTGCTGTAGCCGTCCGGCCCGGTCACGTCGAACACATAGGTCTTGTTGGCCACCTCATCGCCGCCGCCCACCACGTTCTTTGTGATCTGGAGGGAGCCCTTGATCTCGGTGTAGGTGTTGGTCACGGTGACCTCGGCCTTTTCCCCTGCCTCCACCGTGGCGCTGCCCTCGCTGGTGACGGCCAGGGTGTAGCCCGGGATCTCCGCGTCACGCTCGGTGACGGTGTAGTCGCCGGGCTTCAGGTTGTTGAGGAGGGCGCTGCCGCCGCCGCTGACGGTCACGCTCTCGCTGTAGCCATCGGGGCCGGTGACGTCAAAGGTGTAGGTCTTGCCGTTGGTCTCGCTGCCGCCGCCCACGACCTGCTTGCTGATCTGGAGGGAGCCGAGATTCTTTTCGTAGGTGTTGGTGACGGTGACATTGGCGGTCTTGTCGGCCTCCACCGTGACGTCGCCCTCGCCGCTGACGGTCCACTTCCAGCCGTCAATGCTGGCGTCGGCCTCGGTGACGGTGTAGGTGCCGGGATCCAGGTTCCGCAGGGTCTCGCTCTCACCGTCCTTGAGGGTCACGGTCTTGCTGTAGCCGTCCGGGCCGGTGACGGTGAAGGTGTACTCCTTCTCCGCCGCCTCGCCGCTGCCGCCCGAGACGGTCTTTGTGATGGTCAGCTTGCCCTTGCTGGGGGTGGGGATGCTCTTGCTGTTGCTGAATTCGGCTTTGGCGGTCTCACCCTCCTTGATGGTACCGGTCGCATCGGTGGAGGTGGTGGTGTAGCCGTCCTGATTGGCCTCGGTTTCGGCAACAGTGTAGGTGATATCCTTGGGCAGGCCGGTGGCGGTCTTGCTCTGGCCGTGCTTCAGGGTGAATGCAGCTACGCCATCTTTGAAGGACATACCGCCGTAGGTACCGTTAATAGCGGTATCAGACAGCGTCACGGTGAAATGGAATTCTTTGTCGGTATCACCCGCGTTGCCGGTGACGGTCTTGCTGACGGTCAGGGAGGCAGTGGCCGGTTCCGTGCTGGGCGTACCAACCTCAACAGTACCGTTGGTGCCGATGCCGCCGCCGCTGGAGTGGGATGTGTTGCCGGTGATATGGGTGGAGATGAAGCCGCGGGCTGTAACCACGCCATCGTTGTCGGAGGTAAGGTCGTTGTAGAGGGAGATCGCGCCATCCGACAGAATCCCAGTAAGCAGATCGTAGTCGATGCTATTGCCATCACTGTCCGTCCAGTTGTACGCGCCGCCGCCGACCATGAACGGAGAGAACTTTACTTCGGGGTGAGCAACACCGTCCCAATCGTGGGCAGTGATGTAGACCTCTTCATGGGGCTTCGTAAGGTTCCCGGTACCAACGGTGCCATCGTTGTTGCCGTAAATCACCCCGCTCTCGTCGAAGTATACCTTCACCTCGGAGTAGGGGCACCCGGCCACGCCGCCGCCGTTATCAATGGCATTGTTGCCGGTGATCTCCACACCCATAATCTTCAGCACACCGGAGTAATCCTCGTCACCCTGGACGTAGATACCGCCGCCGCCATAGAGGGCAGTGTGACCTCCGGTGGTGAACGACTTTTGCTCAGTAGCGCACTCGTTATCGGTGATATAGCCAGCCGTGACAATGGCGGTGACGCCCCAGCCGACGAAGATGCCGCCGCCGTTGGCCTTGGCTTCGTTGTTTGTGACATAGCAGTCTACGTCGTCCATGGTGAACTGCTCACCTGATACGACTCCAGTCCGCATATACTCAAACTCTTGGCCGACGGAAATGCCGCCGCCGAAGCCAGCCTGGTTGTTCTTGATGGTACCTCCCTTATAAACCATGGATCCGTAGCCGCCAACCATGACACCGCCGCCGCAGCCCACGTCAAAATCGTACCAAATTTCGCCGCTGACATTTCTCTGGGCATTCTTAAAGGAAGCGGTGTTGTTCTGAATGGTGCCGCCGTTCATGGTGAAAGTGCCGAACTCCACCAGGATGCCGCCACCGTTATGGGCCTGACAGTTCTGAATAAAAGCACCATTATTCATGGTCACGGCGCCGCCGTTCACATAGACACCGCCGCCGTTATAGATCTTATAAACGTCAGCATCCTCACTGCCTGTTATATACCCACCAAAGCCGTTATTGTACGTCCCGTCATAGCGCAGCTTATTGTTTTGGACCGTCGCTCCGTTGTCCAGCGTCAGGCCGCCGTCCTTATTCACCCGGATGACCGCGCTGCGGGGGCTCAATCCATCTTCGCTGCCGCCATCCAGGGTGATATTCTCCAATTTCAGGGTACCGCTGTCCACAACGAACATATTGTCCTTACAGAAGGCTGTGGCGGATGTACCATGATCTACAAGGGCCGCGCCCCTGGTAATGGTATAGTTACCGCCAGCCGCAGAGGTCAGGGTGACGCTCGTGGTGACCTGGACAGTATCATCGATGGTCAAATTACCCAGTACCTCAATAATGTCGCCGTCTTTGGCCTCGTTCATAGCCGCCTGGAGAGAGGTGTATTCGTTCTCACCAATCCTCGCCACCGGGTCGCCTTTCTCTTCCATCTTGTAGGAGTAGGTGACAAACACCTGGGACGTCTTATTGGCGGTAATCGTAACATCTTTCTGGCTATCGACGGTATAAGTGTAACCATCGATCTTACCGTCAGGAGCCGTCAATGTGTACGATCCAGCGTCAAGCTGGGCAGTCGCGCTGCCAGCACCTGTGACTTCGAGCGTCTTCGTCGTTTTACCATTCGTAACGGTAAAGGTATAGGTTTTTTCAAACGCCTCAGGGCAATCGCCTTCGATTTTATTTGTGAGGCTGAGAGTACCGATGTTCTCAGAAGTATAGATATACTTCACTGTGACTGTGGTCGTCTCCCCGGCCTTTACCTCTACCGGCTCCAAGCCCTCGATGGCCAAAGTATAGCCCTTGATGCTGGAGTACGCGCTCGAATTATCGGTAAACCTATACGTTCCGGGCTTCAAATTCTCAATGGTTTGACTTGGTGCAGCTGGTTTGAACTCATACTGCTTAGAGTAATCTTCACCTGAAACAGTAATCCGATAGGTTTTAGTGCTGTTAGCGCCTTCAACAGCATAGTTGAGAATCAAAGTACCCATAGTGGGTTTGGGATCCTCCGGCTCCACGGGCTTATCAGGCCCCTCGGATTCCGATCCATCATCCACCGTGGCGTAGATGTTCCAGGAACCGCTTTCACCCTTGATTCCGTCCTTCCATACCTTGCCGGTGCTCTCATCAATCGGATCAGCCTTCCAAATGAGAGTTCCCCCTATTCCATTGACCTCCATACTGGCTGCGGACATGAGCTTGCTGGAGCTGTTGCAGAAGTAGATGTCGCTGGGAGTATCCTCGCCCTTTGTGTTACCATAGAGTGTACCGGACTCATAAATGGTAGTGCCATAACCAATGCCGCCAGCGGCGGTTTTATCGTTGCTGGCCGCATAGTTGTTGGTAATGATCGTATCCGTGAGCGTGGCCTTTCCGTAATTATAGATCGCGCCGTACATACCCTCGGATTGGTTGCCAGTAAATGTGGACCCGCTGATTGTAACATCAGCGTCATAATCGATGAAAAGCGCGCCAGCGCCGGAATCGCCCACTCCGCAAACAGTCTTGTTGTTGTCGAACTGGCTACCACTAACAGTGGTCTCTACGCCTCCGGCGATATACAGCGCACCGGCCTTTTGAGCGGTGTTCCGAGAAAACGTACAGTTATAAAACTTAGCCGAAACATTGGCGCACACTGTTTTGGAAGTATAGGCGCTCCAAGCATCTTTCTCGGTATTATTGAGGAACTTGCAGTCTGTGAAACTTACGGACCCCTCAGTTATATACTTTCCTCCAACATTACTTGTGACACCAGTGATAAAGACAGCGGAATCGCTGAACGTATTGTATTCAAATGTGCAGTTCGTGACAGTTGTTTCGTTGGCTCCCACATACAGGGCCGCGCCGCCGTTTGAGTTCCACCGACCGCCGATATAGTTACAGCCACTAATCGACAGGCCGGTCAGCACAACACTGGCGTTCGCGCCATTTAACGGGGTGCTGATATAAATGCCCCGGCCCTCGCTTCCGTTGCCCGCAATAGAGCCGTTCATGATCTTTACGCTATTGTTGCTCGCAAGGGTGACGTTGATGGCAGCCTTGTCCGCACCGACTGTCAGCGTGTGATTGTTCAGGTCAAGGGTAAAACTCTTGCCTTTCGCAGTAACGGACTCGGTAAGATCGCCATTCAAGGTGATGGTCTGACCGTCCTCGACAGCATCAAGCGCCTGTTGCAGGGTATCGTAGCCCACATCGCCAATAGAAACCGGCGTACCCTCGTCCTCGCCATTGGGGCTGTCCTCCCGCACGGCGTAGCACCCATCCGTGTGCGTATGCTCCTCCAACCCGCAGGTCAGTTCGGACTTGAAGCACTCCCCGGTGTGCTGGTGTCCCTCGCTCTCCTCCTGACCGCAGATCAGGCCGGTTTCGGTCTTGTAGCAGTCATCGGTGTGGGTATGGCCGCCCTCGCCCTCGGAGATCGGGCAGATCAGCTCGCGGCTGGTCTCCACGGCGTAGCACCCGTCGCTGTGTTTGTGACCGGGATCGACCACGACCGGCGCCAGGTCGGCGCTGGGCATCCCGTTCTCGTCGAGCTGCGCCCGGGTGACGGGGTCTCTCTCTTCCTCGCCGCAGATCAGAGTGCGGGTCTCGGTGACCTGATAGCACTCATCGCCGTGGACATGGCCCCCGTTCTCCTCCTGCCCGCAGATCAGGGTCTTGACCTCCCCGTAGCACTCCTCCGTGTGGATGTGTCTGCCGGCGCCCTCCTCCAATCCGCAGATAATCTCCGGTTCGCCGTAGCAGGTCTCGTCGTGGGTGTGCTCCACTTTGCCGCACACCAGAATGCGTCCGGCGTCCTCATTCGCCGCCATGGCCGTGACGTTGACCAGGCTCAACGAGAGGTTCAGAGCCAGGACGATGGCCAGCAGCCTGTGGATGTTCTTCCGCAGTTTCATAAATGGTTCCTCCTTTGCTGGTATTTGCTGCATGATACTGCGCTCTCGCGCTTGGTACTCCACTGTGATCCCAGGGGAAACTGGCTTGGGTTCCTCACCCGTCTGCCCCGGCGAAATAAAACGAAACGTGCATTTTGCGGTCACCTTCGCCACACAGTCCGGTTTCCTGGAGATTCTGTTCAACAACAAAAAAGACCACTGATGCCATCCATCAGCGGTCGTCGATCTCCCCGCGGCAGATACGCGCAGGGGGAACACGGCAACCGGCTGTCATGGTCATGATGACTTTAGACCCTTGGTTTTGCGTCCCTGTCTTTCAACAGGTTTGCCCTTGTCAGTTCTCTTTTGGAGTGGGGACAGTATAATCCATTTCCTGGGATATTGCAAGAGGTATTTGGGAAAAATTTACGGCCGTTCAGTGTTAAAAATTTATGAACGACAGACTGTCGCGACACTTCGTAATACGATTGTCCAATGAAATCGAACTATTCTTATACTATTCTCCCATTAGAAGCATACTTCGTTACCGTGCTGGAAATGTAGGTATTGCAACGCTTTGGAAGCGATGCTAAAGTTCTTTTTGATACTTTTTCTTTCAAGAAAAAGTATTACCTTGCGGAAATCCAAGTTTCACAATTTTGTATAGGAGAGCCAGTCAAGCCGACGAGAAAAGGCTGCTGTACCGCCTGATGCGGTACAGCAGCCTTCCTGCTATCATTAAATTCACGGCGTCCGGGACAGCGGCAGGAACCGGTTTTGCTGCGCCACTGGATACCGGTCCTTAGCTCCTTGCCCAAGCCCTCCGTTGTTCTTTCCCGCAGCGCTTATCCCATTCTCCCATTAAAAGTATGTTTCGTTACCGTGTGGGAAATGTAGGTACCTCAACGCTTTGAGAGCGATGGTAAAGTTCTTTTTGATACTTTTTCTTTCAAGAAATATGGTTATCCCTTTGAATCAGCGGGAATAGAAA
This sequence comes from uncultured Oscillospiraceae bacterium, assembly GCA_947589745.1. Taxonomy (GTDB): domain Bacteria; phylum Bacillota; class Clostridia; order Oscillospirales; family Oscillospiraceae; genus Pelethomonas. The sequence goes on from CANQCS010000005.1 coordinate 98,025, forward strand.
GAGCAAATAGCGACAAGGAGGCGCTCGGGGAGAGCGGCAGGG